>JAZRPS010000025.1:0-14355 GCA_045649345.1 Candidatus Enterousia sp. | reverse complement strand
TTATGCGAATCTGTTTATATCAAACTCAAAGACTGTTTCTGATACATTGTCGCGCTTTTCGTTGATGTATTCTTTTATCTTTTTACCGCCCAGTAATTCGTACAGCCGGCAAACACGACTGTGGGTCAATGTGCCGGTTGTAAATGTTGTTGCACCGGCATCTTTTACATGTTTGGCAAATTCTTGAACCAGTGATAATGCAAATCTGGTGTCGCCAATTACATTTTCATCTACATATAATGCAATCAGTTCCCAGTTGTTGTTTTCGTCCCGCATACCGCCGACCGAGCCAACAACATCGCCATCCGCGTTTTCTGCAACAATATTTACGGAATTTTCATTGCGGATTATATTTGCCATTTTTTCAATTCTGGCCGGACTCAGGTATTCCTGAATCTTTTGTTCCAGGTATTCTGGACTGTGCAGACCGGCAAAAGACCGGCGGTATCCGGCTGCAATAATTTTTTGGATTGCGACCGCATCGTCTGGCACTGCATTTCTGATTTTTACATTCATATCCAATCCTTACTTTTTATTCATGTTCATATGAACCTGCTGCGATGATTTGTTGCTTGTCACGCGCCAAGGCCAATTCTTGTATTTTATCTACCAGCGCAACTGGATTTATAACAACTGACTTTGACTGTGGGTTGTATGTCCCGGTTTGCAGCCCCAGTTCCCAGAAACGTTCTGGTGTTATCGTTCTATCGACTTGTTTGGCCAGTGCATACATACCAGCCTCAAACGGTTTCATCCAAGACCAGCTGCCGTCAGCATAATGGACATACTTGCTATTCCCAGTAGGTGATGCGATTGTTCTGTGACCCATTGGAAATGCCAATGTCTTTTTTTGTGTGTCATCCGGTATGGGTTCGTTCCACCATTTTGCAAGTGAATAGGATAATGGATTATTTATATCGCCATTGATATCGCGGTATAATCCGTTGTCTGCCAGGTTATATTCCTTTCTTAAATTTGTTGTTGTGACAAATATACCGTTGTCTTTTGCTTTTTGTAATGCCGCCGCCCATAATTCGGCATCGCCGGCTTCTGCTGGACTTGCGGATACGGAAACAACCACGATTTTCATGTTTTCTGGCAGTGTTTTATTTATTTCAATTATTTTATTTAGTGCGGCTGCATAGAATCGTGAAGTTTTTCTTTTTGGATCATTTTCGTCTAATTTCAAATCAGTGATATCTGCCGCAAAATAATATAATTTAGCCTTTGGTGCGACACCAACGCTTTTACCGACTGCAATAGATGCAACCGCAGACCCATGCATTGAACCGTTAACATTGTTGTTTTGCATAAATTCTTCATAATGCACCAGGTTTGCATTATATTCTGTGTGTGGTGCCAGGGCTTGGTCAATGATAGCGATTGCTACGCCGGACCCATCTATGCCACGTTCGTGCAATTGTTGTATGTTTAAGCCGGGGGCTTTGAATGTTTCGCGCAGGCGTTTCGCATCAAATCCCTGGGGCAGCATTTGCGGATCTGTTGGAAATATAGTGTGGTCGTCAAATTCGATTAGTTCTGCTGGATAACCAGATAAATTTAGGCTCGAGCAATCCTTAGAACGTAAATCTAGGTTTTTGTTTCTTGATTTAGCCAGCTCTTCTGGACTGGGGATTCTTGTGTATCTTGCTCGTGTAGTAAAATCGTCATGCTGGTGCAATTCAATCCCAGTCTTTTGTAGCGAGGCTATTTCTATTTTATCGCTGCCGTTCAGCACGGTCTGTGTTTTGGCTGTGCGTTCCGCAACCAGTTGCTCATAAGCAGTAATATATTCCGTTAGTGATAATTTCTGTTGGAACGTTAACTCTGGGGCCTGGAGACTAAATTCTGATTTTGGATCTGTGTCATGTCTAGCTAACCTCAGCCAGCTGGCATCCATGCGAAAATCGTACCATTTGCCCTCTAATTCTATACGCGGAAATACGGTCAGTTCCCCAGACTTTCTTTGATACACTACAATATCCAGTGGCAGTTCTGAATTTTGTGTTTCTTTGGCCAGATGGTATGCCATTTCTGTATTGCTGCGATATTGTCCCAGGTTTAATTTGTTCAACAACACAACTAAACGATTACAAAGTTCAGCCGTCTTACCCTTGTGTTCGGTTGTGTCGCGTATGAAGTTTTCAAATGACAGGTATGTACTTTCAAGTTCTTGGGGCGATACAATTTTCATGATTTTATATGGGCGGTCTTTTTCTGCGATTGACGGCAGGATATGATTTATTTGACCACCCACAACAATTTCGTCTTGAATAAATGGCAGTTCTGAATTCTTTTTATTCACTGGTATCTGTGGGTCCAACGCATGATATTTACCATCAGACATTTTAATACATGGCAATGTGTGACCTGACATGCCATCAATCAAATGTTCTGGATCGGTGCTGAACATGATTTGGGTATCCAGCAACCCGTTTTGTGCGCCTGGGATATAGTCAGACAGATGTTGGTCCACATAGTAAAAGGCCTTGGCTGCATTGCCGCACGAAACATACAGACGGTTTTTCATAATAGATTCACCAGTCAATGCAAACTTGTGTTCCGTATAGCCCTTATGCGCCATTTCTGGGTCCAGCGCAATCGCCATTTCTTTGACCTTTTTTTCTTTTTCTCGTTTCAACGTTGGTCTTAGTTCTGCAAGCAACTTGTCACGTTCTGCCACATATCTTTCTGGTTCCTTGTTGCGGTCTATTTTTTTGCGTAATTCTGCAAGGTATTCTTCCTTAACATCATTAAACAATCCATTGAAGCCTATCTTTGGGTCATGCAGTATGTTTAGTATTTGAGTAACTCTTTGTTTAATCTGTTCATCTGTCATAGCTATGCCTTTACATTTTTGATTTTGGTGCGTTTTGGGATTTTCTGTAATATTATCGGTAATGTATCACGGTCATAATTCCATGTCCATTTTATACCACCCCACAGGCCACGCAGTGTTTCGCGGTATGTTGCCTGCTCAATACCAATTTTTCGGCGGATATACCGTTTAATCTGTCGCCAAATGCGTATCGTGCGTGATGGGGATACAATGTGTATTTCGGTTGCGCGTTTCAAGATTGGATTTACCCAGTCGGAAAATGATGCACCCTCGGATATCCAGTCTTTGCCCTGGGCAAATTCAGCTGCCATTTCTGTGCGTTCGGATTCGGTGCGTTTGCGTGGGGCGGTGCCAGAATTGTCATGAAAAATCTCGTCTAAATGGCACAGGGGTAATTTGCGTGTCGCCGCCAACCGCCGCGCGTATGTTGTTTTACCAGACCCTGGCGCACCAATGACATGAATTCGTGGCATTATCTGTCCTTTGTGGTTTGGGCTTGTTTTAGTGCTGTATAATCCGCCATCATTTTTTTGACCGCACCGACCAAATCAGTTTTGATAGCATTTGGTGTTATGTATGAATTGGCGAATGATTCCATGAACATCGGTTGAACTGGTTTATTGAACAGTTCTTGTCCGATAATATCAACTATGCGTTCTTTCAGGTCTTGTGGCACATTATACTTGCCTATAATCTGTTCTTCTATCAAGATGTGCACAAATTCATGCATAAATAACAGATATATACCATAATCGTTGCACTTGTCATCACTCATACGGAAAAGTATAGTTGCGTTTTTACCCGATGAGTATCCACCTCCACGTCCATATGTGCACTTGATGCTTAAAGTCTCTGGCATTGTTGCGCCCCATGCCGGTAACAGCGACGCAATATGTGTTTTGATTCTGTTCTGTACCAATATTATTGCTTTTTTTATATTCTCGTCTTGATGCGTTAAATCAGACAGTTTGTATATTTCATTTACAAAAATATCGTGATAATGCTGAATTTGTTGTTCGGTCAGTTTTGGCTGCTCAAACATTTCGCGCATTCTGTCATCGTCTGGGATGAACATTTCGTAACTATATTTATAGTTTTTAAGGTTTGTATGATATCCTTCATAGCCACTAATAATACGTTGCCATGCACTTTCTGCATCAAGATGTTCTAACTTTATCTGCATGTTTATTCCCCATATGTCTGTTTTATATATTCTGTCAATGTCTTTTCAATACCGTCAGACGTATCAATAAATTTTATACCATGCTGGTCGCATGTATTTTTATCTTGTCTGGATTGTTTAATAAAATATTCGCCCATTTGTAAAATTTCAAGGTCGTCTTTTGCGGACGCCCAATCCGTTTTGCGCGCACGTACTAAAAATTGTTCGGGTGTTAAATCTGGATAGCCTAAGCATACGATATCGCAGGTTTCAGAACAGGTGTTTTTCACAGCGGTTTCAGGGGATAGATGACAACCTTCAACGACATATTTTCTGGTTGGGTTTTCTCGGTATAATTGACGCATGTATTCAAAAATAAATTTTGATAAAATCGGCTCGCTTTTTTCAGGTTCTTCGTGCATGCCTAATTCAGGAAAAATTTTATAGAAGGTGGCAACAATCGCATCAATTGATATTAATCCGCATCCAAATTTATCGCATATCATATTCGCCAGCGAAGATTTCCCAGCACGTGGCACACCAATAATTAATAGGTTTTTCATAAATTATCCTTTGTTTCCCACAAATTATACCACATCGCATCACACTTTGCATCACAGTTTTTCTGTATTTTTAGCGCATGGGGCGGGAATGGACAAGAATAGCATGTCCGTTGCAAAAAGGTTGACAATAAATATATTTGTGTTATATTTTGTGTGTTAAAGCAATATCAACAACAAAAGGGCAAAGATAATGCAAAACAAAATGAAAAAAGATGTCAGAAATATCGCAGTTCACGCTTCGGCAGTGTTGGTTGGGTATTTGCTGGCGTTGTTGGCAATTAATATACGCTCAGAAAACAAATTTAAAAGCCGTCAAGATGCAGCGGTATATGTCACAGACGATCACAGTCGTGATGCAGAATTAAATCGCAAAATATTTGATGGGAACACATTTGAAAATATCGAATGGCGTTATTATACAAACCAGCGTGTCGGTGAGGTTTTTGGAAAAACCGCTGCCAAAGAATATGCAATGGATGTTGATGCCTTGAAAAAGGGAACGACAACACCTGATCAGATGTATGGTGATGCGTCAGACTATTGTGCAGAAGCAGTCGTACAGGCGTATCGCGATGCGGGTTCCAGACTACGTTTTAGACGTGATAATAAACGCGTGCTTCCTTTTCCATCAGGTCGCTGTGATACATCCGCAGTTTTTCAAAAAGCGATGCAGGACGCAGAATATCTTGTAAAATATTTCGAAGCAGATAGCGTGCCAAATTCAATTATAAAAAATCCTTCTGGGAAAGAATTGGCAAATATCAACGCAGGTTCGATTATTCGCAAAGGCAATCATTGTTATATGTATATGGGTGTTGGTTATACAGACCAAACTGGTCGTACATTTGTTGCAAATACGCGTGGGCGTCCAGTTGTTGCATCTTGTGATGATGAAGCGCTGTTTGAATATTTTGATTGGTCATCGTGTACCGTCATTGATATTCCAAAAATAGTAGAACATAAACTGCAACATGACGTTCAAAGACATGTGCGTTAAAATAGAATTATGACAAACAACCAAGGGATATAAAAATGGATGTTAAGAAAATTTTGTGTTCAAAAAAGTTTACGTTACCGTCTACTGTTATCGCAACATTTTTGCTGACGTTGGCGATGTGCGGTCGTAACTCGCACGAAGAATTTGCAGACAGACAAGATGCGACTGTTTATACAACGGATACCGAATCTGGTGAACACGTTATAAATCGTGAATATTTTAATCCATCAACATTTAAAACGGTGGATTGGGCAAATATGTCTAATTCGGAAATTGGACGGTTGCTTGGCGAAACGTCTGCCAAAGAATTGGCGTTAGACATTGATTCTATTAATCGCAAGCTGGCAGCCCCCGGTAAGATATATGGTTTGGATTATAATTATTGTAATAAAAGCGTTACAAATGCCATCGTTGACGCAACGGTTCGTATGAAGTTCCGTAATAACTGTTATGCAGGACGTCCTTTTGCAAAGAAAGCAGGATGTAACGAAGCTTTATATAATGGAGATTGTTTAATTAGTTATTTTGCCAAAGATAGCATTCCTGGTACAGTAATAAAAGATCCGACAGTAGAAACATTTAAAGATATTAACCCAGGGGCGGTTGTTCGCTTTCCTGGACATACAAAAATGTTCATAGGTATTGGTTTTGTTAATAACGAAGGCACAATATTTGTTCCGAATGCAAAGGGTCGTCCCGTTATTGCATCTGGTTATAACGAGCGTTTTTCGTATTTCTCTGGCGGCAGTTGTACAGTTGTCGATATTGCCAAGGTTGTAGAGCATAATTTGACCAAGGCCGGGCGCCAACGTTAATAAAAAACGCACCAAATGGTGCGTTTTGAAACGGGTAGCCTTTGTCGGGATGCCAAGGCGAGCCCAAAGTCCAAGATTTCCAATGCTTTCAGACAGTTGATTTGGTCCGCCTGCATCACACTTAGCCTCACATAGCATTTTAACAAAAAATGTGATAAAATACATGAAACAAATTAAAGGCGATATAATGGAAATTCTAACAAACAAATTTCCGCGTAGTATTGATATGGGCGATTTCCGGTTGGAGAAGTTAGAACCAACGGTGGAAAATGCGGAACGCTTGCTGGCGGTTATAAATGCCAATCGAGAATTCCTGGGGGAATTCTTGGAATGGGTGGATGGTTATACCACAACCGATAAAACACTGGCGAATATTGAAAAGTCATATGGCGATGATAAGTGTTCGTACTTCATTATGGTGGCGGATGATATTGTGGGTAAAATTGGCTTTGTGGATACAGACGACAACATGGGCGAAATCAGTTATTGGCTGGCACATGGTTTTAATGGTCATGGCATTATGACGCATGCATTAAATAAACTGACCGAAATGGGATTTGCCAATATGGGACTGCAACGCATACAATTGACCCTGGACAAACAGAATGTTCGTTCGGCTGCGGTTGCATTGCGTTGTGGTTACATGTGTGAAGGTGTCTTGCGTAAGTACTTTGTCTTGCGTGGGCAGCCACGTGATATGAAAATGTTTTCAAAGGTGGCGGTATGAAGAAAACTGTTTATATCTTTCGTCATGGTGAAACAGATGCAAATATTGAACACCGTATGCAGGGTTGGTTGGATGTGCCTTTAAATGCAAATGGTGTGGCACAGGCACAGGCGTTGGCGCAAAAACTGGCGGATGTAAACTTTGATGTCATGTATTCATCGCCATTATCGCGTGCTGTGGATACTGCGCGTGCGGTGGTCGGCGACCAACAGATTATAACAAATGGCGATTTGCGTGAATGGAACATGGGGGATTTTTGTGGACATGTTGTCCGATTGACAGATAACCCTGCAGACACACCGATTGATATGTCGGGCGATGTTATATATGCGCCATACGCATTGTTGTCTAATGACGATTATGTCCCACCAAACGGTGAAAGTTATAATATGTTTATTGCACGTGTGCGTAAAGCAATATTGGATATAGTAAAGAACTCAGACAGCAAAACAATCGCAATTGCGACCCATACCGGTGTGGCAAAAAATATAATCAAACAATTCACAGACGTAAAATGGCCACGTGGCGGTATGCCAAACGCAGAATATTTCAAACTGGAATATGACGGTGAAAAATTCACGCTGATTGATATGCCAGATTGGTTGTCGCCGGTTTTACTGGGGGTTGATGGCAAACCGTTAACCGTATATCACGGCACATATTATGATTTTGATTATTTTCGCCCATTAACACACTTTGGCAAATTGGTGAATGCACAAACCAATCTGAACGAAGGAAAGTGGAAACGCGACCCGAATATTGATATTGCAAAGCCTAAGATAATACTGGTAAATTTGCAGGCTGGGCGTTGGGATGAAATACCAGACCTGAACGACCACAGTGTTCAGAACTTTATGGGCATTTTATTTCAATACATGTGCGGCGATAAAATATCAGATTTTGTTCGCGTATTGAATATTCGTGACGAAGCCGAATTTCGCAAACAAATTACGGCCGCCCGTCAGGCGGTCTTGGGCATGAATATAGATGTGCCATGGCAGTTTGATTGGGTGTGCGAACCGGTTGTCGGCAATTTGTCCGCCGACGAGGTACGCAAAGAGCTGGGGTTGGAAACACTGTTTGATATTCACAGCCCCGAAAATCTGTTTTTTCAACGTATGATTTTATATTTTGAATCCGTTGGTCTGACAGGCTTTAAGTATCCGAATTTCACCGAAGGTCCCGGCGATATGTCGTATATAAACCTGCGCCAGAATAATATTGTGCGTTTAGACAAGGTGTTGCCTACGCATCTGATGCCCACAGCGGAACAGATGTCACAATTACGTAAAATGCGTGCAGATTTTGCAACGGCGCACACCCCGCGCAAATTCACGACGGCTGAAAAAGAAATGCTGATGTCGGAATTGATAGGCTTTGCAGAATTCAGATTTAATGAAATCAAATATCAGATGCAAAAATCCTGGGCAAAAAACAACGACCAAAATGACAGGTGATATAGCCTCACCCAATCGGGCGGTGTTTTTTTATATGTGCATCACACTTAGCCTCACATAGCTTTTTGATAAAAAATGTGATAAAATAAATGGGATAATAAAAGGAAAATGTATGACAAATCCGATAAAAAAATTACCCAAAATAATAAAAACAGAACGTCTGGAAATGCGTCAGTTGGATGTTACGCCTAAAAATGCACAGTTGGTTTTTGATGCAGTGAAAAATGAAGACCCAGCAGACTTTTATTTTAATCGAATTTGTAACACTAATCTTGTGCCTGCATCAGCGGACGAAATGCTAAAACAAATGCAAATTGAATCACAATGGGTGGTTGATAATGGTATAAATCTGTATATTTTTCATAATGGAAATTTGATTGGGTATCGCCGATTGTATTTTCACGATGACCCAACAAAAACATTGCAAATGGCGGCGGTTTGGCTGGTTCGTTCAGCATGGGGGAATGGTTTTGCGCGCGAAACATCGGATGTAATTGAAAAGATAGCTTTTGAGACATTGGGGGCAAATCGTATCACACGCCAATGCAGTGCCGATAATGTGCGCAGCGCAAATTCAATTCGTTCGTCTGGCTTTCATCTGGACGGTATTGCACGCCAGGCTGGAATATATCATGATGACAAGCTTTATGACAATATGATATGGTCAAAACTGAAATCAGAATACAATAAATAAACACCGCCCATTTGGGCGGTTTGTTATCTATCTGGACCTTGATTTGCAAGTATTGCGGTCATGTCAATGTCCGATGGATTGTATGGGCGCCAATTGTTAATATCTTGTTGCAATTTAACGAACAATTCACCACGTTCTTGTTTAGATAATTTTGAGAAATCTATATTAACCTTCGGAACATATATTTTTATGTTTCCTTTTCGGATTTCCTCCCTAACATCCAGAGTTATTGTTCTTAAAATCTTTTTTTCTGTCAGGCAATAATATTCTTCGTCTTGATCCAGAATAAATCCCTCAGAATCCACCTCATAAAGATATATTTTGCCGGAAATATTTGGATTAACTGTCGTTGTAAACAGTGTGTCTTTTGTGCCACGCAATGAACAGTTTCCATGTTCGCCCATTATAAGATGGCGTGCAGCATATACAGTTGCCTTGGATTTTGTCGTTGCAAATACTGCGACAACGTCTTCGCGTTTTCCAGGAATTGCGCCCTTAATATTGCCAAGAAACGGCTTAACGATCCCATAATTTTTTTCTTTCATAGACCCGTGATAAAGTTTTGCTGGTACACGCATGATATCTTCTATGTCTATACGGTGAATTTTTCCATTTTGAATTGCTTTATTCATTATTTCGGCTTTTTTGGCCCCCACTTCATTTATCGGTTCGTCTAATACAAAAACATCAAAGCCCAATGTGGAAATTTCCTTTGCCGTGTTATATTTTGTACGTTTGGCAATCCTAATCGGTTCTGTTGAATGATATTCATCTTCACCATCTTGAATAAACGGTTTGTCTGTTGGTTCATATACCGTATAAATATAAAAACTGGGAATAATATTATCTTGTAACCGTTCCAGATAAATTTTGTTGTCAGAAATTTTAGCCCGTCCGCCACAGATGCATTGTATGATTGCACGGATTTTAGCATATTCTAAATCAGTTGTCACAAACTGCCTGTTCACATATTTTGTTTGTTGTTGGGGCGCCTGCAAATAAGCATCTGTTATCTCAGTTGCAGAGCCATGATAATATGGTGTTTTTGTCATGATTTTATTCCTTTATTTCCCACAAATTATACCACAACGCATCACACTTAGCCTCACATAGCATTTTATCTGTCGTAATTATTTTTTGCTGATGATATTTGTGCGTTTTCTTGTTGTGTTAATTGGCTAATCCCTTTTTTGAAGGCATTGATATTATCTGTGGCAATGTCAAATCCTGTTAATTTATTTATTCTTGTTATCAAGTGTTGAAAGAATTTTTGTTTTTCTTTATCGGATATCGTTTCATTTTGTTCATGCGTGACATTTCTTGAATACTCATGTGCAATAGCATACACCAACATATTCTGCACTTTTACTGGGTTTATTTTTAATGGGTATTTCCTGGGTTGAATTGCATTGTATTCGGCAATAAGCCGACGCGTGTAATCCCATGGCATTGAACTGGCTGATGCATATGCCACAAAATCACGATAAATATTATCTGTGCCCGCCATTTCAAAATCCAGTACAGACAACTGTCCTGTTTCTTGGTCAAACATCAGGTTGTTAACACGCAAATCCTTGTGTGTTAGCACATGAAATTCATCTGATATATCTGTGGATTCCAAATATTGTTCTGCATCCAATAATTTGTTTGCTAATCTTTGTGGCATTGCGCCTTCATATGCGTTTATGATATCGGTTGCGCTATGCAGTTTGGACTTATCAAACATTGTTTTTATTGATTTATCAGCAGGCCTTATTTCGCCAGCAGAATGCATTGCGACCAAGAATGTTGCCATTTGTTTTGCTATATTATTTTTCTGGTTTTCGGTCAAACCATCCCATAATTTGCCGTCGTTATCAAAGGTCTGTCCACTTATTCGTTGTTCTTTGATTGTCTGGACTTCATCTTGTTCATTTGCCTCGATTACGGTTGGTAATTGAACCCCGGTTGCATAACCAGATTTTTTAATACGTTCTATTGTTTCGTACCCCGTCTGTTGGCGTTTTAAATACCCCCGGTCCCCCGATACAGAATTGTTTTGTTTGATAATAATGTTTGGATTTGTTGGGTCAATATATACGATAGAGTGTGCGCCTTTACCAATAATTTTCATTTCTGGCTTATCTGTGATTTCTTGTGCCATTGTTTATCCTTTATTTCCCACAAATTATACCACACCGCATCACAGTTTGCATTACAGTTTTTGGTGTTTTGGGGTCATGGGTGGATTTGTGTTGACTTTGCACGCACCGAATAAAATAAAACCCGTCCGCCCCGCAATAAAATTACGATTGGCACAAAAATCAAAAAGACAAAGAAATCCAAACAAAAAACGCACCAAATGGTGCGTTTCTAAACTGGTGCCGGTTGTCGGACTTGAACCAACGACCTACTGATTACAAATCAGCCGCTCTACCAGCTGAGCTAAACCGGCGTGCCTGCCAATTATACATATATGAAAACCAAACGCAAGCAAAAAAATCATAATTTCCTTGCCTTTATATTTATTTGGGGCAAAATATGCCCATGACAAAGATTAAATTACCAGAACTTTTGGCGCCGGCTGGTACGTTGGACGCCTTTAAAACCGCCATTTTATATGGTGCAGATGCTATCTATGCCGGATTGCCGGGTTTTTCAATGCGCGCACGTGCCAAGATTACAGTAGATGAAGTAAAGCAGGGAATCGAACTGGCGCACGCCGCCGGGAAAAAAGTATATTTGGCGTTCAATTTATTTGCGCATGATTTTGAGTATGCAAACATGCCCCGCGTGGCAGATACAATCCGATATTTGCAACCTGATGCACTGATTGTATCTGATCCTGGGATTGTAATGTGGGTGCGTGAAAATTTCCCAGACATGCCAATTCATATTTCAACCCAGGCAAACATTTGTTCGGCAAAAACTGTTAAGTTCTGGCAAAATGCCGGCGCAAAATTATGTGTTTTGGCACGCGAAGTATCGCACAAAGAATTTAAATCAATTCGCGAAAGTTGTCCTGGCATTGGACTTGAAATCTTTGTTCATGGTGCGATGTGTATGTCTTATTCTGGGCGTTGTTTGTTGTCGAATTTTATAACGGGGCGACCGGCAAATCGTGGCGCGTGCGCGCAACTGTGTCGTTGGAAATATGATGTTATATTGCGCGAAAAAGATAGTGGTATTGAAATGCCGATTGATGAAGACGAACGTGGCGCATATATCATGAATTCCAAGGATTTGTGCCTGATGCCACGCTTGGCAGAGGTGATTGAATCCAACCCAGACAGTTTGAAGATAGAGGGGCGTAATCGTTCGGAATACTACGTCGGTGCGGTGGTTCATGCATATCGCTGTGCGATGGACGCGTATGCGCAAAATCCTGAAAATTTTGATCCAGCGCCATTTATGGCGGCATTAAACCGTTTAGAATCGCGTGGGTATACAACTGCGTTCTTTGACGGTCCTGTGACACCGGACGCGCATAATTATGAAACGACACGCAGTACATCTGAATATCATGTTGCCGGTGTTATAACAGACGTGACGGACGGAAATATCGCGTTCGAATTGCGTAACGAAACGCACGTCGGCGACGAAATTACCTTTATATTGCCAGGCACAATGGATTCTGTGTCGGTAAAATTGCCAGAATTGATTAACGCCAAAAACGGCGAACGTGTCCATAAAATGGCGGCTGGCATGGGTAATACAATCTTGATACCGCGCGCATGGTTGGGCGACAGGCATATTGAAAAGTTTGTGCCATATGTTTTGGCGTATAAACATAAATAGGATTTTAAAATATGAAAACATTATTTAGTCGTTTTTGGGGTCAAAGAATTCCAGTGCTGACACCAAAGATAGTTGAAACGGTCTTAAAAGAACCGTATGAAAATGTTGTTCTGTATGATTGCAATCGGAATAAAATAAACCGCAACCAATATAATGAACATTTTGTATTTGGTGATAAGTATATCACTAAATCAATGCCAGAATTCAAAGATTTTTGCAAAAAAAGTTCCGTTTTTTCCGATAGTGTTCCAATGGCAATTGCTGCGAAAACATGTGCCTATGTAGACGAAACAAATAACAAATATTTTGTGCGCGGTCGCAGTATTGCCGGCAATATAATATTTTATTCGAGAGAATCTGGGGCTTTTGTTGCTTTGCCAGGTGGCTGGTTTCGTGCTGGTGGACGTTTTTGCTGGCATGCAGCATCAGAAGAAGCCTTATTGCAAACTGTTAAATTTATTTTAGAAAACAAGTCTGAAATAGAACAATTTGCAAAACAAAAAAACAAATAAAGGAATCCTCGGTTTGGGGATTTTTTTATTTTTCGCGTTCGCGTACACGTTCATGTTCGTGTTCTCGTTCGCCCATCGTGCGCAACATATCGATATTTTTTATTGGTTTTTGGGCGACTGTTGTACGTGGTGTGTCAGAATCGAAATCGATTACTTTTTGTCGCAAGATACGCGTTGCTTCATTTATCTTGGTGTTGGCACTGTTTTGCCATTGTTCAAATTCTTCAATTGGGCATTTAATAAGATCGTCTGCATTACGTGATGCAATTATTTGAACATGCCATTTTGCGCGATGTTCAAATACGGCATTCCGCATAAATGTTGTTGCAGGATTGTTTTGTGGTATTTCAAAAATCATATCGCGCAGTGTATCCAGCGCGTTTTGCCATGCGTCGCGCAAAACGCCGCCCGCCAACCAATTGCGCAACGACAGACCTGAAAATAACAGGTCAATTGCATTTCGTATTTGGGTCTTATCACGTTCAGTCAACTGACGACTTAGAAAACTATCAACTGTCTGACCGCCAAGAATCGCCATTGTTTTATCAAATTCCATTGTCATACCTGCGTCCTTTTTTATGTTTCAAGTCAAAGCATATATAGACAAAAGTCATAAGTTTTCAAGAGTGCAATGTCAGGTACTTAAAGACTTTTGTACCCGATTTTTTTCCCTTGCATAGCATTAGCGATTTTTATTACACTAGGAATAAATATAGTTTATGGGACGGAGAAAATTATGAAAAATCATACAAGACGAAAAATGCTGTATCGCGCGCTGGCTATGGCTTGTGTGGCATTTTTTACCCCCCCCC
>JAZRPS010000024.1:0-17918 GCA_045649345.1 Candidatus Enterousia sp. | reverse complement strand
ATATTGGGGGATTTTTAAATGAATAAAAAAATAGCGCCGTTGCCGGCGGGATTTCCGAGTGCCCCGAAAGGAAGGAAAAGAGAAAAAGAAAATGGGCACTCTAAACTTGTGCTGGGGCCCAGAGTCCAGAGGAGAGAGAATGTAGGAGGGAGTCTGAACCTCTGGTCCCCACAGATGTTTTCACATCTGGTCATCAGGTTTTTTCCTTTTGACGATTCGAATATAGTATACAAAAAACGATTTGTCAAGTGCTTTGTCAAAAAAAAATTTAGTATCGTGTCTTGTGTATGAATGCCTAGGAAGTCGTACTCGTTGTTTTGCCCGGTTTTCTGGAATAAAATCAACTTAGGCTAGGTAAAAAAGTTGTATATCTAGTTTTTTAACAAGAGGGAGAAAAAAATGACACACGACGATGTTTGGCGCGCAATTGAACGTTTTGCCACAGAACATGGTATGTCTTGTTCAGGGTTGGCAAAATGCAGTGGGCTTGATCCAACAACGTTTAATAAAAGTAAACGCTGGTCCAAAGAAGGTCAACCAAGATGGCCGTCAACAAACAGTATTTCAAAGATTTTGTCATCAACAGGTGCCAAAATACAAGATTTTACTAAGTTTATTGATCAACCAGAACCGGGACGTGATTGAATTCGTATTTTTGTGGTTCTTGACGTTCCAAAATCACAATAGTATATCTGTTGTGGTTTTTTATTGGACAATTTATGTTCATTTTATTAATATTAACACATGTTGACAGGTGTTAAGATTTATACGTCTGATAAAATATGGCGCCAAATTTTGTCCGATTTGAACGCCACTGTCTTGGACGCGCCGAATGCAATCGATATTGATTTTGACAGTCTTCGTATTAAAAAGGTTCTTTCGCCACTGGAATTAAAGTCTATTATTTTGGGGGCGATGGACGACAGTAATATAATTACAACTGTTTTTGGCGCCAATGTATCCTTGTCGCAATTGCAATCCCAGATAATTGTATGTTTATACAAGACAGGTGGTATGACTGTTGATGAATTAAAGTGTGCGCTGGGGTATGCGCCTGATGCGTCAACACATACTGTTGATACGTCAATATATCAACTGCGACGCACGTATGGTCGTGATTTTATTGTAAATAATGATGGGGTGTATTCACTTGGCAAATTATAAACTAATATCTTTTGACAAAATCCCCAGTACTCAGGATTATGCACATGAATTGATTGCGTCTGGGCGTGCATCTGACCACACTGCTGTTTTGGCGATGGCGCAATCTGACGGGCGTGGTCGTTATAGACGCAAGTGGGTTTCGCATCATGGGAATTTGTACGTCAGTTTTATTTTCGATGCACCTGAACGCGATGCGCGTTTGTCGTATGCTGTTGCTGTTGCAATTGCTGAAACGATTGCATCATTTGGTGTCCATCCCACAATTAAATGGCCAAATGATATATTGGTTGATGGTAAAAAGATTGCGGGTACATTGATTGAATATTCTGGTTCCTTTGCGATTGTTGGAATCGGTATAAATGTGAATTCCAACCCAACTGTGGACAGATACAAAACAACCAAGATGGACAATTATTCTGAAACACCATTAATGGAATTGTTAAATCGTTTGATGCGCAATATAGACAAATGGCGTCGCGCAGATTTTCGTGCTGTTCGTACGCGTTGGACCGAATTGGCATCTTGCATAAATTGTACCGTTCGTTATCAGGGCGAATCGGCAGAATTGATTGGAATAAATGAAAATGGTGCATTGGTATTGCGTCGTGGTACGCGGTATTTATTGGTTTACGGGGATGAAATAACGATTTAAAAAATAGTCTTGACTTTTTTGCGAAAATATGATATTATATAACACATAAACAGGTAGAATATTGCCCACAACATTGGTTGTGTTTTTTTTTATTTCCCATGCACCGATTTGCATGGGTTTTTAATTTCAGGATGAATTAAATGCAAATGACACTGATAAAAAATCCAGATGCATCAAATGCGCTGGCGTATAAAATTGCACGATTGGTTTGTGCGGAATCTGGTGCAAATGGTTTATTAGGGGTCGAAGCCCTAACTTCAATGATACATAATTTATCTATCGCATCGGGTGTTGGTATTGAAGATATAATTCAAGACAAAAATATATTCCCCGTATTGGATAAAAATTCACCGTACCATATACGCATGACAGAACCTGCCACATCGCGTCGATTTAAAATGTGTTTGCGTGTCGCGCAGCGTATGTTGTCTGGCGGATTGTGTGATGCTTGTTTTGGCGCAACACGTTTTCATCATTCTGATACGATGCCACAATGGGCAACGGCACGTGGTTATATCGCAGATATTGATGGAATGTTGTTTTATTTATAAATTGGAATCTTCTGCATGAGAAAGCTATTTCGTGGTGGTCATTTGTCCGGCTATCGTACATATATAATATCTGCAACCGGTATCCTGTCGGCGGTTGGCGCATATTTAGTTGGTGATTCTGATTTGTTTACGATGTTGCAGGCAATATTTACATTGGGTGGAATTTATTTTTTGCGTAAATCAAATGAAAACAAAGGAAAAGAAAATGGATAAAATCCCGGAAAAATTTTTGAATAACGACGGAACATTAAATGCAGACGCGTTAATGAAATCGTATTCTGAATTAGAGCGAAAGATTGGCACAATGGTGACAATCCCAACGGCAGACAGTGATGAATCTGTTCGTGTAAAATTTAATCGTGCAATTGGTGTGCCAGAAAACGCGTCTGAATATCCAACGAATGAATTATACGATGATGAAAATGTTCGTCAAAAATTTTTTGAAATTGGTTTAACAAAAAAACAGGTTGAAAAAATTTATGATATTGCGAATGAATTTTTATCACCATTAATTTCTGATTTATTTTCGATACAAAATGAAAGTAGTGCAGTAAATGAATTAAAAAATTTTTTTGGTGGAAATGAAAAAATGAATGACGCATTACGCGCAATAAATTCATTCGGCGAACAGTTTTTACCACGTGATGCATTTGATGCACTGTGCGCTACACCCCAGGGAATACAAAGCGTGTACAAGATGATGCAATCGATGGAACCGACAGTTAAAACAGATAAAAATGAAACGCAAAATTTAACAGATGATGACTTGCGTCGCATGATGCGCGATCCAAAATATTGGCGCGATGGTGACACAGAATACATTCGAAAAATTGAAAACGGTTTTAAAAAATTGTATTCATAATTGAAAAAATTTCACTTTCTACTTTACTAAGTTTTATATTTAATATAAAATACAAAGTAAGAACAAAACGGATTTGTTCTATCCAAAACTTTTAAAGGAGAGAAAGAATGGCATTCTTGTTTAAAAAACCATCTGCAAAAAAAATTGCAGTAAAACCTGCTGAAAAACCAGCTGCAAAAAAAGCAGCAGCAAAAAAACCAGTTGCAAAAAAAGCAGCAGCAAAACCAGCAGCAAAGAAAGTTGCAGTTAAAAAAACAGCTGCAAAAAAACCAGTTGCAAAAAAAGTAGCAGCAAAACCAGCAGCAAAGAAAGTTGCAGTTAAAAAAGTCGCTGCAAAAAAACCAGTTGCAAAAAAAGTAGCAGCAAAACCAGCAGCAAAAAAAGTTGCAGTTAAAAAAGTCGCTGTGAAAAAAACAGTTGCAAAAAAGCCATGTGCTAAAAAAGCATGTGCAAAGAAAAAATAATATTTTCCCCCGCAATCGCGGGGTTTTCTTTTGCCCACCTTGTGTGGGTATTTTTTATAGAAAACATCAGTCTGATGTTTGCGCAGTCGGACTGATGTTTTTTTATTGGACAATTCGTAATGAAAATTACGAACCCAAAATTTTGTTTTTATGGCGCATTGTTTGCATAACCAAAATACAAAATCTTTAATCACGCGGATGTCTATTTGACATCTTTTTTTAATCTAAACCAAAAGGATTTTTTGTATGTCTGTTTCCATAGATAATGTCTTCGTAAAACAATTCGAAGCAGATGTTCATTTGGCATATCAGCAAATGGGCACAAAACTGCGTTCAACTGTTCGCAGTAAATCAGGTGTTATTGGTGCATCAACAACGTTTCAAAAGGTTGGACGTGGCACCGCCAGCACCAAATCACGTCACGGTATTGTACCGGTAATGAATTTGAATCATGAACCTGTCGAATGTCTGTTGCAAGATTATTATGCGGGCGATTGGGTTGATGCACTGGATGAATTGAAAATCAATGTTGATGAACGTCGTGTTGTTGCGTCGGCTGGTGCATATGCATTGGGTCGTAAAACAGATGAACTGATTATCGGTGCAATGAACAATGCAACTGCAACGGTTGGTGATTATTCCACTGGTTTGACCAAGGATTTGGTTTTGTCTGCTGTTGAAATTTTGAATACAAACGATGTTCCAGACGACGGTCGTCGCTTTGCGGTTGTTGGTGTACACCAGTGGAATGAATTGTTGTCGATGGATGAATTTGTATCCGCAGACTATGTTGGGGATGCATCACCATTGGTCAATGGTTTCGAAGCACGCAAATGGTTGGGTATTACATGGGTGCTGCACAACGGTTTACCTGTATCTGCAAATAATCGTGATTGCTTTATCTATCATGCATCCAGCATTGGTCATGCGTGTGGTCAAGAGGTTAAGACAGATATTTCATGGCATGGCGAACGTGCTGCACACTTTATCAGCAACAGCATGTCCCAAGGTGCGGTCTTAATCGATGGCGATGGCATTGTTCGTGTAAAGTGTTCAGATACCACAGCCGCCTAATATAAATTCGAATAACTTATATAACCAAAAGGAAAAACATATGGCTTTTCAGAATAAAAATTTATCTGTTATTGCGTATGCAAACGGATTTACATTATGGCATTATAGTGCATCTGAAACGATGTCTACAATTGCTGCGAATGGATATTTTAACAGTGTTAAAACACTGATGAATATTGGCGACATCATTATCATTAATGCGTCTGACAGTACCGCAATAAAGAAAATTAATGTCACAGAATTGAACGTGACAACAGGTGCCTTGGCATAAGTTTTATTAGTTTTTGTTCACAGGTCGGCATTTAATGTCGACCTTGTTTTTATAGTTAATTATAACCAAAGGGCAAAAAATGCTTACAAAAATAGATTTATGCACAATGGCATTATTAAAACTGGGCGAGGCGCCAATTCAGTCTTTGACAGACGACAGCGCGTCTGCCAAACTGTCGCGCACATTGTTTGAACCTGTTGTTGATGCATTGTTATCGATACATCCATGGCGTTTTGCCACCCAGATAATTGAATTAAATAAAAATACAGACGGTAATTTTTTAATACCATCAAACGTTTTGCGCATATTAAAAACAGATGGTCGCATAATCGGCAATCGTATTTTATCTGATTCAGAAACGATGTCTGTTATTGGTGTTGTTCAAACCGCGCCTGAAAAATTTCCTGGTTATTTTGTATCATTGGTGGCAACGCGTTTGGCAATGGAATTTTGTATTCCATTAACAGGCGACCAGTCTTTGTTCAGAACGCTTGTTGCATTATATGAAACAGAATTACAGACGGCAAAATATATTGACAGTACAACAACACTCGGTGACACCATCACTGATTTTTCACTAGTAAACGCACGTTTTTAACAATATGGGGGAATTATGGGAAATTTTATAAAGACACAAAATTTATTCGCAAATGGCGAAGTTGCCCCAGAATTTTTTGCACGTGATAATATTGATGGCTTGTCGCGTTTGGAAAATATGGATGTGTTATCTGGTGGTGGGTTATCGCGCAGATGTGGATTGGTGCGTATTGATAATTTAAATGCGCCTGGGCGCTTGATATCTTTTTCTGTATCTGATGGTGCGGAATATGTATTGGTTTTAACAGACAAACATATGTATATTTATCACAATGATGTACGGGTCCAAGATTTAATAACCCCGTGGTCATATGATGATTTATCTTGTGTTCAGTATGCCCAGCGTTTTGGTACGATGATATTTGTTCATCCTGAATATGCGCCCCAAACATTGCGTCATACGGGTGACAGGTTCGAAATATACGATTTTTCATTTTCACGGAACGATTCAGATTTAACAATCAATATACCATTTGTAAAATTTGATGATGCCTCAGATGTTAATATAACTGTCACTGCCCACAACAGTGGGAACAATTATGCAACATTTACAACAAATCGTGATTTTTGGACCCCAGACAATGTAAATGGGCGTTTGCTGTTGCTGGATAAACAATGGTTGGTCACAGAATACATCAGTCCGACCCAGGTTGTTGCCTATACAAACGGTACGTTTTCATTGCCGTCTTCATCTATCTCTAATTGGGCAGAAAGCGCATTTGGTTCCCGTCGTGGTTGGCCACGCAGTATCACATTTCACCAAGATAGATTGGTCTTTGGCGGTTCGCGTGATTGGCCGGGTGGCGTATGGTTGTCACAGGTTGGTCGCCATAATAACTTTAATGTTGGTACAGGTTTAGATGACGAAGCAATTTTTATATCGCTATTATCTGAACAGCGTCAACAAATAATAACCGTGGTCAGCAGTGATAATCTGCAGATATTGACCAATGTTGGTGAATGGGCAATTTCCAGCAAGCCATTAACACCATCTGTTGTTGATATAAAACAACACACATCTGTTGGTTCCTATTCTTTGCGATATTTACCGCCACAAAAAATAGAAGGTGCAACGGTCTTTATTTCTGCCAATGGTTGTGATATTCGCGAACTGGCACTGGATGATTTAGGTGAAAAATATAACGCAAATGATTTGTGTACTTTATCAAAACATTTGTTGGGAACGCCGACGGACATTGCGTACAATTCGACATTGCGTCGTTTGTATGTGGTGCGTTCTGATGGCGACATGGCGGTTTTAAATCAGAATGCAGCACTGGGGATTTCCGCATGGGGAACATATAAAACCCATGGTCAGTTTTTATCTGTGTCTGTATGCGATGGGAAAACATATGTACTTGTCCATCGTAATGATGATATATCCCTGGAATGTTTTGATTCCAATGCAACAACAGATATTAATAAATACAGCTATTCATTTTCTGCGTCTGGTTTGCCATTGCGTTCAACCGGTCATAATGCCCATAAAATGCGCATCAGAAAAATAACCGCGCGTGTATTAGACACAAAATCAATTTACATAAATGGACATCGTATTTCATTGCCAAATGAAATATATGCAGATTCTGCACCGGGGTACAGCGGTGACGTGTCAGTAAATTTATTAGGCACAACGCATGAGTGTATTTCGCCTGCATGGACAATTCATGGTTCGCAACCATACCCCACCACAGTTTTATCAATCAGCATTAATGGTTGGTATCAGGTATAAAAATTATAAACAAAGGAATAAACAATGGGACAAATTGTATCAGATGTCACAGACATCCTAGATTATAAAGACGCCAAGAAAGAGGCAAAAAGCCAACGCAAAGAAATCTTGGCAGAAATGGCAAAAGACGAAGCAGAAAAAACAAATCTGGTAAAGAAAGTTTTGGCAGCACAACGTGCAAAATATGGTGCATCAGGTATGTCAAACAATGGCATGACCGAAGGCGCTGTATTAAAGCGTCTGAAATCGGAAACCACTGCACCATACGCAGAAAAGCGACGTGCCAATTTGGCAAAGTTAAAGAATGTCAAAGCATCAAAACCAAACTTGTTGAAATCACTATTGTCCAGACTTGATGATATTGTCGGCTAATTGGGGGGCAGGGTATTATGTACAAAATATCTTATATCACAGATGGAACAACAACGGAATTTGCCTTTTCGTTTCCTTTTTTTCAAGTCGCGGACATTTGTGTTGCAATTGATAACAACATGTATGATGGCAGTTATACTGTAATCCCAAACGATGATTTTTCCGGCGGAAATGTTGTTTTTGACATTGCGCCCGGTTCGGACAGTCAACTGGACATTTTTCGTCGAATATCATTATCACGCGTAATTGATTATCAGCCGACCCAGAAAATTGACCCCGAAGATTTAAATTCTGATTTTAATTTTCTGTTGGCGGCATTCCAGGATTTGCGTGCCGTCGACATTGATTTAACAGAATGGCAAAATCGCCATGATAATATTAAATCTTTGATGGATTATACAAATTCTGTTATCGAAGATAAATTGTCTGGTGGTGGTGTGTTGGGACTATATCGTAATTTATTAAGTGTCTTGGACAATGCGTTGCCGGTGTTAATAAACGATTATGGTTCAATCACAGATGTGGCGCCGAACGAAAATCGCGATGATTACGGAATTTTATAGCTTCTTGGATGAATGGAATCGAACATTGGGGCTGACGACACCGGTACACCATCGGCAAATTATGCGTTTTTTGTTTGATATATGGACAACCACGCCCCGGCGTGGATTACTAATGGCGTTTAGGCATTCTGGAAAGTCAACCGTTGTCGGTGTTTTTGCCGCATGTGTATTATATCTGCATCCTGAAACCAGAATTTTAATATTGTCCGCTGAAAGTAATCTGGCCACACGCATGGTTGCGCACATCCGTCATATTTTGGAAAACCATCCGTGGTGCACAGACATGATACCGGCAAATAAAAAAGAATGGGCATCATCACGTATAACGATTAATCGACCAATTGGCATCCGCGAACCATCTGTTATATGTCAGGGCGTTCATGGAAATATCACTGGTATGCGTGCAGACTTAATTATTTGTGATGATATAGAGGTGCCAAACACATCAAACACCGCCCAAAAGCGTGAGGGCCTGCGTGAACGTCTGCGTGAATTGGATTTCATCTTATCGCCATCTGGCACAATGATTTATATTGGTACGCCACATACGCATGACACAATATACAGAACCGCAGATAATGATTAGTTTGTTGTACTGATAAATGTGCGCAGTTTCGCCAACAGTTCTGCACCTTCGTCCCCGAACATTGGCAGGTATGCTTCATATTCTGGCATGTCGGCTTGCACCTGGGCGCGTGCACGGTCAGATATCGGGTTGGCAATAATTTCGTGTGCCATATCCCACAGTCTGTATGCATTATACGTCTGTTTAACAACGCGCCATTTATCTAGCAGGTGTGGTCGTTCTGACAGAACTGTACGGATTGCAACCGGCCATTCGGCACCAAAACTGCGTACGACATCCAGTGTCAAAAACGCATTCAAACCAGATTGATCAGGGGTAAAGAATTCAAGCCCGCTTTCTAATTCTTTCCATTGTGCCTGCGTTAATATAATTGGTGGCGTTGCATCGCCCATCATTCCACCATATGGTAATAGTTCACGTTCAATCCCATCCATTGGTGTTTTACCACTGCGCAGATTTTCAATATGTTTAACCAGATTTTTTCCTGTTGGCAAATCGCGCAATTCATTGATAACGTCTTCTGTTGCTTCATCAACAAATATTGGGTTTAACGTGGTCCAACCGCCGACAATAACGTGCGCCTGACGGTACAGATTTAACAACTTTGATGCGGTTGCTCTTACCTTGGCCTTCATGTTTGTTTCCTCTCTCCTGTATTGATTGGAATGGCGTTATTCCATAACAATCATTACAACCTTGTGCATTGTTTGTGCAGTGACTTTTTCATCTGGCGAAGAAATCTGCCCATAAACGTTGCCTTTTGAATCTTGTTTTACACTGACGATTTGCGCATTAACAGATGTTTCTGTATTCAGGGTGTCAAAATCAGTATCAATTGCCACTGCCATATCGCCTGGTTGCGCCGGCGTCAATGCGTCTGCAAACACATATGACTTTTCTGGAATAATGCCGCCCAGTCTTTTTGTGTTTGGGATTACGGCGTAAATGCCTTGTTTGCCTTCCAGTGTCATTGGCGCAACAATCATTGTCTTGTCAGATTTTTTGAATGCAATCGTTTTTCCAGATGGCGTACCGAATACAGGTACTAACTTTTTACGTGCGCTGTCGTACAATTTTGCGCCATACAAACTGCCCTGCATATCAATGCCCGACATTGGATTTCCTGGTTCCAATACGGATTTTACACGTTCTTTTACTTTGCTGATGTGTTTGTTCAATTCGCCAGATTTATATAGGTTTGCGATTTTATCGAATAATTCTTCGGCGCCCAACGCAAATGACTTTGCCAATGGTTCGATTTCGTTTTTATAGATTTCGCGCTGACCAACTTCGATTTTATGGTATACAGACAGTGTCATTCCTGCTTCTTTTCCCGCCTGGGCGATGGTTTTGCCCTTTTGTTGGCGGATTTTACGCAGACCGCTGCCAAATACTTTCAGACCGCTATCTTCATTATCGTTCAAACGGCGTTTAATTTCGTTTTGCCATTGACCTGCAACATCATCCGATTCTTTGATGAATATATCAGATAGCTTGCAACCCAAAATATTGCAAATGTTCAGCAACTGTTTCTGATTCAGGCGACGTACGCCCTTTTCGATTTTGGAAACCGCAGACAACGACAATCCAGTCTGGCGTGCCAGCTCGGTCATTTTCATGCCATTTGCCAAGCGAATGTTTCTGATATTATTTGGAAATATAATTTCTTCTTGGGCCATTGCAAACTCCTAAAAATTAATCTACTTGACAAAATAATAGTCAATTTTTAGAACCAGCGCAAGCAAAATAATTACAATGGCATATCATCTGGTATCGCATCAGGATCGATTGCGGTTGGTGCTTCGTCCATATCAGGCCCCAGTGCTGTTGCAGAAATTGTTGGTGCAGGCTGCGCAAATTCGTTGTCGCCACGTGCCTCAAATTCATCCAGGTTGTCGAACAAACTGTAATCGCCAAAGAATGCGGTACGAACTGTTTCTGGTCGTCCATGACGGTTTTTGCCGATGATAATATCTGCCTTGCCACGTGCGCGTTCCAGACGTTTTTGCCACGTTTCAACCATTGAATTATTTGTCGTGTTGGACATACGTTCTGACGGGTCGCGATTTTGCAGATAGTATTCTTCACGATACGTAAACATAACAATGTCCGCGTCTTGTTCAATAGACCCAGATTCACGCAGGTCAGATAACTGTGGTCGTTTGTCATCACGCGCTTCGACACTACGTGACAGCTGCGACAGTGCGATAACAGGTACATCCAACTCTTTGGCCAGCATTTTAAGACCGCGTGTAATTTCTGAAATTTCCTGAACACGGTTGTCCTTGCTTTTGCCACCGGGCGATGTCATCAGCTGTAAATAGTCAATAACGATTAACGCAATTCCGCCGTGTTTGCGTGCCAATCTGCGTGCGCGTGTTCGCATCATTGGCACAGACATACCCGGTGTATCGTCGATAAACAGTGGTACGCGCCCAATTGCCTCTGAATACTGGGACATTTTCAAAAAGTCTTCATCTGTCAGATTGCCTTCGCGCATGGCACTGGCCGGCACCTTGGACTGTGACGACAGCACACGTGCCGCCAACTGTGATGCCGACATTTCAAGACTGAAAAACACAACCGCGCCCTTATAATTTTTGTTTGCGCGTCCAAACGCGATTGCCTGGGCGGCGTTAAACGCGATATTCATTGCCAGCGTTGTCTTACCCATCGCCGGACGACCAGCGATAATAATCAGGTCGGAATGATGCAACCCACTGATTGATTGGTCCAGTGCATTTAACCCGGTTGTCAGACCAGACAGCTGCCCGTCTGCTTTGTATGCGATTTCTGCCTCTGCCAGGGCGCTTTGTAATGCGGTTGAAATTGATGTAATTTCACGTTCTGATGCGCCGGCGGTGGCCATATCGAATAACTTTTGTTCGGCGATTTCAATTTGACGCGCCACTGGATTGTCCAGATCTTCGACAAATGCCTTGTCTGTAATATCTTGCCCCAGTGCGATTAAGTCGCGGCGCAGTGCGTGTTCATACACAATGCGTCCATATTGTTCAACGTTTACAACGGTTGCGCCCGCCCCAGACAACTGGGTCAGATAATCCACACCACCGACCGACTCCAGAACGCCCTGTTGGTCCAGATAGTTTTTTGCGGTGATAATATCAAACGGAATACCTGCGGCGAATTGTCTTTCTGCCAATTTATAGATTTCTTGGTGTGCAGGGTGTGAAAAATGCTTTGCGTTCAAGAATTCTGACACGCGTTCCAATGCACGGTTATTCATTAATACCGCCGCCAATACGGCCTGTTCCGCTTCCAGGTTTGTCGGCAAAGTCTTAGGGGTAAAGTCCATGTCAAAATCCTTTTCTTCATCGCCAATGGTATATGAAAAAAATGCTTTTTCAACGCCTTTTTTGCGTGGGTATAAATTATTAAAGATTCCAATCGTTGACGCGCATGGAAATCCGGCGTGGCCGGAATTATTCCCGTTGGAAAAAATAGACCAAATGCGTGAAATTGTTGGGGCGCGTCATTTTTCTGCCCAGATGATGCTGGAATTCGTGCCGACCGAACGTACACGCCTGGATCCTGGTGGAATACATTTTTATGACGAAGAATTCGAACCACGCAACGCGCGTATTGGTAATTCTGTCATAACCGGTTGTGTTCTGTATTGGGATCCGTCAACCGGTCGTCGCGGTCGCGACGGCAGTGCGTGTGTCTTGCTGTATCGCGATGATCGGTCGCGACATATTTTCATTCACGACATATTGTATTTGACTGTTGCAGATGATGAACAGTATCCGCTGTCGCGTCAATGCGATATAGTCTTGGATTTTATGCGAAATTGCGGCCTGTCACGGATAACAATTGAAACGAATGGTATTGGAGGTGGTCTGCCAGAAATTATGCGCAATTGTGCCATGCAACGTGGTGCAAATATTTATGTCCAGCGTGTTCAAAATTCACGCGCAAAATCAGACCGTATCTTGGACGCAATTGAACCGGTATTAAGTACCGGCCGTCTGCACGCACATACACGCGTCACCCGCACACCATTAATGTCAGAAATGATTGGTTGGTCGCCGATGGGGCGTGGCGGTGTTCATGATGATGGTCTGGACGCGGTCGCAGGCGCAATTTCACAAACCCCGATACCCGTTCGTCCAACTGGTGGTGCCATAACCCCAATTTGTGCAAACACAAATTTCAAAATATAAAAACAAAAAAAGGAAAAACAAATGCAAAACAACTTACAAAATATGTATAAACGTGCCTTGGATATTCGCAGCCCATGGTTAAAGCGTTGGGATGACGCGCGTCGTTATACCATGCCAACCGCAGATGATGACAGTGCAACACTGTTTGACGCAACCGCATCCGATGCGTCTGATAATTTGGCGGCGTCTATTTATACATTGTTAACGCCCCCAGAATCAATGTGGCTGTCATTAATCCCAGAAAGCGAATTATCCCCAGACGCAGATTATGCAACAAGTATCTTGCGCGCAAATCTGAATGATTCAAATTTCTATACAACAATACACCAGTGTTATATGGACTTGGTCGTGCTGGGTACGGCTTGTTTGTTCATGGCGGAAAGTCCGATTGGTGCATCGTCTGCATTTACATTCACATCGATTCCAATGTCAGATATTGCGATTTTGCCGAACGCAGTATTTCACACAACATCAATGTCTGCACGTGAAGTTTTGGAAAAATACCCCACATGGACACCGCCGGCAAATCTGCGCGATACGATACAGCGCGACCCAGAAACACCGTTAAAGTTGGTGCAAAGCCTGGTCGGTTCTGAATTCACAGCATGGCTGGACGTTGGTGGCGATATTGAAAATAATATTGTGTCTACGGGTACATTTGAAACAAATCCATACATAATATTTCGTTGGTCATTGGCGTCTGGCGAATTATATGGTCGTGGTCCCGTATTGCGTGCATTGCCTGATATAAAAACCGCGAACAAGGTCGTCGAATTGGTCTTAAAAAATGCAACCATTGCCGTGTCTGGCATATGGCAGGCCGACGATGACGGTGTTATCAACCTGAATAATATAAACCTGACGCCCGGCGCAATTATACCAAAGGCGACGGGGTCTTCTGGTTTGACACCATTAAAATGCGGTGCGGATTTTGATGTGTCCCAGTTAATATTAAAAGACCTGCGCGAACGGATTCGTCATGCACTATTGGCAGACAGATTGGGGCTGTTAAGTGACAAAGAAATGACCGCAACCGAAATTATGGCACGCAATGCCGATATGATGCGTATCTTGGGCGCGACATATGGTCGTCTGTTGCATGAATTTATCAGACCATTGTGTGACCGTGGACTGCAAATATTGGCGCGTCGTGGCATAATTGAACCAATTCGTTTGAATAGTGATGCCGAATTAAAATACATTGCACCAATTGCACAAATGATAACCCAGGACAGTATCATTTAATTAGATTGTATCGTCATATATGGAATAGATTGTTCCCTGACGTTCTATGTGTAATCTGCCCTTGCTATTTGTTGCATCTGCATCGCCATAGAACGTCTTGTTATTTATAAAGACCTTTAACGACGGCCATGTGCGTTGCGCGCTACGAAAGTGTAGGGTTGCATCACCAATTTTCAGGTTATGTCCACAATCTGCGCTTTCGTCTGCACCGATGCCATACCCAGTTGTTGTTTCGCCGGTTGGACATGCTGTTCTTGTGACTTGTTGTGCGGCACTGTAATAACCTTCGCCCACAGGTTTACATACATTCGCAATCATTTCCAGATAGCTGGAATAAAACGCGTATTGTTGATCATGTTGAAAATTCCAATAGCCAGCGTCGCATTTTATTTTGCTGATTAGAACCTGACATACGCGGTGGCTGGTGCCATAATCGCCATCTGTCCCCAGATAGCACAGCATACTGCCTGCCACAACTGATCCATTGTCGACTTGCGACGTTGTAAAGTACATATGACAACCGTCAATAGTATCTTGCACACCATTTTCTGTCCAATAAACATATTGCGACAGCAGATTTGCATACTTCGTTGCAGTGGGGCACTTTTTGCATGCGGACATACCTGTTGAATCAGAATAAGTTATACCTGTGCACGGTAATTTATCAGATGTTCCACCTGGGCAATAATATCCCTTTGGACAGATTGTGCAGGTCGAACCACTTAAATAATAGCCAGAATTGCAAGATGTCGCCGCCGTCGCGTTACAAACACCTAACGCGAATACAAATATCAAAGACGGTAACAGCTTTACAGTTCTCATATGGATTAACAAATTGTCATCATTCTCTTGACCATACAACTATATCAGAAATCGGATACTTTTTCCAACAATAAAAATATTAACCACAGGAGTATTTACAAAATGACAGAAATTGAAAAAAATTATGCGCGTTGCTTTTCGTCGCCGTCTGGCACGATTGTGTTGGCGCATTTACGTAATATGACAATTGAACGAACGTTTGGCGCAAACACAACAAATGATGAATTGCGCTGGGGCGCGGCGCAAAGCGCGCTTGTCCGTCAGATAGAATCACTTGTTGCGCGGGGCAGGGGGAATCAAACATGACAATCATTGAATTTCTGCGCAACAGTTGGTTTTTAATCGCCTTTATCGGCGGTTTGATTTATTGGGTTGCGCGCCAGGATTTGTCTGTTGCCGAATTGGAACGCATTGACGGTCGTGTGACAGTCTTGGAAAATCGCACAACAATATTGGAAACAGGCATTGGACAAATTCAGATAAAAATTGATGATATCAAAGAAGACTTAAACCTAATCAAAGGCGCGGTTATAAAATAAAATTTAATTCTTTTGCAGATTTGATTTATCTAATTTTTGTGTTCTTTGGAATGGCGCAAAATGTATTGTATTTGGTATTTAGTTTGGTGCGAAATCCATTTTTATCAAATGTGTCCAGCCACCATTGATTTGACCTGATTAATCGCGGTTCGTTATGCAACAATTCCTCGCCCATTTCACGTGCCGCGATTATATCTTCTGTTGTATTGTGTATTGCAATTAACATACCAACATTTTTAAATTTTTTTAATGCCAAGGGCAGGGTTTCTTCATTCATGTATGTCAGCGTCCCATTACAATACGCAATATCTGCGATTACAGGTTCGCTTTCTAAAATAGACTTTATTTGTATTTGCCCAGATTGAAAAAACTTTTCATATTTGCGCATAGATGGAAACTTATCTATGGGATATTTTTTTATATCAATACCATTTGCCTTTATTCCCATGCTTTCTGCCTGTTGTATTAATTCGCCAACCGCCGCGCCACAATCAAAAAAACTCTTTGGCATTTTGCCGAATTCAGATTGATATAACTGTGCCAAAATATTCACCGGCACAGAAAACATAAACCAAGAACTGCCGTCTATATCTTTGAACGGGTAATGCAAATAAGGATATTTTTTATCGTAATAACACCACGCCATATTATTTTACCTTTATGATTAAATAATTTACCATAAAATCAAATAAAGCAATAGAATTATCAAGGTTCGATGTTAAATCGATATAGTCCGCCGAACCTGGAACCCAATCGTCGATATATCATAAAAAAACACCCCAAACGGGACGTTTTATAATGGGGCCCCGAATTTGACACAGTTCTACCCGAAAATGTACAGCAAGTGCTAGACTTGACAGAACTTTTGAACGAGATAGCGAAACAAACATCGCTTGAATTGTGATTGATTTTTTTGTGATTTTGTGGTATAATAGCGATGTGTGAGCATAAGTGGATTCATCCACTTTTTTTATTTTCCCAGACGTATATGTCTGGGTCTTTTTTTTATAAACAAAGGAATATTATATGAAAAAATCAAATATTATTATTTCTGATATAACCTGTATGAAAGAAAAATATTGTATTGCCGGTTTTGATACTTATGAAAATCGTATGAAAAGATTGATGATTGATGGTTGCTATTGGGATAAAGACCAGATTCCAAAAAATTATTGTCAAATAATAGTTGAAAACGAGCCGTATGAAGAACCACGCGATTATCCGCACAGAACAGAAGATGTGAACATAAATTATAATTCAATCAATGTTATTAGAAACTTTGAGCCAGGCAAAGAATTAGCCGATTGCTTAAAAGATAGCGTATCAAAAGATGTTCAATCTATCTTTAAACATCGTGTAAAGGAAAACTCTTATGTTCTGCAAAATACGAAATGCCCATCATTGGGTGCAATTGTGATTTCCGCACATGACATACACTTCTTTACAGAAGATGGCAAATTGCGTGTCAGCATAACCGATTTTTCTAAACAAAAATATGACATGAAGGTCAGTTGCAAATACCTGAGAGATATTTTTGAAAGGAACAAAAATGTTGATATATTGAATGTCATGGTTGCCAAATCTCAATATGCACATTGCAGAATTGGGCTAGCCCGTAAATTCTTGATTCAGGAAAATCATTGCTATTTGATGCTTAATGGGCTATTCTTATATTGATATGACAAAGATATTCACGATTGGTTTCAGCGGTAAAAAGCCAGAAGTATTTCTGGAGGTTTTAGACGCTGCACGTATTCGTTGCGTATGGGATATTCGTCTGTGGCGGGTCAGCAAATATGTCCCGTATTACAGCGGTGATAACCTGGCATCAGTTCTTGGTGAAAGATATGAATATCATCCAGAATTTGCACCGACATTTGAAATGTTGACATCGTTCAAAGACAAACATATGACTTGGTCAGATGCCGAGCCGATTTATCGCAAAACGATTGCAGACCGTGGGCCATTGGCAAACGTATCGCCAAGCGACCTGGACCGTATATGTTTGTTATGTACAGAAAAGACCGCAGATGTGTGTCATCGACGTCTGGCTGCCGAATACATTGCCGATATAATTCCAAACGTGGAAATTATTCACTTATAAGTTCGAACCTTTTTTGGACAATAAAAATGCGAGTTTATCAATAAGATACCCCTTCATAGACATGGTCCAGAAGGGGTGTCGTCAAATATGGGGCGGATAACCGGACTCGAACCGGCGACATTTGGTACCACAAACC
>JAZRPS010000023.1:0-27384 GCA_045649345.1 Candidatus Enterousia sp. | reverse complement strand
CACCCCTTCGCCAGCGAAGGGGATTAATCCACCCCGGTGCTGTGCACCACCCCTCCAACGGAGGGGAACTTTGTTTTTGTTCTAGAAAAAGGAAGGGCAAAGGAAAGAATTAATGAACTGCCAAAATAAGCAAATTTGCATTTTTGCGTTTTTTTGAACTTCGTAAAACAGATACTGTTTTGTCGACTTACAAACTTAAAAAAAGCGTAAAAACATAATATTTTTCTTAATTTGTGTTTATTGCAGGTGTTTCATATAAATCAGAGAATCACATTCACCAACACACTTTGCATAACTGGCCATTGGTAATCGTTTAACTAACTTATAACCATTTCGTTTAGCGATGTTTTCCGAAGGCGTGTTTCCATTATCTATATCCAATGTGATTTTATCAAATCCAAATTTGAATAATTCGGTTTCTAATGCTAACAATGCTTCACTCATAAACCCGTGCCCATTTTCAGACTTAATCAACCAGTATCCGATTTCACAACCATTATCATGCACATCAAAGAAACGAATTCGACCGATTAAATTGTTGTCCTTATAAATGCCAAATAATACACCTTCATTATTGGTTATTTGTTTGTATCTGTGTTCAAGTTTTTTCTTAACATCTTCCACGGTACGTAACGCGCCAAAATGTCCTTGCCACGCCTCCAGATAATCACGATTTTGTTCGATTATATCAAGGCCGAGTTTAGCATTTTCCGTCGTTGGTAAAATGACATTTAAAACCAACCTTGATGTCTTAATAATTTGTGGAAAATCTGTTAAATTTTTCATTTGTATCTTCCTATATTGACTTTGTTTTACTATATCACAGAATTTGCCCGCGAATTGCGCAGTTACCCCACCCACAAGTTGATAGAGTTTTTTATTTTAAATAAAAAGTAATTGTTGATACAACGCGGACCTTTTTATCAATTGCCTGGCGTTCATTTGACGACCATGCGTCCGTTGGGTCGCGAGATTCGATGCTGAATACGCCTTGGTTCGCGCTTTTGATTTTACCCAGGCGCGCACCAGCGTCCTTGGCAAACTGTTCACCGGCGTCTGTGGCATTCTTGGTTGCCTGTTCAATCATTGATATTTTTATATCGTTTAAGCCATTGAATATATAAATAGGTCCGACATAATCTTCGGTAATTGTAATGCCACGACGAACCAATTCGCCCATGCGACGCGACACCGCATCAACCAGCATAACATTATTTGAACGCACCATCACACCCGTATCAATAACATAGCGACCGTCACTTTGTTGACCCTTGATTTCCGTATCTGAATAACCTGCATATTTATCCCGAACCTGAATTCGCAGATTTTGTATTTCAGATGGCGCAAAACCAGCCCCGGTTAAAAATTCACGGATTTCTGTGATATCAGAATCAATTTCTGATTGCAGCGCCGCCAAATCACCACCAACACCGTTAATCTTGATATTCCAAACCGCCGTATCCGCAACAACATCTCGTTCAGCCAATCCTTTGACCGTGACAGTACGTACAGACAATGCACGATAAATTCCATCGCCAATAAAATAACCACCCAATGCGACCCCAATCGCCAATACAGATAACCAAATGCCTGGAATTGTTTTTATTTTTTCAAAAAACTTCATGACTGCCCCCTCTTTTTTCTATATATACAATAAAAAATACTGCGATGTCAAAACTATTTATTTTGTATTATTTCCTGAACAACATAATTTGCCAACATTAATCCAAATGTACCAGTCACCGTTATAATAGAACCTAAATTTTTTGCGTGTCCTGTCACTGGCGCAGGCTGCTGGGTCGAATAAACAACCGGAATATCAGGCAAACTATTTTCACGCACCAGTTTACGAACACGGGACGCCAATGGACAGACAATTGTCTTGGAAATCTTATCAATCTTTATTTTTGTAATATCTGTTTTTGATGCGGCGCCCATACTGGCAATTAATGGAATATCATGTTTATCTGCCCAGCGATATAATGCAATTTTTGAATCAACCGTATCAATCGCGTCAATAATATAATCAGGTGAATAAGGTAATTGTGTATTTTCATCAAAAAAGATATTTAGCGCACTGACCGTTATATCTGGATTTATATCATGAATTCGGGCGCGCGCAACATCAACCTTTGACAAACCAATGGTCGATTCCAATGCGAATAACTGACGATTTATATTGGATGCGTCAACGCTGTCAAAATCAACAATTATTAAATGACCAATGCCGGTACGAGTCAATGCTTCTATCGCAAAGGAGCCAACGGCGCCACATCCAACCACCATTACTGTTGATTTTTGTAATTTTTGTACACCGTCATCACCAAATAATAAGCGTGTTCTGTGTAATCTATCCATTTTGTAATACCTGGGTTGTGTTTTCATATATCAAATCGGTTGTTATATTTGCAATTGTTGCAATTTGTTGTGCGATATCAATAATAGTTGCAGGTGTATTGCTGTCTGATTCAACAAGAATTCTGTCATGCGGCGTTTGTTGAATACGCTGGGGCATATTCAAGGCACGTTTACCATACGAAAAATAAAAATTATAGTCCGATATTAATTTTGACATCATATCAGACGTTCCAGAATATCCATGCGCGACGAATAATGACGGCAACTTGTTCTGGCGTTGCTTTAATATATGCAAGATTAAATCCCATGCGCGCACACAATGCAAATGAACGACGCGTTTCAGTTCGTATGCAATTTCCAGCTGACGCATAAAAATAGACATTTGTATATCTATATTTGGACGCGTTTTATCCAGACCAATTTCGCCGACCATTAAATCAGGGTTTGCAATCAGCGTTTTACGCAAGTGCGCGTCCCAATCATCGGGCAAACCATCAATAAACCATGGGTGCACACCAATCGCACCATGGATGTAGTTATTGTCATGTGCAAGACGAACAATATCCCCCCAATCAGATGGACGCGTGCCATTACAAATCATACCGACAACACCCAATTCACTGGCACGCACAATTTCTGTGTTGGACATCAAATGACAATGTGCATCAATATACTTTGCCATATTGTTATAGTTTTACACCATATTTTCCACGATTTATTGGACGGTATGATAATGCCTCTGCCAAATCTGGCATTTCAATATGTTCAGAACCACGTAAATCCGCAATCGTTCGTGCCAAACGCTTTATACGGTTGTACCCACGTGCAGACATGCCCATTTTTTCCGCGGCAGAATTTAAAAAAGCCGTTAATTCGTCGTTCAATTTGGCATATTGTTCCAAATCTGCACCGTCCAGTAATGCATTCACCCTGCCCTGGCGCGATATTTGACGTTCGCGCGCAGCGACCACACGGGCGCGAATTTGCGCACTGGTTTCGCGTGGCGTGTTATCATCACGCGTCATTTCCCATGGATTGACGGCATCAACATCGACATGCAAATCAATTCTGTCCAATAATGGTCCAGATATTTTGTTCTGATACGCCTCTGCACATCTGGGGGCGCGCGAACATGATAAAGCAGAATTTCCCAAATGCCCACATGGACATGGATTCATTGCGGCAATTAACTGAAAACGCGCCGGATATGTCGCATTACGACGGGCGCGCGATATTAAAATACGCCCAGATTCCATTGGCTGACGTAAAATTTCAAGCGTGGCGCGATTAAATTCTGGCAATTCGTCCAAAAACAAAACACCATTGTGTGCCAATGAAATTTCACCGGGGCGCGCGTCAGAACCACCACCCGCCAAGGCAACCGGACTGGACGTGTGGTGTACACTGCGGAACGGACGCGATGACATTAATGATTTATTATCCAACTGACCCGCAATAGAATAGATTATCGATGTTTCTAAAATCTCGGCCGCGGTCATTTCGGGCATAATTGTTGGCAAACGTGATGCCAGCATTGTTTTTCCAGACCCTGGGGGACCGACCATCAGCATCGCATGACCGCCGGCAGCCGCAATTTCCAGTGCGCGTTTGGCAGATTCTTGACCGTGTACCTCTGACATATCGAGGGCAGAATTCGTTGTTGATTCTGGCGTGGTTAATTCAGGTAATGGTAATATCTGGGTGCCTTTGAAATGATTTATTAACTGCAACACATGGTCTGGTGCCAATATGTTTGTGTGCCCAGCCCAGCGTGCCTCTGCCCCCTGGGGACCGGGACAAATAATCCCCAGCCCGTTCGAATTTGCCCAAACACTGGCTGGCAGAACCGCATCTGTTTTTACAATGGTGCCGTTCAAGCCAACTTCACCCAGGATGACATATTTTTCTAATTCATTTTCAGGCAATACGCCAATTGCACATAAAATCCCACACAAAATTGGTAAATCAAAATGAGAACCGCTTTTTTCTACGTCTGCCGGCGACAGATTTACAGTTAGTCGCTTTGGTGGCAATGACAGATTTAATGCCGATAAAACATTGCGAATTCGTTCGGCAGATTCTTTGACCGCGCGATCAGCCAAACCGATGATATTAAATTCGGGCTTTGACAATCCAGATGACAATTGTACCTGGACATCAATTGGTGTAGCATCCATGCCATTGAAAATTATAGACTTTAAAGATATCATGTTTTTCATATTAGAACTTGAATTAAAATTCTGCAAGTTCTAATATACATCAGAAAAGAAAAAGGATAACACATGCCGGCAAAAAATAAAAACAAAGCACGCGAATGGTTCAATACAATATTTTATGGCGCCTTAATTGCGATAGTATTTCGTAGCTTTTTGTTGGAACCCTTTAATATTCCGTCCGGTTCCATGATTCCAACACTGCATGTTGGGGACCATATATTTGTTGAAAAGTGGGCATATGGATATTCCAGATATTCGTTCCCATTTGGTTCCTGGAAAATATGGGACGGACGCTTTTGGGCAACAGAACCAGAAATTGGCGATGTCGTCGTATTCCGCAATCCACGCAACGAATCCCAAGATTTTGTTAAACGCCTGATTGGAAAGCCGGGCGACACAGTTCAAATGATTGGCGGACGGTTGCACATCAATGGTGAACAAGTAAAGCGTGAAAATCCACGGCAATATATTGTCGCAATTCTGCCAAAATCAATGCGCAGTGTTGGCTTCTATCAAGAAAATATGTCAATCAAAGGTAATAAAATATGGATTGACAATCAACCTGCCCCGTTTAACTATACCATTGAATATAAGTCTGATAAATACTGTGAAATGTATATGGATGCGTGTGGCGTATTTACCGGTACCGAATACACAGAAATACTGCCGAATGGTGTATCACACAGCATCATAGAATTTGGGGATGGTGCGTTCTTTGATAATACAGAACCATTTGTTGTACCCGAAAATCATTATTTCTTTATGGGCGATAATCGTGACAACAGTGGTGACAGCCGTGGCGACGTAGGTTTCGTGCCACGTGACAATGTACTGGGTCAGGTTTGGTTTGTGTGGTATTCGCACAACTATTATGCGCCAATGCTGTCATTGTGGACATGGGGAAATAAAATGCGCTGGGGGCGCTGGGGAATGGGAATTAATTAAAAATGAACAAACTAAAATATGATTTTAAAAATACAGATTTGCTGAATCTGGCATTGACGCAAAGTGGTGTTGACGCCGAAAAAAACAATGAACGATTGGAATTTATTGGCGACCGCGTTTTGGGACTGAGTGTGGCGGAATTACTGTACGAAATGTACCCAGACGAAAATGAAGGCGAATTGGCGCGCAGGCATGCGATGCTGGTTTCAACGGAAACACTGGGGAATGTGGCACGGGAACTGGGGCTGGATAAGCATGTACGTCATGGCCATATGACCGCAGGTCGTATTCAACATGTGTTGGCAGATGCGATGGAGGCTGTATTTGGTGCTATATTTTTGGATTCTGGATTCGAAGTGGCACGTGATGTTATCATCGAAATATGGCGCGAACTGGCATTGGCAGATGCAGTTGCACCAAAAGATCCAAAGACGGCCTTGCAGGAACTGGTTCAACATATGGATTCTGGTCATTTACCAGTATATGAATATATGCAAGCAACAGGCGCATCGCATAATCCAGTCTTTAACGTTCGGGTATCTGCGATGGGTAAATCCGCCATTGGCAGCGGAACATCAAAAAAATCTGCAAGTATCGCCGCAGCAAGCGAATTGTTGAAAATCCTTGCAATTTCAGAAACAGAGAATTAAAATCAGCACAGTAATTATAAAAATAAGGATAAAAGTATGTTTTCAATTTTGTTGGTTATGTTGATAATTGTCGCAGTTATGATGATTGGTTTAATCTTGTTGCAAAAGTCAGAAGGTTCTGGGATGTCCGGTTCGTCGGCGGCATCAATGTTGGGTGGCGCATTGACTGGGGCAGCAGCTGGAAATTTTCTGACCCGTGCGACGGCATGGTTGGCAACGATATTCTTTGTACTGTGTGCGGCATTGGCCATTGTTGCATCAAAAACAAATGTTGCAGATCAGCAGAGCAGTCTGCGTTCAGAAGTTATTCAACAAGAAAATGCAGAAAAGACACCTGTGGCACCGGCACAAACAGATGCGCCTGCCGAACCGGCAAAGGTTGCAGAATAATTAAACGCCCATTTGGGCGTTTTATTTTTGATTCTGACGATATGAATCAATTGCACGTATCAAACGGGTGCGCGCCATATCGTCTGAACAATTTGATTTTGTAATGCAAATCGGTTCACCTGATGTCACAAAACCAAAACCAGTTATAACTGAATTAACATCGCGATGAATAAAAGCAGGCACATGTTCCTTGTTTATCATGTCTGCATTGAATTCAACGCCCGACAATTCGGAACACGCGCGCATAACATGGGGCGCGCAATGGAACAAAGGAGTTGCAGAACAACGTCCCTGGGTGCGGATATCCTTGGAATAATCATTCAGACCAGTTTTAGATACAAACCCCATACGTTTATAAAATTTTTCGGCACCTGGCAAAGCAACCAATTCTAAATAATTTGCACCAACTGAGGTAGCTTTCTGAACCATACTGACCAGACGGTTGCCGATGTGTTGTTTTTGAAATTCTGGCAAGACGTACAAATGATCAATCATCGCAGTTTTATCCTGAACACTTCCGTGGATACAACCAACCATTTCCCCATCACAATATGCCCCAAACGCAAAGTTAAATGAAAAACGTTTCCATTTTCCATTCAGTTGCATCATTGCAGCTGAAATAACGTTGGCGGGCATATCATAATTGTAGTTGCCACGCATCGCCGCCACGCGAATGCGTAAAAAATCTTCCCAAATTGGGGCAGATTGATTAAAAACAGGCATAATCTTTATTTCTTTCATACTACTCATATAGGACACATATTGAATTTTGTCAATGTTATTAATATGAAAAATCTATATTAAAGTTTGGGAACTTGTTATGCGTTGCATTCGGGATAACTGTCATATTCTGTCCACCTGTCCAGCGTTGCGACAACAGGACAGGCACCGTTTTATCGCGTTCTGCAACATAATGCATTTGGGGTATACGCGGCAATGCGTCCATGTCTTGCGAAGCAGTCAAAGGCATATCACCAAAATATTCTGTCCAATCAGAATGATTTAATACACCTGCGATTGTTATCCACTTTTTAACATTTAAATTCGGATTTTGATTAATAACCAATCCTGATACCATTGCACCACCAGAATAACCAATTAGTATCATAGGACGGTCCCCAGCAATGGATTTAATCGCAGCTGACACAGAATCAATTATACGTGATGAAAAACGCCCATCCGTCCAGTCTGACCGATCGCATGTCGATGATATTATATACTGACATGGTCGCGCCATATACACAACATTTGGCGACACATCATTAGTCGCCAAATCGCGTAAAAACGTGCCACGTGGGGTTGGATTCGTCGTTGGTAAACCATTTTTATCAAATGCGTACCCGTCCCCTTCTATATAAATATGTATCGGGGACGCAGAATCAGATAAGCGCTGATATGTGACAATATCAAAATCCCCAGATTTAATTGGAAAATATAAAAAATCAGACGGTGCATACCATGTGGACGCACAGGAAGATAAAAGAAAAATGAAAAATACGTCACAAAATCTCATATCGATTATTATCATATCGGAATTTTGTATTCTTTTCAAATAAAAGCAACTTTTTTTGACAAAAATTATTTTTTTGACAAAAATACTTGACAAACCGATTGACAAATACTATTTTTAGGGTACAAAAGACACAAAAACAAACCAAAGGGTGAAAGAATGTCAAAAAAACAAAAAATCAAAGTCGCAACACGTCGCGTTAAAAACAAGCACGGTTTTTGGAAACGTGTATGGGATATAATTTGCTGGCCATTTCGTATGATTGCAAAGTTATGTCGCAAAATTTGGAAATGGATTTGTAATTTAAATCTGGTCGCAATGGTAAATCTGACATTACTGGTCGCGATTATCGTATTGTTTTCTATGTTAATTATGGATGTTATCGGATGTCGCAAACAGCAAGTTGTTATTGTTGCAAAACCCGTACCTGTTGTAAAACAGGTTGAAACAACCGAAGAATCAGCACCACGCAGTGTTAAACCACGTAAGGTGACATTACCATTGGCAACAGATTCAAAAACACGCAAAAAAGCAGAAACTGTAAATGTAGTACCTGTTAAGCGTGCAGAAGTTGAAATTGCAAAAAAACAAACTGCAAAACAGGACGACAAATTCTGGGGCGACGTTATTGTAGATAGCCGCGGTGCGGGCGCAATGCTGACCAGTGGCGCACAAGTTAACGGTAATTTGTACGTGCAAAATATGCGCAAGTACACATTGCCATGCGATATTCATATCAACGGGAACCTGTTCCTGCGCGATGTGAATATGTTGCAATTCTGTGGGGACTTTGTCGTCACAGGCAACATATATGTCAGTCCACGTTCGTCTTTTGGCCCAATCCCAAAGACAGCACGCGTTGGCGGACATGTGGTATTGTAAGCCATTAAATTACAATTTTAGTTTGTTCATATATCTCCCTTTGAAGCGCCACCGGATTTCCGGTGGCTTTTTCAAAGAAAATATGATATAATTAGTCCGTCCAAACAAATCAAAAGGGAGAAAAAAATGTTTGATAGATTGTTAAACGTATTGTCCAAGAATCTGGGTTATACTGTTGTTATGGTTGCGGCAATTATATTGTTTGTAATCTTTTCTGGCGGTTTAATTTCAGGACTAATTACAGCAATATCTGCATTGCTGGCATACACATGTGGCGTTGCACTGTATAAAGAATACAAAAAAGAACCCGCTAAAAAAGCAACACCAGCAAAAAAGAAATCAAAAAAATAAAAATCGCCCAAACGGGCGATTTTTAATAATATTATTCAGCAACCTGGGGTGCTGGGGCAGGCATTTCTGCCGCAGGTGTTGGCATTGGTGGACGTGGACCACGCTTACCAGCCCTGCCTGATTTTCTCATATGTTTTTTTGCAGCCTTGAATTCTTCGACAGACACGCAACCGTCATGATCTGCATCCATTTTTGCAGCCATTTCCGCCATTTTTGGGCATTTTTTTACAACCATGCAACCATTTTCAAACTGTGGACGTGGAAAATGTTTACCCCCCTTGCCAAATGGACACATTTTTGCACATGTAAAGCCCAATGCAAAAATAATCGCAAAAATAACCAATTTCTTTAAGAAACGACCAAATGTACATTTCTTTTTACCGCAATGACCATGATTGCCACAATTGCCACCGCATGCACAATTATGATCGCAACCACATGGGAATTTTTCAACGACTGGTGCAGGCGCAACCTTAGCCACTGTTTTTTTTACCGGTGCTTTCTTTGCAACAGGCTTCTTTGCCGGTGCAGATTTTACAACCGTCTTTTTTGCAGTTGCAGGTTTTGCAACCGTTTTCTTTGTTGTTTTTGTTGCCATTTGTCCTTCCTTTTTTGTTTGACGCGTTTATTGTATTCGATAAAGAAAATTAAGTAAAGCAAAAATTCACAAAAAACACGCGCCCGCAGGCGCGTGGTGCAGATGCACGATAAGCCGGATTCTGTCCTGCCAACACCCAGTATGTTTCGCATACCAAGCAAAGGTAGTGGACATGATTAATCTGCAATGTATGTCACCATACTTGTCAAGCCTTCTACCCGCCCCCAATGTGGGACGCATATAGGGGGCCTATTTGAAGTTGCTGCGCGTAGAGATTGCCCGTTTCACTCGAACTTAATCGTTTACGTCACTGTTGCTCTAATCGTCAGGTCGCCCTGCCCGGTATATTAGCCGGTACGCTGTCCCATGCAGTCCGGACTTTCCTCTGGTAAACCAGCCATGTCCTGTGCATCTTGCGTGGGTTATGGTATCATCAATCAGAAATAATTCAATAAAAAAGTCCCCAAATTTTGGGAACTTTTTCATATTAAAAACATAAATCAAACAATCGATTTAGTTCAACGCTTCTTTCAAAGCCTTGCCTGGTTTGAATTTAGGCTGTGTAGATGCAGGAATTTTGATTGCAGCACCTGTTTGTGGGTTGCGACCTGTTGTTGCCTTGCGTTTTGCAGTTGCAAATGTACCAAAGCCAACCAAGCGAACTTCGCCTTTCTTTTTCAAAACTTTTGTGACTGTGTTGATGAATGCATCCAAGCAACCAGCGGCAGTTGCCTTAGTCACATCTACTTCGTTTGCAATCGCTTCGATTAATTGTTGTTTGTTCATGTGTTTCTCCTTTCATATAAATTAAAAGTGTCCCGCAGTGTCCAAAGCCATGTATTCTAGGGACATTGCTTGTACTGCTTGTTCGAATCGTAGAGAAATCTGCGCTTTAAGTCAAGTGCATAATTAAAAATTCGCAAAAAATCGGTATTTTATAAACAAAATTACTTTGCATGAACCGCAGATGCACGTACAGCCTGGGCACCTGGGGTATTATTTTCACACAAAACCCAGTCACCAGGCGCGCCATCTATCTTGACCGTACGATAATGGTTTGGCGTCGACATTAATATCATAACTATAATTCCAGCCCAAAATGCTAACTTTGTAAAGCCCCACGGTTTTTTGTAAGTATCACGACTATATTTATCTTTTAATAAATTCTGATACAATGCCCAAACCCATATAAATATCAGCAAAATAAATACAAAAACAAAACCAATCGATATCGGTTTTTTAAACTGCGAAATCCCGTTTGCCAACGCATCCCAAAACGAATCACCAGCAGGACAGACGTACAATGCCTGGGGCGACATGGATGCTGATACGGTCAATGGTTCCGTCGGCAACAGCGTCAGATTAAATGACGTCATCAAAATAATTGATATCATCAAAATAATCGCAAATAACATTGTAGGCTTCATAGAAAGTCCCTCTTGGTTCGTTGTATTATATCATAAAGAACTATCTGATTGCAATTTATGAAAGTTTTTTTTAATATTTTTACATGTTTGGCACAAAAGCACAATTTATAGTCGGGCTGACCACATACTATACTGAAAACCTGAACATTTCTGTTCGGGCGTTGTCACGTTTAGATAAAAATTTTGTTTTAATCGTACACGCAGATAATCCTGAACAAAAAATTACAAAGAAACAAATTCGCGCATTGGGATACAAGGGCGCACTTTATATAATAAACAGCCAATACAATGTTGGGACACTGAATGCGCGGTTGGCAATCTTGAACGCAATACGTGAACGAAAATTGAACGCCGAATGGACAATCTTTGTTGATGACGATGACGTATTAATAAATCTGAACATACCAAGTGTATCGCAAGAAAATTTTGCAATTATACAAAATATGGTCGTATTGCGGACGCGATTAATCGATGTACTGCGCGTGATGAACAATCCAAAAAATTACACAATCGACAACGAAAATGTATTCCTGATTCGTCCACATGTCGGAATAACAGGCACGTTAATCAGAACAGACATGGCACTGCACATGGCAGATGCATTCAATAATGCAAACCAGGAAATTTCTGACATTAATGAACGTCTGACATTTCGCGCACCGATTGACATGATAATGTGGTCTGTATTAAATATTGTTGCACAACATTATAACCCGAACGCAAAACCAATATATATGGACAGCGTAAACTATATTGCGACCGATATTGATACCACACCAACAAAATACGGCATGCGATTACTGCCCACGAAGAATGCAAAACAGCAAATCGAACAAACAATCGAAAAATACAATGCGGCAATACGCAATGCATTGACGGCTGCTGCCGCCCCTGTGGGGCATAATTAACAATTGTAAGAAACACATTTTCAAAAAAAATAATTATATGATTGAAACCGGTGCATATTATTTATACAATGCACCCGATAAAAATAATAAAAAGGGAACAATATGACATATAACGAAATTAGAAAGGCGTTTTTAGACTATTTTGAATCCAAGGGACACAAAATCGTTCCATCTGCATCGTTGATACCAAATGATCCAACATTGTTGTTTACGGTCGCTGGCATGGTGCCATGGAAAGGAATATTGCAAGGGACAGAACCTGCATTTGCACCACGCGTCGCAGACGTACAAAAATGTATACGCGCAGGTGGCAAACACAACGACCTGGAAGACGTTGGTTTTGACGGTCGCCATCATACATTCTTTGAAATGATGGGAAACTGGTCGTTTGGCGACTATTTCAAGGAAGGCGCAATTGAAATGTCGTGGGAATTATTGACCAAGGTATTCGGTCTGGACCCAAATCGCATTGTCGTCACAACACATTACAGCGATGAAGAAGCGGCAAAAATCTGGAAAAAAGTTGCAGGCAAAGACGCAATATTGTTGGGCGACAAGGACAACTGGTGGTCAGCAGGCGAAACAGGTCCATGTGGGCCATGCACAGAAATGCACTATGACATGGGGGCAGATTTGCCTGGTGGCATGCCGGGTTCTGCGGACGAAGATGGCGGACGATGGGTTGAAATCTGGAACGACGTATTTATGCAATACGATCGTGACGCAAATGGAAATTTAACACCACTGCCAAAGCAAAACGTTGATACCGGCGCAGGCTTGGAACGCTTTGCATCAATTATGCAGGGCAAAACAGATAATTATGATACAGATTTGTTTGTAAACCTGAAACGCGCCGTTAGTGACGTCACAGGCGTTGCAGAAACAGCAGAAAACATCGCAAGCTTTAAGGTTATTACAGACCATCTGCGTTCGGTTGGATTTGCGATTGCAGACGGCGTAATACCATCAAATACAGACCGCGGATATGTTATCCGTCGCATTCTGCGTCGCGCAATGCGTCATGGACAAATCTTGGGACACAAGGGCGCGTTGCTGTCAAAACTGTATCCGGCACTGATTACAGAAATGGGCAATGCGTACCCGGAACTGGAACGCGAACAGGCGCGCGTTGTTGAAATACTGCAAAACGAAGAAAACGCATTTGCAGACATGTTGCAAAATGGTATGAAATTATTAGAAAACGAAATTCCAAAACTGAACAACAATGTTTTGCCGGGCGACGTCGCATTTAAACTGTTTGATACATACGGATTCCCATTGGATTTGACACAGATGATTTTGCGCGATAAAAACATTGACGTTGATGTTGCAGGCTTTGAAAAATCAATGGCAGAGCAAAAAGAACGTTCACGCGCAAACACAAAGGGAACGCGTATATTCTGGGAATCACAAACAGATTTGGCGGACACAGACGACACGGCAAAATACGCACCTGTTGATATGGATTCAAAAGTCATGTCAATCCTGCGGAATGGTGAATTTGTTGAATCTGCAAATGCCGGTGATGAAGTTGAGGTTGCACTGGACAAAACAACATTCTATGGCACCCAAGGTGGTCAGGTTGGCGACAGTGGCGAACTGAAACGCGACGGCGAAACGATTATGAACGTGTCAGAGGCAGCGCGCGTTGACGCAGTTGTTATTCACAAAGGTACATTAAACACCGAATTAAAAGTTGGCGATGTTGTTAAACCTGTTATTAACACAAATGTTCGTCAGCAAACAGCGCGCGCACACACTGCGACACACCTGTTGCAGGCGGCACTGCGTGAAATCTTGAACGAAGATGTTGAACAGCGTGGTTCCAAGGTTAGCCCTGATTCGGTGCGTTTTGACTTTCGATTTGGCCGCGCAATGACAGCCGAAGAAAAACAGGCGGTCGAAGACCTGATTAACAAATGGATCGCCGATGATATGCATGTCGCACACGAAGAAATGTCACTGGACGACGCGGTCAAAAAAGGCGCAATGGCATTGTTTGGTGAAAAGTATGGCGACACGGTAAAGGTTATTACCGCAGGCGACGTATCTTGTGAACTGTGCGGCGGCACCCATATCGACCATACGGGTGAAATCATAAAAGCAAAAATAAACAAAGAAAAATCAATCAGCAGTGGCATACGACGTATAACAATGTCGGTTGGCACACTGGCAGAATAAGAAAATTCCCACCAAACGGTGGGATTTTTTCATTTTCATATCGTTATTATTTATGATATAATATCGGGTATGAGAAAAAGAAGTTTTTACATTTTATCGATTTTATCGTGTCTGGCAACTGCGCCAGCGATGGCAAATTGGCAATATCCAGGGACGTATGTTGGTGATGGATGGTACGAGGATGATGGTTCGCGCTTTGTTATATCTGCGCGTGGCGGTATGTCATTTGGCATGGCGTCTGTAAAGAACGAGGTCGGCGCCATCGCAAATAATTACTACGCCAGTCCAGATGGTGGCACAATTGTTTCAGAAACATACTACTATTCATGCATTGAACAAGGTGACTGTGAAGACTTTGTATATGCTGGTTATGGTTATCTGAATGAATTGCCTGTTAATAAAGACTTTGAAAGTTTTTCGTTCGCAGCGGGGGCAAGTATCGGTTGGACAATGCCAAATAAGCCACAGTGGCGAATAGAGGTTGGATACGACCATATTTCAAAAAGCGAATATAACGCGTCCCCAATGTACGAGGGCGACCTGAATCTGACAGGCGGCGCATTGGGCGATATTACAATTTATGCACAAAGCGCAACTGTTAATTCCAAAATAAAAACTGATATTGTCAGTGCAATGGCGTTTTATGATTTCTTTGATGGTCTGCACAAACCGATTAATCAAATTATTCCATATGTTGGTTTTGGTATTGGTTATGCAGATTCCGAAACAACACTGATTTTATCAGATCCATATGGCGACCTGTCTGCCCAGGTTGAATTACAGCAATATGGTGAACTGGACGATTATGGGGTGGTGCAATTCTATCGTTCAAAGCAGAATACAACAAATGTTGCAGGATTGTTATCGGCGGGTATATCGTATGGAATTACTGAAACGATGTTTTTGGACTTTAACGCACGCTTAATCTATTTACCAAAGGTAAAGTGGGAATTGACGAACGAAGCAAAAACACGAACCCGCGAATGGTTTAGTGCAGAGAATATGTTCTATGCGAATTTGATGATTGGAATCAGGTTTGAATTTTAAACAAAAGCCGTCAAATTTGACGGCTTTTTATTTTTTTAGCATTGCAATAAATCTACCCTTTTGCTATTGTCATCACGGCGAGAGAGATAAACGAACAAAACAAGAAAGCAAAAAAGGGCAGAATATGTACATACTGGCACTAAACTGTGGCTCGTCATCATTGAAATATCAAGTTTTTGACGCAAATACAAAACAATCTATCTTAGGCGGAAACGTGGAAAAAATTGGTCTGCCTGATTCTTTTGTTTCTTTGAAATTATCAAACGGCACCAAACAAACAATCAAATACCCAATGAAAAATCATAACGAAGCGTTAAAGGCCGTAATGAATATGCTGGGCGATGCGTCTATCGCAAAATCAGATATTGGCGGTGTTGGGCATCGCGTTGTTATGGGTGGCGATAAATTCGCATCATCCGTTGAAATCAATCCGTATGTTATTAAAACATTAAATGAACTGGCACCGTTGGCGCCATTACACAACCCAAGTGGCGTGTCAGGTATCGTGACAGCACAACAGCTGTTGCCAAATGCAAAACAAGTCGCAGTGTTTGATACTGCATTCCATCAGACAATGCCTGATTATGCGTATAGATATGCCCTGCCCCAGGAATGGTACAAAAACATGGGCGTACGCAAATATGGTTTCCACGGAACCAGCCATCTGTACGTTTCAAAACGCGCAGCAGATATGCTGAACAAGCCAGCAGACAAATGCAATTTAATTACTGCACATATTGGTTCAGGCGCATCAATCACGGCAATCCGCAACGGTAAATCCGTAGATACGTCGATGGGCATGACACCAACCGCAGGTTTGACAATGGGAACACGTCCAGGCGACGTTGATCCAGGCGTCGTTCTGTATGTAATGCAACGTTTGGGATTAACACCAGATCAAATGCAAAAACATTTGAATAAAGATTCTGGCCTGCTGGGCATCACAGGTTGCTATGCCGACCGTCGTGACATCGAAGAAAACCGTCACAATAATGACGCATGTCGTTTAGCCATGGATATGGAAGCGCACAATGTAAAAAAATACATCGGTTCATATATGGCAACATTGGGCAATGTTGATGCATTGGTATTTACCGCGGGCGTCGGTGAAAACGACGACCTGTTGCGTGAAAAATTCTGTCGTGGAATGGAACCAATGGGAATCAAAATGGATTACAAAAAGAACGATGGACTGTTGGCACGCAAGGGCGCAGGCGAAACAGTATTAAGCACACCAGACAGCCCGGTTAAAATCTTTATGATTCCAACAAATGAAGAGTTGGTTATTGTCGAAGATACATTGGCAATAATGAATGGGACATATAATCCAGATCATTTGAAAATGAACTATTCATTTGCAGGCAAACAAAAACAACGCTAAAAAAAACGCCCCAAACGGGGCGTTTCTTATTCTTGGATAAAACCACCAGATTGCATCTTCCACAGGCGCGCATATTCACCACCACGACGCAGCAGTTGAGTATGAGAGCCCTGCTCTATCACATGACCTTCTTTTAGGACAACAATCTTGTCCATATTGCGCAATGTTGACAAGCGGTGTGCAATCGCCAGTGTAGTGCGACCAGACGCCAATTCATCAAACGATTTTTGAATACAAACCTCGGTTTCAGAATCCAGGGCTGATGTCGCCTCGTCTAAAACCAGGATTGGCGCATCTTTTAAGAACGCGCGTGCGATTGCGATACGTTGACGCTGACCACCCGACAATTTAATTCCGCGGTCACCAACCATAGAATCGTATTTCTTGTCTGTACCCATGATGAATTCGTGCGCCTCTGCCTGTTTCGAGGCATGGTGAATTTCGCGCGTTGTTGCATCTGGTTTACCGTACGCAATATTTTCACGCAGGGTGCGATTAAACATTGTTGGTTCCTGGGGGATAAATGCGATTGATTCGCGCAAGGAATCCTGGGTGACGTCACGAATGTTCTGGCCGTCAATCAAGATTTCACCCTGGGTTGGTTCATAAAAACGCATCAACAGATTTACCAACGTCGTTTTTCCCGCGCCAGACGGACCAACTAGTCCCACACGTTCGCCTGGATTAATTGTTAAATTCAAATTGCGCAGAACCCATTTGCGCTTATAGCGAAATGATACATTGCGAAATTCAATCTTGCCACGCGACACAACCAGTGATGGCGCATTTGGCGCATCAACGACATCGACCGGAACAACCAATTCATTGTACGCCTTGGACGCGGCGCCAATACGATCTGTTATTGCCGGGATTTGGTTTACGATTGCGCCAATTGTACCCATTGTTGAAAAGAATACAGAATTTGTAAATACGATTTCTGCAACGGTAATTTTACCGTTCATGTACAACCATACGCACAACAATAATGTCGCACCATAGCTGATGTCCCAAACAATCATTGGCACACCCCAGAATACACGCTGAACAAAAAACGAATGAATCCATGCAGTAATATTCTTTGTACGCGCAGGTTCCAGATATTCGCGTTCGCGACGGGCGCCGGCAAACAATTTCACCACAGAAAAGTTTGATAGACTATCAACATTCCGACCTGACAATTCGCTGGACGCACCACTGGATTCTTTGGCAGCACGATTCATGGGCTTTACCATAATCCAACTGTACACCGCGCGAAAAACAAACACGATACCAAACAACACCGCGACATATTTGTTAATCGATAATATTAATCCGACGTTTATAACAATTACTGATAGTAAACAGAATATACGCCAAAATTCTTCGACAGCACGAAAACCATCGGCGACATACATTATTTGCGTGTGAACCTTGCCAGACATGCGCCCCGTCCAGAATGACATAGATTGGGAATGCACATAGTCATTCAAAACGACAGACGAACGATTTTTGATCCTGGGAATCCAACGCCCGGCAAAAGTACTGCGCAATAATGCACTGACATCAATTAACAACAACAAGACAACTATCAAAAAAACTGTTGGCATTGCGTGTTGCATCAGCGTCATGCCATCAGGTACCGGATTTTCAAACAAGGCGATAAACCAACGTTGAAAATTGGGGAACAATACGCCGTCCATAGATACGACAAAATAAAATATCGCCCATGTAATCAGCGCAGCCCATGAACCAGGTACCGCGTACTTAAAATAAAATTTCCACAGCGATTTGGGCAGTGCCAAATTCTGTATTTCCCGCTTGTTCTTGGAGTTTTTTGACCGTCCAATGTTTTTGCGTAACATGTATTATCCTTTTTTTGTTAAAATATGAAATATTTTGCTAATTCTGTGCGTCCCCCCAAAACACAAAAATATTTTGGACAACATCACATGTACAACAAATTCATTGGCACAACCTTTGGTTATTATGTTTATATTGTTTTGCGTAGTTTTATCAAAATAGACATTTTTTGTCAAGTTTTATTTTGAATAAAAAAAATCCCCCATTTGGGGGATTTGATTTTCATAATTTTTTATTTTTTCCAGAATGCAAAGCCACGACGTGATGATTTATCTTCGCGCTGTTTGCGTTCTTCGATTGCGCGGCGACGTTCGGCACGACGTTCTTGGAAACGACGGGCAGATTCTTCGTCGCGCTGAACAACTGCGATAGTTGTTGCAGATAATTTACCATTACGAACTTCTTCTTCGAATTCGACAATGTCGTTTTCATTCAAAAATCTGATGCCGGCGGCCTTTAATGAACTGGAATGAACAAATACATCATCTGTGTTGCCATCTGCGTTTGGGGTGTCTGGACTAATAAAGCCAAAACACTTTTTTCCGTTATACCATTTTACTTTTCCTTGACGCATAATCCTATCCTTTCCTTATGCTGTTATGGTTCTGCGAAGTAAGTTCAGAACCTGATATAATTTTGTCATTTTTTTTAAATTAATGCAAGGGGAATAAAAATGCCCACATATATTGTGGGCATGTCTTATTTCTTGTAATAACGCTGAACCTCGGTCATGACAAAGTTAAATAATTTTTCTGCCTGGGTTGTTGGGGCAAATGCCCAATCGCGTTGCATATATGGCATTGCAGACACCAAGACAAACCGTGCCAAGAAGTGAAAGATTTGACTTTCTTGGTGACGTGACAATTTTGCCGGCGCATTTGGGACATGGAATACTTCGTTTTCAATTGCATCATCTAACTTTTCAATAATGTTATCTAAAACCTTTTGTGGATAATACAGTTTGCATTCTTTTGGAAAGCCTTCGAATATAGAAATATTGTTGTTTCTGGAATACAAAATGTTCCAACCGACACGATCAAATAAATCTTCCAGGCACTGGCAAATCATGCGGTTGTATTCTTTGACCCCCATTTCGTAATAGTTGGCAAGGCGCGCTTCCATATTATCAGATTTGGCGCATTTCTTTTTACGCGCAGCTTCGTACACGTCGTGAGTCTTGCTTTCGAATTCAAAGAAAGTTCGAACCTGGCAGATAATTTCCATAGGAATTACATTTTCTGCGTTCGGACCGATATTCAAGATAATTTTGGCATCACGATAGTTGCGCGGATTCTTCATATTATAGAACGTATCACGCACAGTTAAAATTCTGTCCGGCATCATTTCACGCAGGCGTTCAATAAATGTACGCGCCTGGGGGATTAAGTCAAACAGACATTTTACACGCCACACGTCTTGTAAACGCATGCGCGGTGGTTCAATCTTGTCAATGGCACGAACCAAATCAACCGCGATACTTTCATGCCCACGTCCGATAATACCCAACACCGTTTCAGATGCCGCACTGATATAGCGTTTAGAAAATTCTTCACGAATTTTTTCGGCAATCGCGTTCGCAGATGCCACACGACCATGCGCACACAAAACATGATGCGCTGCATTTGCAACATCGTTTACATAATCTTCGTAATATTTACCAGTGATTTTATCCAGCGCCCTGTCTATCTTTTTTTGCGCACCAACAATAACCGTTACAATTGACGACACCGACAAATCAATTTTGTGGCCCGCGGAACTGGTAAAAAACTGATTTCGCATTGGATCTGCGTCCAGACGATGATTTACGACATACGGCGACAATGGGTTGATATCGGCAATACGTATCGGTTCATCAATAGCATTGTCGTTTTCATAGTCGTATTTCATAACCGCAGCCTTGGGTGCGCCAAGACATTTTCCCAGAACGTGAAAAACCTCACGAAACCAATGGATGCTGTCTGAATATAACGTTTTTAGATATTCGCCCGCCTGATTATTAATACGGCCGTCCGCAATGGCGCGTTCAATCACCGCCAGATTCCGTCTGTCATTATCCGCAGATATATCTTGCGCCCATGTGTCTGAACCAAAATATGGCATGGCACCCCCTTTTTATTGCTTCATCATTGGGAACAAAACGATATCACGTAATGTCGGCTGATCGAATATAATGCTGGCCAATCTGTCAACACCCATACCAACACCTGAAATCGGTGGAAAACCGTGTTCCATAGCACGAACAAAATCATTGTCTGGGTTAAAGGCCTCTTCATCGCCATTTGCGATATTTTTCGCCTGTTCTTCGAACGCTGCCAACTGTTGGATTGGGTTTACAAGTTCTGAATAGCCCTTGCAGATTTCGGCACCGCATACCAACAACTGATACATATCAATACGGCGTTCATCGACATCATTGCGACGCGCCAACGGAACCATGTATGCAGGATAGTTATACAAGAATGTTGGGTTTACAATATTGCCACGGATTTTGCGCTTGTAAACATAGTCAACCAATGTTGGGATTGATTTTAAATCTTCCAGTTCAGCCATTGGGAACATACCTTCATCAACCAACTTTTGACGTAAAACATCAACATCATCAAAGTCCAAGATATTGCAGCCAAAGAATTCGTTCATCTTGGCAGTATAGTCAATCATTTCATATTTGCTGAAATCCAGCTGTGTACCCTGGTATTCAATCTGTAATGTGCCACGGCACTTCATCAATAATTCTTGAATCAGTTCCCATGTGAATTTGATATTGTCTTTGTAATCCCAGTACGCAACATACCATTCAACCATTGTGAACTCTTGCAAGTGTGTTGCATCCATACCTTCGTTACGGAAATCCTTGGCAACTTCATAGACGCGATCAAAACCGGCACCGATTGCCTGTTTCAAGAATAATTCTGGGGAAATACGCAATTGAAAATCTGTATCCAGCGCATTATGGTGTGTTGTAAATGGACGCGCCGCCGCACCAGATGCAACATTTTGCAATACAGGCGTTTCAATTTCCAAGAATCCATTTCTGTTCATATAATCACGCCAGTATTGTGTCATCTTGAAACGCCCCAGTAACGCATTGCGCGCATCTGGATTCGAAATAATATCCAAATAACGCTGACGATAACGCGTTTCCATATCTGTCAGACCATGATATTTTTCAGGCAATGGGCGCAGTGCCTTGGCCAAGATTTCATAATTAGATACCTTGACCGTCAATTCGCCGGCAGTTGTGTGATACAAAACACCTGTGATGCCAATGAAGTCACCCAGGTCGACGTTCGCCTTCATAAATTTATAGTTTTCTTCGCCCAATTCTTCGCGAGACATAGAAAACTGAATTTCGCCATTGATGTCATAGATGCGACCAAACATCAATTTGCCCAACCAGCGCAATGCCGTCACACGGCCAGCCAAACGTACTGGTGTGTCATCTGGCAATTCGCGGGCAGATTCAATCGTATGCGTGCGGTCAAATTTATCTTTCCATACAACGCCATCGCGTGCCTTGATATTTTCAGCCTTTTGCAAACGCGCAGTCAATTCATTTGTTGATATCGGTGTTGTATTTTGTGACATTTTTCTTTTCCCTTGGCTCTTTTTATTAAAAAACGGACGCATAATAGTGCGCCCGCAGTTAATTTCTGTTGGTCGCACGATATTATCTAAAACGTTTCAAATTGCATTTCATTTCTTATATGTGCCCCTGTTATTTTCTTTGTGCGTCGTTGATTATATAAGTACTTTTGTCAAAAGTAAAGAACAAAATAAGATTTTTGCAGTTGTTTTGATATGATGATTTTTCTATAATCGCAATATGTCAAAAGAACCTGATCTATTTATACTGTCTGAACATGCGGATTTACTGAAAAAATTAAAGGCATGGGATATTGCGTATCATCAAAACGATGCCCCAATCGTCGATGATGCGACATACGATGCCGTTAAACGACGCGCACTGGAAATCGAAGGACAATATCCAACACTGGCAAAGAACGGGGCATCCACGCATGTCGGCGCATCTGTTTCTGATAAATTTAAATCACATATGCACAGTGTGCCAATGTTGTCTATATCAGATGTTTTTAATGAGGGTGAGGTTGCAGACTGGTTCAACAAACTGACATCCAAAGACATATTTATCGAATTAAAAGTTGATGGTGTGTCGTATTCTGCACGGTATGAAAATGGTAAACTGGTACGCGGTCTGACACGTGGCAGTGGCGTTCAGGGCGAAGACATCACAGAAAATCTGAAAACAATCCCGGACATTCCACATGAATTGGCAGGTGATTTCCCAGACGTTATCGAAATACGTGGCGAAGTGTATATGAACCGCAATGATTTTATCGCGCTGAACGCAGAATCAGACAAACAGTTTGCCAATCCGCGAAATGCAGCAGCAGGATCGTTGCGACAATTGAATCCTGCTGTGACTGCCGCGCGAAAACTTAGCGCGTTTGCATACACATATGGCGAAATATCCAATCGAAACTTTGCAACACAATCTGAGTACTTTGAAAAACTAAAATCATGGGGATTCAAGACAACCAACGAATGGGCAAGTCCTGCACACAACATGTCTGAAATCCAAGATGTATACAATAAAATTATGCTGATGCGCCCAGAAATACCATTTGACATTGATGGACTGGTGTTAAAAGTAAACGATATTGCGACCCAAGAACGCATGGGCAGTCGTGCCAACAGTCCACGTTGGGAAGTGGCATATAAATTCCCAGCCGCACGTGCGATAACAACCCTGCGCGACATAACAATCCAGGTCGGACGGACGGGGGTCTTGACACCGGTGGCAGAACTGGAACCAATTAACATTGGTGGCGTGGTTGTGTCGCGCGCAACATTGCATAATGCAGACGAAATAAAACGCCTGGGCGTATGCGTTGGTGACAAGGTCGTTGTTCAGCGCGCGGGCGACGTTATTCCACAAATTGTCGAGGTCGCAGAAAAACACACACAATCATGTGACTTTATATTCCCAACAACCTGCCCTGTTTGTGGTGCAAACGTTGTTCAAGAATCTGGTCAGGTTGCACGACGCTGTGTTAATACAATGGGGTGTCCGGCACAGCGTATCGGCGCACTGGAACATTTTGTCGCACGCAAGGGGTTTGATATTGAAGGCTTAGGTACAAAACAATTGGAATTATTTATCGCACGTGGGTGGATTAACAGTCCGGCGGATATATTTACCCTGGTTGCACGTCATGGGGACGACATACGAAAAATGGACGGATTTGGCGATAAATCTGTCACAAACCTGAATGATGCCATCGAACGGGCGCGAAATGTGGATTTGCATCGCGTACTGTTCGCAATCGGAATACCAGAAGTTGGCGAAGTGACCGCCAAAATATTGGCGCGCGCATTCGGCAATCTGATTGCTGTTCGTAATGCACCGACGTGGAAATTAAAATCAATCGATGGGATTGGTGATGTTATGGCTGATGAAATCGTATCCTTCTTTGGGGACAAGCATAATGCACGCGCACTGGATGATTTGTTGGAACAAATAAATGTAAAAGATGCGGATATTTCCACGCAAAATACGGATGGGATTTTGGCAGGAAAAAAGATTGTTCTGACAGGCACACTATCAAAATATACACGCGACGCAGCGAAAGATATTCTGGAACAAATGGGTGCCAAGGTTTCAGGCAGTGTTTCTGCCAAGACAGATATAGTTCTGGCCGGCACAGATGCTGGGGGCAAACTGACCAAGGCACAAGATTTAGGTATTACAATCTGGGGCGAAGACGACCTGGATAAAATAATTGCACAATCAAAACAATAAAAACGCCCCGAAGTACAGGGCGCGGACATGAAACTTAAAATATAGTTTTCAGACTATCTGTCATTACGTGACGTTGGACGGTCGATAAACATCCAAATCAACCATATCAGCGCCGCAATACCAATAATCGCATATACGATGTTGCTGGCCAATGTTGCAGGTCCAAACAAAAATGCGACCAAGTCAAAACCAAAGATACCAACCAGCCCCCAGTTCAAGGCACCGATGAATGTCAATGGTATAAGAACATAATTTACTAGTCCTCTCATCTTTTCTTTCTCCTTTTCAAGATTTACTTGTATTTTGTCTTAAAGTTTTTAAGACATTGACATTATAAATCTTTTTAAATGTTCATGCAATCGTAATAAAGCATTTAGGCAAAGGTTCCTATGACAAAGAACACAATAATAACCTTGTACGAATTGCCGTATTTTTTCAACAAAAAAGCCCGTTTAAAACGGGCTTTTATTAACTTTCCGGAACAACTTAATCCAGATTCTTTAACAATATGTCTTTCATATCATTTGGCATCATGCCGGTGGTCGAATAGCCACAGTCAACATGATGAACCTCGCCTGTGACACCAGATGACAAGTCGCTGAACAAATACATTGCCGCGCCACTGACATCATCCAATGTCATATTGCGACGCAATGGCGTTGTTTCTGCATTCAGGCGCAACATCGCCTTGAATCCGCCGACACCACTGGACGCCAATGTCATGATTGGACCTGCGCTGATTGCATTAACGCGAATGTTTTCACGTCCCAGGTCGGATGCCAAATAGCGAACACTGCTGTCCAAGGCAGATTTTGCAACACCCATTACATTATAATTTGGCACAGACTTTTCACCGCCATAGTATGTCAGGGTCACAATACTGCCACCATTATCCATCAATTTAGACGCACGACGTGTTAAATCAACCAATGAGTAAACAGAAATATCCATTGTGTTCTTGAAATTATCGCGCGTTGTATCAGCATAGCGACCAGTTAGTTCATTCTTGTCCGAAAATGCAATCGCATGCAACATACCATCCAGATGACCCCATTCCTGTTCAATTGCATTAAATAATGCGTCCAACTGTTCATCGTTTTGAACATTGCATTCGGTGACAAATTTTGCGCCAATTGATTCTGCCAGTGGACGTACGCGCTTTTCCAATGCGGGCATCGCGTATGGCATCGCAATTTCAGCCCCCATTTCATGCGCACGCTTTGCAATTGCCCACGCCATAGACCAGTCGTTGGCGACACCTGTGATTAAAATCTTTTTTCCTTTTAACAACATCTATAATTCCTTTTTCCTGTATAATTATTGGACATGTCGAATATAACACCAAAAAAACATACCTGCAATAAATTTATACGTCACAAGAATTAAAATAAAGCATCTTGACTTTTCATGAAATTATGACATATTTGTTAGGAATAAATTCGTGTTTATTATTTGTTTAATTCAATTGAACAAATAACAAAAAATCGCTTTATGAGGGGTCTTGTATGCCAAAGGTTTCCGTTGTTATTCCATGCTATAACGTTGCACAGTATGTTGCAAGATGTTTGGATAGTCTGATTAACCAAACATTGACGGATATTGAAATAATATGCGTTGATGATAAATCGACAGATAATACACTGAAAGCGCTGAATGAATATGCCCACAAAGACAAGCGCATCAAAATAATTGCACAGGAAAAAAATGCAGGGGTGTCGGTCGCACGCAATACTGGTATTGATGTGGCAAGCGGTGAATATATTGGATTTGCAGACCCAGACGATTACATAGATTTAGATTTTTTCGAAAAATTGTATAATAAAATCGTTGCTGAACATGCAGACATATGCATAGGAAACATCAAAGAACATAGATTAAATGGTCAAATATGGACACGAAAAGATATAACAGAACCAATAATTCAAAACAAGCGTTGCTTTTGTTATACTGTTTGGCATTCGATTTATAAAACAACATTTATCAAAGAAAACAAAATTGATTGCCCTGTTGGTGTCACCAATGGCGAAGACACGGTGTTTTGTATAAAATGTTCAATAAAGGCACAGAAAATTGTTGGTGTTTTGGACACGTTTTATCACTATATCAGATATGAAAATTCGGCAGAAAGTAAATATTACAAGGAAAAACACGTTGATTCACGTATCGCGGTTGCGAACATCATTGTCGACTATATAAACGACCTAGATTTATCAGAAACTGATTATGTGTATTATTTTAACAGGGTATTTCGTGCAATATGTCATGACATATTCGAAAAAACCACCCGTAAAGACCTGTTGTTAAAATCTTTGGATGCCACATTGCAAATATATAAAAAATGTAAATACCCATCATATCTGGACAGAAAGTATATCGCACCATATCTGCGTTGTGACGATTTAGATGGTCTGTATCAAAGACAAAGATTCGAATATTCCCGCCCCAGTAAAATGACTATAAAATTGTTTAAGGTTATTCCGATTGTTCGCATTCGGTATTATGAAGACAAAACTAAAATTTCCATCCTGGGCATTCCGCTATTATATCTGAAACGCATACACAAAGGTATGTATGATGTCTAAAATCAAAATTTCAATTATTGTACCTTGTTATAATGTGGAAAAGTGGGTTGGACGTTGTCTGGACAGTTTAATTGGTCAAACCTTGTCGGATATTGAAATTATCTGTATTGATGATAAGTCACCTGATAATACGTTGACTATCTTGAAACAATATGCACATGCCGACGAACGTATTTCTAGTATTGAAATGCCAGAAAATCGTGGTGTGGCGGTCGCACGTAATATGGGATTAGCGGCAGCAAAGGCACCGTTTATTGGATTCGTTGACCCAGACGACTATGTAGATTCAGATTTTTAT
>JAZRPS010000022.1:0-44841 GCA_045649345.1 Candidatus Enterousia sp. | reverse complement strand
ACTACTGGCAACACTGCCAACCGTTTGCATAATCGTACCCGTGTTGGTCTTTTGCCCTGCTGTACTGATTGTATTAACCAAAAATTCGCCCCACATCGCTTTCTTTCGTTCATCCAGCTTTGCATACGAACATTTTTCAATTTTATCCATTATTTTTTGCGCCTTGCCAAAATCATCTTTGGAATAATCCGCCTGTGAAAAGTCAACTAAATTAAAAACATCGTACATATTTGTGACGTACTTTCTGTTTTTTTCGGCACAACCGTCTAATTCACCATCTGTACAATAATATGTTGATTTTGCCATTGGGAACTCATACCAAATCGCGCCCTCATTAGACGTACCCCCAAACCAGTCATAACACTGACCAATTTCATCCCCCGTACCGCCCGAAATACGCACACTGGTTTCATAGCCACCTTCTGGACTGCTGCATCGCGTCCAACCGTTTAACTTGCTCTGCACTTCATCTGCGGTTGCGGCGCCGATTTTAGCCCATTCTTTTACCATATTATTAACAAACTGCAATTCCTGCGATGTCGGAATACATTCTGTGGTCAATTCCTTCTGTTTCTGTGATAACTGTTGCACACCACTGACCAAATTCATAACAGTTGGGATTAAACTGGCGCCCATATCCTTAACAGACGTCTCTTGTTTTTTTACAGCAGACTTAGTTGTAATTGTAATCGCCCCTGCCGTACCTTGCACAGCCATCAAAATAACACAAAAAAACAATAAAGGTTTTCTCATCTCTCTTGGTACAGATTATAACATAAAAAAAAACAACTGACAAATATAAAAATTGCATTTTTATTATCTTCGCGCTAAACTGCACATGTGAAGAAAGACAAACGCAGTTTTATTATACTGACCAAGCACAAGCGTTTAAAACGCCTGTGGCAGTTCTTTTTTACCGGTTGGGGTCTGGTTATGATTGCGGCCCTGGTTGCTGCCCCCCTGTTTACGAAACAATTATTATGGACGCCTATTTCTGCGGTAAACATGACCGACATTGTCAGCAATCAATTTAAAATGTCAGGTGCATCATTTGTTGGAACAGATAAAAATGGCGAACCATTTAAACTGCGCGCCAAAACAGGATACCAAGAATACGATAACCCCGACATAATATTCATGGATACCGTATCCGGCACAATCAGCCGTATAACAAACGGCAAAAAAATTACGGATAACATAACCGCCAACCACGGACAATACAATCGCAAGAAAAAACGCATAACACTAACTGGCAACGTACGTGTTGATTCCAGCAATGGCGACAAATTACGAACAAATGAATTGGTGATAAAATTATGAAACAATCTGTATTACGCGTTCAACACTTATCGAAATCATACGGCAAACGTATGGTTATCAAAGATATATCATTAGAGGCACGCCAAGGCGAATCGGTCGGTTTATTGGGGCCAAACGGCGCCGGCAAAACAACTGCTTTCTATTGCATAACAGGTCAGTTATCTGCCACCGGCGGACAGATATTCTTAAATTCCCAAGACATAACCCATCTGCCATTTTACCAGCGCGCACGCCTGCACATTGGATATCTGCCCCAGGAAAACAGCGTATTCCGCGGACTGACCGTTGAACAAAACATTATGGCAATCTTAGAGGTTGTCGAACCCGACAAAAAGAAACGCCAAAAGAAACTTGATTCATTACTGGAAGAATTTTCTATATCCAGTCTGCGTCGCAGTCCTGCGACCGCCCTATCTGGTGGCGAACGTCGCCGCGTTGAAATCGCACGCGCATTGGCAAACGACCCAAAATTCATATTGCTGGACGAACCATTCGCAGGAATTGACCCAATTGCGGTAAACGAAATCCGCAGTCTGGTATCACAACTAAAAAACCGCGGTCTGGGCGTGATTATCACCGACCACAACGTTCGTGAAACACTGGGAATCACAGACCGCAGTTATGTTTTACATGATGGCAAAATCTTAAAACACGGGACAACACCAGAAATCGTCCAAGACGAAATGGTAAAAAAAGTTTACCTGGGCGAAGATTTTGTTATGTAATAAGGAAACGCCCAACCGGGCGTTTTTTATTTCTTTTCTTCTTCACCTTTATCGTTATCAATCATCAGGTTCCCTACCGCGCCACCAATCGCACCTGTCGCCGTCAATGTTGTCCCGGTCTTTTTGTCTTTCGCTGTTTCTTCTTTTTGTGCTGCCCACTTCTTGGCATCTTCACCATCCGGGTCAGTCAACGCACGTGACAGCGACACATACGCTCCATCCATCTTGCCCAACGCAGTATCATCATATAACCCAGACGTTACCGCGTCTAAGACAACTTCGCTTTCAATCCCGGGTTGCATACCCAGCGATTCTTTACGTATTTTCAGGTCATTTGCCAACGCCAAATATTGGCTTTTCAGCGACATTAATTCATTCGCCCCGGGCAGTTCGACTTCCTTTTCACCACCCTTTACATTCTTGCCCGGTGCATAACTGCAATGCATTGTGGCAAGGTACGCTGCCATATCCAGTTCTGCTGCCTGGTCTGCCTGCTGTTCTGCCATGGCAGACAATGTTTTACTTAAACCTGCACCAGTTAGCCCCATTGCCGCCGCGCCCAACAATTTATTTTCCATCGACTGTTCACGTTCTTTGGCTTTTTCATATTTATTTTGCAAATCGAAAATCTTTTTATACAACTTTACACTATCTGGTAAATTAGGATTTTCAGAAATAATTTGTTCCATCGTTTGCGATTGTTGTCTGTTCAAAATATCATCAATTTGACCAAACAAATCTATCGCATTCGTGACCGAATACCCAGACGATGGCATAACAAGTCCAACCAAAACCGCCCCCATCAAAAAATTTAATTTTTTTCCCATCTTACTGCCCCAACAGAATCAAAATTCATAGTACGCCCATAAATACTTGTCGCCGGTATTGCACTTGACTTCCATTTTCTGCCGTCATTACTGCCCCGTATACACGGTCCTTTTCTTCCAAAAAAATCACAATTCGGATCATATGCATACTTGCCATCACGCATATCTTGAATTTCTTGATTTCGCCAATTATGCCAATCAGAATAAACAGAAATCTTTCGATCCATATGTAAATCCACCCTTTCTAAATCGTTCTTGGTTCCAGATTGCACCAAAGTAACACTATAAACGATATGTGTATCATCACTAACAGAATCAAAAAACGCATTCACATCACTAATCGCAGACCTATCACCAAACCCTGGACAAAACATATCTTCATCAACAACAATCCACCAATCTTCAAACCCATCTGGATAGAAACAGGCATGTTCCCTTTCCCAATCAACAATATCTTTAAATGGCAAATCGTCTGGTATCACACATTTTTCAGAATCCAATTCACCGCGATCCAGGCGGTAATAAGTCCTGGTATTAACACAACCTAACTTTTCCCTTATCTGCTTTGCGACCTTTGTACAATCCCAACATTCATCTACTTCCTTTATTATCTTTCTGCCAGTTTCTTGGGACTTACGTTCCAATTCTTTTATCAAATAATCCCGATAATCTTCAAACGCATGCTCTGCCAGGGCATTACGATAATAAATCATTTGCACCTGCTCAGATTCACCCGCTGATTTTGACTCTAATTCTTTTGCTTCTTTACCAAGCGTCTTTGCAACCTCTTCCTTAAACAATTGAAAAGCAAAAGATACATCATCATTGTCATATATATTTTCCGTATTGGCTGACAAAGAACTTAAATAATCTTTTTTTTCATCTGAAAAATATTCAACATCTGGTCTGTCATACAAATTCGGCACTGAATTTGCGTACAAAGTACCAACCACCCCGATTACAACAAGGCAAAAAAACATAAAATACTTATTCATATCCCCCACCTATAAAACTATAAAAAACCGCCCCAAAAAGAGCGGTCAGGGAGTTCTCAAATCACTTTATCATTGATCCTGTGGTCTTTCAGTTTCCTGTATTTTATAACCGACAGCTCCCCGACATATTCGTCAGGGTCAACAACGGTGCAAAAACACCAAAACATCTTTCTAACGATGATTTCGCACCGGATAAAGGGGCTTGAGAATGCCCGAACCCAATCTCCCTTGGATTCAAGTAAGATTATATCAGAAAAAATAAAAAAATGAAACAATATATTATATTTGTTTCTATCATCGCATAAGACACAAAAAACGCCCCAAACGGGGCGTTTTTCTTAATTAAACCCAAGTCCAGCCTGGAATTCATCACCCCAGTCCGCAACCGTCTGACCACCAATGGTGCATTTTATATCTTCAAAACCACCCTTTATCTGGTTCTTCTTGATAACATTACTGGTTATCAGACCGCCGGCCGTTCCCAATACAACACCTGCAATACCGTCAGATGCCAGACGTGCAGTGTTAAATCCACCGTCTTTGTTCTTCCATACGCTTTTGCCAAAACCATCTTTCATCGAATCCAATGTGCGACCAGCAGACAAAATACGCGCACGCGATTCCTGACGCAACTGTTCTATGGACACAACAGGCTGATTAACATTCAGACCAATATTTATATTTTTGTTTGTCGACTGTCCCCCTGCAACTTTTACACATTTTACATCTTTGTTGCATTTTGCATAATCAATCTCCTTGCCGTTTCTGCCCAGACATTCGTCCGACTGATTAAATGCCTTGCCGTCCTTGTCCTGCATTTCATAACCATCTATACAAAACATCGGTATACATACCCCATCAATCTTGGCCGACGTACGCGCACCAGTAGCCTCCTCATTCATTTTACACGAAATCACAACAACTTCTTCCAACATCTCTGAATCTTCTTGCAAAACAATTCTGATTCCTGTTTCCGATGTTAAATCTGGATTTAATGTATACGTAACGCCTTTTAAACCGGTATAAGTAACCGTCAAACTCGTTACACTTTTATCAAACCCAGATAATGTAAATTTTCCATCACTATCCGTGGCTGTAATATTTACACCATTAACACCAGTCCTTATCCCATTTAATGCCACAGTCGCACCAATAAGCGTTTCTTCTCCATTTGGATATTTACCATAAACGACACCAGAAATTGTTTTGTTCCCTGCCCCAAGCGCCACCGAAACGCCACGCACACCCGGCTCCAAGGTCAAATTTTCCGGCTTTACAACAACATTACCAGGATTTAACAGACCGCTGGGGTTCCCAGATTCCAAGGTTTGGATTCGGTTTGTCGCCACACTTGCATTAACGCTTCCTGAATCTATCACAACATTACCAGGATTTAACAGACCACTGGGGTTCCCAGATTCCAAGGTTTGGATTCTGTTTGTTGCAAGCCCTGCACCAGCCATATCACCAGGTTTTAACAAACCACTGGGGTCACTGGGTGTCAAGGTCAGGATTCTGTTTGTCGCCACACTTGCATTAACACTTCCTGAATCTATCACGACATCACCTGGATTTAACAAACTACTAGGGTTCCCAGATTCCAAAGTCTGGATTTTCTTGGTTTGTGGTTTAACCTGTGGTTTTGATTCTAGCTTTTTCTCTGTTTTTGTTTCTGGCTTTGGCTGCTCTTCTGGCACACACATCTGCTTATACAAAACAAAAGGCTTTGCCACTTTCCAACCAGGTTCGCATTCTGTCACACCAACCAAATCCATCTTGCCAAACGAACACTTTAATTCACATTTTGTTGCCTTTACATCAATCAAATTGATTGTTTTATACGGCAACAATAAATTCGTCGGTATTTTTGCCTGATTACAATCAACAACTATCGTTTTGCCTTCTGCCAAACTTTGTGCAGTTCCATTCAAAGTAAACATACACGTACCAAATGCCATCGCATTATGCGACAACATGGAAAAAACACATAACAATCCAAAAAACAGCAAACGTTTCATATCCCCTCCTCCCATATGCCTAAAAAAAAGGGTGGGTTTTATTGCTTGTATTGATCTTAAAAAAATGTTAGAATTCCTAGTGAAAAATTATGTAAAACTATGCCTAAAAAAAACCACCCCTTTTTTAGGCATAGTTTTTTTACACCGCTTGCAAGACAAATAAAAGCGTGCTATTATTCCCCAGACAAAGGAAATTATTATGCAAAACGAATTATTAAAAGAATTGGCTGCACGCGGTTTTATAAACCAAACTTCTAACCTTGACGGATTAAACGATGCATTAAATGCTGGAAAAATTACGGCATATTTGGGTTCTGACCCAACCGCCAATTCATTGCATGTTGGGCATTTGGTACCAGTTATGATGATGCGATGGCTACAAAAATATGGTCACAAGCCAATAATGTTAGTTGGCGGGGCAACCGGGCGAATCGGCGACCCATCTGGACGCGACAGCGGTCGTCCAATGATGACCGAAGAAACACTGGCAAAAAATGTTGCAGGGTTAAAGAAATCTTTTTCAAAATTCTTTACGTTTGGTGACGGCAAATCCGATGCAATTATGGTTGATAATTATGATTGGATGAAAACATACAGTCATATGGATTTCTTGCGTGATTTTGGCACAGATTTTACCGTACCACGTATGTTATCAATGGATTCTGTAAAACGTCGCTTGGACAATGGTATGACATTTTTAGAATTCAATTACATGACATTCCAGGCGGTTGATTTCCTGACCCTATACAAAGAACACAATTGCATTTTGCAAACGTGTGGCGCAGACCAATGGGGCAACGCGATTATGGGCATTGAATTAATTCGCAAAAAATTAGGCAAAGAGGCATTCGTCCTGTCCACATCACTGATTACAGATTCAAATGGAAATAAAATTGGCAAATCTGCGGGCAACGCAGTTTGGGTAAACGAAGACAAAACATCACCATACGAATACTATCAGTATTTCCGCAACATCCCAGATGACCTGGTGGAAAAATTCTTGAAAATATTTACAGAAATTCCACTGGATGAAATTGCACGCCTATCCGCATTACAAGGGGCAGAATTAAACCAAGCCAAAAAGATTCTGGCATTTGCCGCAACAGAAATCGCACACGGGCGTGACGCTGCACACCAGGCAGAAGAAGCGGCGGCGGCTTTATTTGGTGGCGGTGCAAATTCCGCAAATGTACCGACGGTTGAAATTGAAATGGTGGATGATATGCCAGTGCTGGATTTCTTGGTCGCAACAAAATTATTCCCATCAAAGTCAGAGGCACGACGTATGGTCGAACAAGGCGGCATCCAAATTGATGGGAACAAGATTACAGATATTCGCGCCACAATCACAGTGACCAACGAATACATGGTACAAAAAGGTAAAAAGACCTTTTTAAGAGTTGTAAAAAAATAATGAAAAAGTTTTTTACCATTTTTATCTTAGTCACATCTTTTTCTGGCACCACATTTGGGGCCAGTGAATTATCCAAGATAAACGCCCAGATAAAACAAACAGAACAGCAAAACAAAAAACTGGAACAGCAGGTAAAAACATCTGAACGCGAAATTTCAAAAACAAAAAAACAGTTGGTAAAGGCGGCAGACAAGGTTAGTTCACTGGAAGAACAACGCAGCGCCATGGCAAAAAAAATCGCAGAACTGGACGCCCAACGCGATAAAATCAACCGCGAAATGGAACAAAATCGTGGGCGTATCGCAGATGCCACTGCCAGTATTTTATTCGTTGCAATGCACCCCAGTTTCGATTCTGAAAACATGCATGAATACGTTCTGACGTCCGCAATACTGTCTGGTACAGCTGATATGTTGGATGGCGAAATTGAACGCGCCACAGCTCAGTTCAAAGAATTGGGGGAAATTCGCGATGCACGTGCAATTGAAAAAGAAAAACTTGACAGAACTGCAAAAAAATATGCCCAAGAAAAGACAGAGCTAGATAAATTATTACGCACACGCAGTGCGCAAAATGAAAAATTAAAAAATCAACATTCTGCACTGAAAAAGAAATTGCGCGAATTGTCGGCGCGCGCAAAAAGTATTTCAGAATTATCTGCCGGCGTAGGAAGCTCACAAATGTCAGGCGACTCACGTTTTTCACGTCGAAAATTAAATCTGCCGGTAAAGGGGCGTGTTGTTGTAAAGTTCGGCGAAAAAACTGCACTGGGGCTAAAGTCAGACGGTTGGCGTATTCGCACCCGTGGGGACGCACTGGTTATGGCACCGGCAGACGGGGTCGTAAAATTTGCAGATAATTTCAAAGGATTTGGCAAGGTTATAATTATATCGCACAAAAATGGTTATAACACGGTTATGACAAACCTGGGCAATATCGATGTTATGCTGGAACAAGAGGTTCTGGCCGGCGAACCAATCGGTCGTATGAATCCGGACAAACCAGAAATGTATTTAGAAGTTAGACGTGGCAATAATGCCGTCAACCCAGCACAATTATTTAAAGAAGAATAAAAAAAACGCCAAATGGCGTTTTTTTTATTTTCTGAATATTTTTTCTGGATGATTCATATTTATAATACCAACAATAAAATCAACAAATGCCCATATCCAAACAATGATACCTGGGATTATCAGCAACCATCCAATTGTTCCCATCAATAACATTGCAATCCCTTCGTTCTGACGACCTGCATAAAATTTATGCACCCCCCAGCCCCCTAAAAAGAAAGCCAATAAAATATACACAACCATTGATTTAGAGGCATCAAACATCTGACAACCACACTTCGGACACGCTTTTGCCTTATCAGAATGTTTTGCACCACATTCACGACAGTAAATCATCGCCATATTTAATCCTTTTTTTTACATGCGGAATTTTATCACAAAATGATAAAATTTTCAACAGAATATCAAACAAAACCCGCCATTCGGCGGGCTTTGTCATTTATATATACGCACACAGATTATTCTGCGTCTGTTGTTTCCACAGCTTCTTCTGCTTTTTCTTCTGCGACTTCTGCAACCGGTGCTTCTTCTGCAACTTCTTCGACCTTTTTAGAACCGAATGTCAAAGATTTACCTGCAACCAATGCATCAATCTCATCTTGCGACTGTGCAACATAGATTTTTACAGGCACAATAACATCTGGATGCAATGCAATTTTTGTATCAAATGCACCAACAGATTTAATTGGCGCACCTAACAAAACCTGTGCTGATTCAACAGAAACATTTGCAATTTCTTTCAACATACGTGCAATATCACGTGTTGATACAGAACCATACAATTGACCTGTATCACCAGCCTGACGAATCATATGCAATTTTGCATTCTTAACTGCATCAACATTTGCTTCTGCACTTTTCTTTGCTGCTTCTTGACGTGCAGTCAATTCTGCTTTCTTGGCTTCGAACAACGCAACATTTTCACGTGTGAAACGCATTGCCTTGCCATTTGGCAACAAATAATTACGCGCATAACCTGTTTTAACTTCAACAGTATCGCCGATATTACCCAACTTTGTAATTTTTTCTGTTAAAATAACTTTCATTTTATCTGTCCTTATATTTATAAGTTAGGGATTAACCCAGATTATTTCTGACGAATGGCATTAACCCCAAATGACGCGCACGTTTGATGGCTGTTGCCAACGCACGTTGATCTTTCTGGGAAACACCACTGATACGACTTGGCACAATTTTACCACGTTCTGTGATATAGTGTGACAATGTTTTGATATCTTTATAATCGATAACCTTTCCTTTTAAAGGGTTTGATTTTTTACGATAAATTGCTGCACGAACTGCCATTATTCTGCCTCCTCTGTGTTTTTCTTCATCATAATAGAAGGTGTTGTCGCCAATTCGTCAACACGAACATTCAAGAAACGGATAACGTCTTCGTCGATACGTGAACGACGTTCCAATTCTGTAATCTGCGCGCCTGGCAATTCGATATTCAGCATAACGTAATGTGCCTTGCGGTTTTTACGAATAATATATGCCAAGTTTTTCAAGCCCCAGAATTCTGTGGATTTTACTTCGCCACCCAGTTCTTTGATGATTTCTGCAAATTTTGCCGCTTTTTCTTTAACTTGCGACTCTGTCAAGTCCTGGCGGAAAACCAAGACACTTTCATAAAAAGCCATTTTATTTCCTTTGGTTTAATCAGCCGACGACCCCATGTCATCAGCAGGAACGTCATCAATTATGACAATTTCCAAACAAAAATCAAGTAGTTTTTAATATAAACACTTTACCTGTTGACACGGTTTTCTAAAATTTACTATTATCAGAATATAAAGAGAGAACACATATGACAAAGTATTTTCATAGCGCACTTAATCGTATGGCACTATTCACCACAATTTTATTGGTGGGCATATTGTATTTTGGTGCTGAATTTATGCAGATTGCAACTGCGAACATATGGTTAAATGGTGTAATTATTGGCACATCCATATTCGGCATATGTCTATGTTTCGTTCAAATGTTTCAGTTATTACCCGAACACAAATGGTTGCGTGGTTATATCATGGGCAAACGCGGAATCGCCCTGCCCCCACGTTTATTACGTCCTGTGGCACAAATTTTATCATCAAATCCACGTCGCATATCGTCAGTATCACTAACAGGATTTATGGATATGATAATGATTCGTTTCGAAGACGCCCGCGAATCGGTTCGATACATAACAAACACTTTGATATTTTTAGGTTTGTTGGGGACATTCTGGGGATTAATTTTGACCGTTGGCGGTTTTGCAGAATTAATCGGCAACTTAAACTTTTCTGACGAAACGGTTTTACAATCAATGCAGGCGGGTCTTACCAAACCATTGTCAGGCATGGCAACCGCATTTACCAGTTCACTGTTGGGTCTGGGGGGCAGTTTGACAGTTGGATTTTTAAGTCTACAGGTACAATCTGCACAAAACACAATTTATCATGAACTGGAAGATTATCTATCAACACACACGCAATTAACATCTGCGGACAAGTTTGTCGAAGTATTGCCAAAAATAAACCTGGCGACACGGGAATTAACAAAAACTGTACAAAATCTGGACGATAAAATTTCCCAGATATAAATAGAGCAAAAAAAAGAGAGAGAAAAAACATGATGAACTTTCGTTATCGCACACAACCAAATGCATGGCCTGGATTTGTCGATTTATTTTCAAACCTGGTTATTATTTTAATATTCTTGCTGATTGTATTTGTATTCCTGTGGACAACGACCAGCGTATTTAATAAATCCACCGGCGCCAAGGTTGTCGCAGAATTAAAACAAACCAACGCCGAACAGGCACAAACGATTAAGCAAATGACCGCGGACGAGCAAGAGGCAAAACGCCTGCTGATTCTGGCACGCAACGAACTGATAAACCTGGAACAAAACAACGCGACGTTAAACGAAGAACTGAACCAGGCAGATTTAAGTATCGAAGATTTAATTGGCGCATATGAAATCAAGGTTAATGAACTGCAAGCCCAAACGGAACAAATGCAAACAGATATTGCCGAATTAACAAAGCAATTAAATCAAGCAACATTGGACAAAGAAAAAACCGCGCAACTGGAACAAGAACGCAAGCAATTGCAAGACGAAATGGCTGAACAACGTGCTGCATTGGCAGATCAGTTATCGAAATTGCAAGCCGCCTTGGACGCAGCCGAAGAAAAATCACGCACCCAAGAAATTCAATACGTTGAAATGTCAACGCGCCTGAACAAGGCATTGGCAGACAAAGTCGCAGAATTAAACGATGTTTCAAAATATCAATCTGAATTTTACCGCGCTGTAAAATTGGCTGTTGGTGACCGCACCACAATCCAAACAGACGGCGACCGATTTATCGTAAACAGTGACATTTTATTCCCCAGCGGTTCATATAAACTATCTGCCAAAGGGAAAGAACAATTACGCCTGTTGGCAAATGTCATAAAAGACATGGAAAACAAAATCCCAAGTGACATTAACTGGATTATTCGCGTCGACGGTCATACAGACAAAAAACAAGTTATTGCCGGCACCACTGGCTATAAAAATAATATCGAACTGTCCCTGTTGCGCGCAACAGCGGTTGCGAACGAATTGGCACGAAACGGTGTATCAAAACGTCGTCTGGTCCCCAGCGGTTTTGGCGACCTGCACCCGGTTGAACTGGGCAACGATCGCGACAGCCTGCAAAAAAATCGCCGAATTGAATTACAGCTAACCAATCGATAAAACGCTTACGACCACAACGTGTTGTAATCGATAAAAAAAACACCGACATTTGCCGGTGTTTTTTGTTTACATGCCTTTCTGTGTTAACATGCTGCGCCTTAACGCATCTGCCACGTTGTTCTTGTTTGTCGTTTCTCGTTCTTTTTTGCGTCTAATCCCCCAATCATTTATATGGCCATATACAGAATCCAGTTGTTCAACTGGGAAAACAAGGACAAGATCTTTGCCTTCGGCTTCAAAATTCGGCAGACGAAGTTCTGCATGCTTTCCATCAGAATCAATAACATAAGTGTTTCCGAATTTAACTATATGAAAATATTTTTGCGCATTAATTTCAAATCTTTCCATTAAATACTTATGCAAAAAATAGTTCTTGTTTTCTTCAAGCCACCCATTGTCAAATCTTTCTTTTAATTCATCATAAATTTCTGAAAACGTTTTAACATCTTTTTGTTTAAGCAAATCATTGAAATCGCGCAGCACAACCTCAGCTGTATATTTGGAAAAAAATTCTTTCAACTTATTAATTGGACATTTATAAGTTGTCACTTCCTCTGTCAGTGGAAATCTGTCAATAAAACCCAAAAATTCTGCAACACCGCTTTCCCTTAATGCCTTTTCTGAATTCATTTCGGCTATTCTTGCTTTTTCTGCAGCCCTTGCTTCTGCCGTCTTTTTTTCTTCCTCGACTCTTCTTACTTTTTCTACTTCTAATTTATCAAAATCTTTCAGACGTTTTGTACCATCTTTATATTTTGCAATTACCCCCTCCGCAAAAACCCCTGTCGGCGCTAAAAATGTTACATCCAACCAGTATTGCACCGCTCTTTTTAATGCTTCCTTCCTAATTCCTTTCTCTCTCTTTTCCGAATAATCATGCCTCTTAATTCTTTTTTCTGCATCGTACAATTCTTTACCCGCAATCACTGACGCGGCCAACGGCGCAAGTGCTTGCGCAACCGCCCAAAATGGCACCGCCGCCGACAAAAAAGCAGTACGTTCGCCGATATTTTTTAACTTTATTTTTGTTCTTTCTTCCATAATTTACCCCTTTTTTATATTGCCAAATTAAACCAACCTTTTTTTTAGGCATATTTTTTGCTTTTAGATTATGAAAAAATCTGCTATAATCAATGGGACGAGAGAGAAACACACTGCCTAAAAAAAGGTTCCTTTTTTTTAGGCATAGTTTTTAAGTTTCTAGAAAATAAAATCCTTATCTACTATATGGCAAAAATGTCATCACATTTGGCAACGAAACAGTGGTCAGAACGTTCTCTATCCCACTCTGCAACCACAAAGACTCTTGCCAATACCGGCACAGAAAAAAAAAATAAAAATCCCCATACGGGGATTTATATCTTGGTGGCCCTGGTCGGACTGTAAATTCCCATGTTCGTTTTCACTCCATGGGTCCCTTTCACTACGTAAGACTCGAACTTCATTGAATAACTCGTTCTCGTCAACTGACGTTCCGAACCGAACGGTTCTCGTCCGACGGGGGCAAAATAAAAATCCCCATACGGGGATTTATATCTTGGTGGCCCTGGTCGGACTCGAACCGACACTCCTTGCAGAACTTGATTTTGAGTCAAGCGCGTCTACCAATTCCGCCACGGGGCCAGAACACATCGAAAACCAAATTAGGCGGCTTTCTTTGCTTCTACTTTCTTTACCAAGCGTGCGCTGCGGTTTGCCTTGTGTGCTGGCTTTTTCGCAGGGGCTGCTGGTTTACCTGTTTTCTTTTCAATGGCTTTCTTGATTGCAGCCATATCTTCTGTTAAACGTGATACAGGTTTCGCCATTACATACGCATCCAAACCGCCATGCTTGGTCAATGTGCGCAAGCCAGCAGTTGAAATACGCAATGAAAAATCGCGACCCAAAATATCACTGTGGAATTTTAATGTTTGCAGATTTGGCAAGAACGTACGCTTTGTACGACGATGAGAGTGGGAAACATTCATCCCAACTTCTGTTTTCTTACCTGTAACTTTACATACACGTGGCATAATACTCTAACCTTTAATTAATAGCGACGCTAAATCTATAACAAAAATATAAAAAAGTCAAGCATTGTTTTCATATTTTTTAATTATTTGTTTTATGACCGCCGTTTATCAAATCTGTGACAACCTTGGCCGGGGTAAATGTAGACAGTGGCACCGCTACAAATACAGTATTCCATTTTGCCATCGCACCGTTCCATAGACCTGGAAGCTCCATTGCACGCAGGGGGCGACCGTTATGCGATTTCTCGGATATAAAGCCAGTATTGGGGTCAATGAATTCATGTAAATCGAATTTGTTGCCCTGATAATCACGGACAAAGCAAATCAAATCAACCGGATTGAAGTATTGACCACTGGTTAAAATCGATGACTGTTCTGGGGAAATTTGGGCAGACTCAACAATCTGCAACGATTCGTTGCCATGATGGTCTGTGGTCCAAAATGGACCGCCACCAGGGGCGCCTGTGTTTAATACCATTCCGCATACCCGCAACGGGCGATTTAGTACAGAACGCAAATCAGTACCGACTGCAGGACGATAGCCCAAATGGTTGCAGATAAAATCATGAATTATATCTGTGTCAGCAGTGCCATTATCAATTGCGTTTATATATTCAAATATTTGCCGCTGAATATGGATGCCATAATTCAATAGCAGACGTTTGTTGCGAATTGTGTCATCGCGTGCATGTTCTGGGCAAACGTTGTCGATGTTCTTGATGAATATAATGTCTGCATCGATGTCGTTCAGGTTTTCAATCAGTGCACCATGACCTGCCGGACGAAAAACAAAATTTCCGTTTTCGTCCAAGAATGGCGTGTTGTCCGGATTTACAGCAATTGTGTTGGTTTCTGGCTTTTGCATGGACAGGGTAATCTCGTATTTCAAACCTGTTTTTTGTTCATATTCTGGAACCAGTGCGTTTAATATTTGATTAAAACCATCAATATGTTCGGGGGATACAGTAAAGTGTATGTTTACCATGCCATGTGATGCGGCATATTGGGCCCCTTCTGCCAAGTGTTCTGCAACAGCTGTGCGGGTTTCGTTGCCGTATTTATGGAATTTCAACAATCCTTTGGGCAGGTTGCCATAATTCAGACCACGTTCGGTTATGATACACTCGATAATATCGCGATCTGAAGCGTTTTCAGGCAAGAAAACTTTCAGGTCGTCATAAAATGCGAATTTTTCCAGGTTGTCAAGAACGGTTTGTGTCGTTGTGTTCATTTCATTGGTGGATAAATATGTAAACAGGTCACGAAACATACGGGTCGCAGCACCAGATGCAGGAACAAACTTTACAATTTTATATTCATCAGTTGAATACAAGGGAATATCGGTGGACGGGGTTGTGATGCCGTTGCCCGGTATCGCAGCAGATTTTACGTTTGCAAACGGAAAGCCATTTTTAAAATTCCAAAGTTGTTTCAACAATGTTTCCAGGGTGATACTGTGCTTAAGATTGTCATCGGGTAATTGATAGTGTTCAGTCATTAGATCCGTCCTTTTTGTTAAAGCATAGTATAAAAAAGGCTGGTTTGCAAGCATGGGGATTGGTTCCTGTGTCTTGAAAGGAGGGTTTATGGCACTATATATAGGGAAAATAAATCAAACCAAGGAGTATTTTGATGAATCCAGAAGATTTACAAGAAACACCACAACAGGCTATCGAAAAATATACTACTGATTTCACAAAATTGGCAGCAGATGGAAAATTAGACCCTGTGATTGGACGTGACGAAGAAATCCGTCGCAGTATTCAGGTATTAAGTCGTCGCACAAAAAACAATCCTGTTTTAATTGGTAATCCCGGTGTTGGAAAAACAGCAATTGTCGAAGGTTTAGCAAACCGTATTATTTCGGGTGACGTCCCAGAAAATTTATTAAAAAAACAACTGCTATCACTGGATATGGGTGCATTAATGGCAGGCGCATCATTCCGCGGTCAATTCGAAGGACGCCTGAAAGCGATTTTAAAAGCAGTCAAAGAATCAGACGGCAAAATAATTTTATTTATCGATGAATTGCATACCTTGGTCGGTGCCGGCAAAGGCGAAGGCAGCATGGACGCAGCCAACCTGTTAAAACCGATGTTGGCACGCGGTGAATTACACTGCTTGGGTGCAACAACACTGGACGAATACCGCCAATATATTGAAAAAGACCCGGCATTGGCACGTCGCTTTCAACCTGTATATGTCGACGAACCAACGGTTGACGATACCATATCTATTTTGCGTGGATTAAAAGAGAAATACGAAGGTCATCATGGTGTACGAATTTCTGATTCTGCGCTGGTATCGGCGGTAAAATTATCAAATCGATATATCACAGACAGATTTCTGCCCGACAAGGCAATCGATTTAATTGACGAAGCCGCCGCACGTGTACGAATCGAAATCGCATCAAAACCAGACAGATTGGACGAAGTTGACAGACATCTAATGCAACTAAGAATAGAACAACAGGCATTAAAAAAAGAAAAAGATGAAGAATCCAAAAAACGTCTGAACGATTTAGAAAATATTATCAAAGGTGTCGAAGAAGAATCAAAAGATTTAACCGCCCAATGGCAGGCAGAACAGCAAAAAATGCGCAGTTTATCAGACGCAATGGCGGCACTTGATTCCGCCAAGGCAGAAGTTGCAACCGCAATGCGTAATGGTGACTATGAAAAAGCATCTGCATTGCAATACGGTAAAATCCCAGAACTGGAAGAAAAAATCACCAAGATGAATGAAAATACACGGGAATATAAAACGGTACTTCCAGAACATATTGCCGCCGTGGTTAGCAAGTGGACAGGTGTCCCAGCCGACAGACTAAATGCCGAAGAACAATCTAAATTATTAAATATAGAAGACGAACTGCGCAAGCGTGTTGTGGGGCAAGACCATGCACTGGGGGTAATTGCACGTGCAATTCGTCGCAGTCGCGCAGGTCTGTCAGATCCACGTCGCCCAATGGGCAGTTTTATGTTCTTGGGTCCGACCGGCGTTGGCAAGACAGAGGTTGCAAAAGCATTGGCTGAATATTTATTTAATGACGATGCTGCAATGACACGAATTGATATGAGTGAATATATGGAACCTCATTCCGTATCACGCTTGATTGGCAGTCCCCCGGGATATGTCGGCTATGAACAAGGTGGTGTTTTAACAGAAAGTGTGCGTCGTCGTCCATATCAGGTTCTGTTGTTCGACGAAATCGAAAAGGCAAATCCAGATGTCTTTAATGTATTCTTGCAGATATTGGATGACGGACGTCTAACAGATGGTCAGGGACATGTTGTGAACTTTACCAATACCATCATTATAATGACCAGTAATTTGCCAGACATGGACGCAGTAAAGAAAAATTTCAGACCAGAATTTATCAATCGTATTGATGAAATCTTGTTCTTTAATGCACTGGGCAAAGACGTTATGGCTGGAATTGTTCGAATTCAATTACGTGGTCTGGAAAAACGCCTGACCGAACGTCGTATCGAATTAAATATCACAGACAAAGCAATCAAATGGTTGGGCGACAATGGATACGATCCTGTATTCGGCGCCCGCCCATTAAAACGTCTGATTACATCCGCAGTCGAAGATAAAATCGCAGATTTAATATTGACCGGTTCCATTGGCGAAGGCAGTACTGTATATATCGACGTCAAAGGCAAAGATTTAACAGTCGGCTAAGAAAAACGCCCTGTCATAAATGACAGGGCAATTTCTTAAACAACCATGACTATTTTTGACGTCCCGGACGTTCTGCCAACAATTTACGATACAGTGAATTTGTTGCGCCTTCGAACACGAATCTGAATGAACCCGTCGCGCATGCCGCCGTATGATTTTTGAACCTTAAAACAGCCACCCAGCGATTATCCACAGGCAAAATACGCCCCGTTCTTTTATCACGACGAACAATTGTTCCAACAACACAATCCCCCCTTAAATCATAACGCGGATTTTCAACAAAGACATCATGCGTTGGATATACCGTGAACGGCACAACCATGGTCACAACAGCCACCAATTCATAATCTGCAAAATCCTTCATACGATGCATTTTTGTACGCATTTCAATTGCATTTGCTGCATCAATATCTTGCCCCTTGACAGATATCCCCATATATCTATCAGAATTCCATTTTTTTCTGTCGAAATTATAGTACAAAATTCCCTTATAATTTTCACCAAACAAATCCGCCATCTTGTCATCTGTTAAAATCTCTCGTCCATTGACAATCATTTCCAATGGTTTGATGCGTTCCAACACCCGCTTGGCATTTGCCAAAGCAGCTACACGTTCCACCCCAATAATCTTTCTTTCCAATACGCTGATAGCATTTTTTAGAATATTATAATCAGCCTGACTTATCTTATAATCTGCCATTAATTATCCTTCATATTAAATTCACACCGACTATAACAAACAAATTTTATATGTCAAAAAAAATCCCCCAAACGGGGGATTTTTTTAATTATTCTGCATCTTTCTTTGCTTTTTTCGCTGCAGGTTTCTTTGCAGGCTTTTCTTCTGCCACAGCTTCTTCTGCAACTTCTTCAACAACTGGTGCAACCGGTTTCTTTGCATTTACATCACGGTCAACCAATTCAATAATCGCCATAGGTGCCGCGTCACCATAACGGAAACCAGCCTTCATAACACGTGTATAACCACCTGGGCGATTTGCATAACGTTTACCCAAAACGTCGAACAACTTTTTAACAGTTGCCGCAGATGAATTACCCAATTCAGATGCTGTCAAACGACGATTTGCAACAGTATCAACCTTTGCACGAGTAATCAGTTTTTCAACGACACTGCGCAAATCTTTTGCCTTTGGCAAAGTTGTTTTAATCTGTTCTTTTTCAATCAAGTTTTTCGCCAAGCCAATAAACAAAGCCTTGCGTGCATTTGTATCGCGATTAAATGTGCGACCTGCTTTCATATGTCTCATCGATTACTCCTTTTGGTTTCTGCCCTGCCCGTTTTGGGTGGGATTTTTTGAGACACCACAACCTGACAACATTGCCAGAATTATGGAATTAAACTTTATCTTTCTTTTATGTCTTTTACACGCCGATTGCTATAATAATCATCTTTCAGCGCATCTTGCCCAAAGAACAAAGAATTAACCAACTTTGCAAGCCAAGAAACCTTTCTGGTTCCTCTTTCAAATTGCTCTTTCTTTGTTTTCTTAGACATTTCGACGTTCCTTTATATCATATTTTCCATATTTTGCAAGAAAAATCCACTTTCCCTTGCAGTGCAAGAAATTAAATTATGTGAGGCGATTGTTGACGTTTCACAATTTCTCACACTCCTTGCTTAGTAAGAAATTGATTTTTATGAGACGATTGGAAGTGTTTGACGGTTTGAAGTGTAGTTGACCTACATGAAAACCGACAAACACAACAAGCGTCCACAAAAATCAATTTATTTGTATGGGTCTTCGTACTTTTTGGCCAATTCCGCAATATTTTCTGGTGGCCAACCTGGTACTTCCATCCCCAAGCCCAAGCCCATTGCTTCTAACTGAACTTTTATTTCATTCAAGGACTTGCGACCAAAGTTTGGTGTTTTCAACATATCTGCTTCGGTCTTTTGAACCAATTCACCCAACCAGTTGATTTTGTCGTTCTTCAGGCAATTATTTGCACGAACAGACAATTCCAATTCATCAACATGCTTCAACAATTTTGGATCAAATGGCAATGCGTCTTTCGCTTTTTCATCTTCACTTGGCGCATTAATCTGTGCTGGGTCTTCAAAATTAATAAAGACAACCAACTGATCTGTCAAGATACGTGCCGCGAATGCAATCGCATCTTCTGGCGAAACAGAACCATTTGTTTTAACTGTCAATTCCAATTTATCATAGTCTGTTGATTGACCAACACGCGTTGGCAAAACATCACTGGCAACATTTAAAATTGGCGAAAAGATAGAATCCACCGGAATCACACCCAATGGCAAACCATCAGAATGTGCAGATGCAGGAACATAACCACGACCTGTACCCAATGTAATTTCCATATCTAAATTTGCACCCTTGTCCAATGTACAAATTTCTGCATCTTTATTCATAACTTCGACACCACCTGCTGTTTCAATCATACCCGCAGTCACAACAGCTGGTCCCTTAACTTTCAGATAAGCCTTGTGCTGACCTTCACTTAACGCCTTAAAATAAACACCTTTCAGGTTCAAGATAATATCGGTCACATCTTCACGTACACCAGAAATACTGGAAAATTCGTGTTGTACACCATCAATTTTGATATAGATTGGCGCACACCCCTGCAAAGAAGACAACAATACGCGACGCAACGCGGTCCCCAATGTCAAACCAAAACCCTTTTCCAACGGTTCTGCGATTAATGTTGCAATATTTGGATTATATTCATCTGTCTTGATAGTCAACTTTTTTGGCTTAATCAAGCTCATCCAGTTTTTTTCAATCATTTAAGTTTCCTTTTAGCTTAGTTTATCATTTTCGCCAAACGGCTGCATACACAACACGTACGCAAGCGCGATTTTATATCAAAAAACCACAAAAGTCAATCAAAAACCCCATACAAACAAACGTTGCATAGGGTAATAAACACCTTTAACATAAATTCTATTCTACGATGTCAATTAATTTGACTTTAAAGACAACTGCCTTGCCAGCCAAATCTGCGACATATTGTTCCGGGAATGTGATGTTAATATCACGCTCTTCCCCTTCTTTCATGCCGACAACCTGGTCTTCAAAACCTGGAACAAATTGACCACTGCCCAACTTTAACGGAAAATTTTCCGCAGTACCACCAGGAAACTGAACACCATCTAAAAATCCTGCAAAATTAATGATGACCGTATCACCATTTTTTGCCTTGGCACCTGCATCACATGCCCCCAAACCAAATACTGCACAAATCCCCGCAATTGTTGCAAACTTTTTCATATGCTTTCCTTTTTGTTAGTTGTTTATTTTTATTTGTTATAAACACATCTGAAACCATATTCACGCATTGTTGCGCCTTCGGCCTCTATCCTATAATCAAAATACGGTGTCGGGCGCATTGCATCAAAAGATGGTCTGTCGTATACCATCACAATACTATCAGCATTACGTCCACAAACACGTTTCATTTCATAATCAGCGACCGCCGCCAAGACAGTACGCGAATCGCCATCAACATCCATACCATCCGCATTTTGCATCAAACGCAAACGCATTTCACGCAAATCAGTATTCCCTAACAAGATTTGGACACGCACCATCGCGCCTTTATACTCTTGCCAACGCGTTTCCATACGTGACGTATTCCAACGATTGCTATTTTGTTCTTTTTCTGCCGCGGTTTTTGGTTTATACGAATCGATATTTGCATACTGATTTTCCGCCTGCATAAATTCACTGGTACGTTCATTATACAATGGCGCATCTGCCCCACCCTGGGCAAAATCAGCCTGATTATACGGTGCATCTGTATCATTCACACACCCAGCCAAGGCGAAAGCACCCAAAACAACAAATAAAAATGATTTTTTCATATCAATCTCTCTTTTTTTTCATTTTAGCAAATAAACCTTTTTGATTCAAGTCACGATTTGTGGTAAAATTACCTTGATGTCAAATATAGTATTAGAATCTTTACTAAAACCACTAGAAGAATTCTACAAGCCATCGTTTGTAGAAGAAATTGCTATCAATCACGCAGGCGAAGTATGGTTGCGACTGCACGGCGCACGCGTCCCATGGGTATCGTATCAGTCAGAAATATTGACAAAGCAGTACCTGGTTGACCTGATACACACCATTGCAAATATTTATGAACGACCGTTTGATCCGATACACGGCATGCCTGTGGTTTATGCAACCCTGCCGGGGAACCATCGTTTCACTGCAATTGCCGGCCCAAACGTGCAATACGACGAACGCGATGTCACAGGTGGCGTTGCAATGAATATTCGTGGCGGCGGCGTTCATGAAACCAGTTTCGAAAACTATCATTTAAAACGTGGTGCCGAACTGTTAAAGGTTAAGCCACGCGAAAATGTTCGTCCAGACGATCCATATGAAAGATTAATGTCCGCAATCAATGACGGCAGTCCGATTTTAATCAGTGGTGCAACCGCAACCGGTAAAACAACTTTCTTGAACCATATGTTAACATTAATCGACAAGAACAGTCGCGTCATAACAGTTGAAGACGCACGTGAAATTCGCGTTCCCCAGGCCAATCGTGTTCATTTGGTATTGTCACGCACCGAACAAAATAATGATTTTGATTATAAACGCCTGTTGGACTTGGTTGTTCGTATGACACCCGACGTTATTATCGGTGGCGAAATTTCCACAGACAATGCGTCAATTTTGTGGGAAATGCTGGGTTCTGGTCACGACCACTTTTATACAACAATTCACGCCGAAAGTGCAGAAGCTGCCTATGCCGCATTTGCAGATAGAATCCTGCACACCCAACCGGCATACAGTCGTTCTGAATTAATTGCAGAAATGCATAAAAAAATACGCGTTGTGCAATTATCACGTGACGGCGCACTGCGTGCCGTGACAGAGGTTGTATAACCCCCATAAAGATTCAAAGGAGAAAAACATGAGCAAAAAAAACAAAGAATCCGTATATACCAAAGAAGAACAACAATTAGTTGATGCTGGTATTTTAAAAGATGGCTCTATCAGGGATCCGAATTTTCGTTGGTCAAAAAACCTAGAACAAGCAGAAGCAGATAAACAATACAGCGAACAAAAATTAAAAGAAGCCGAAGAGCGTGAAATGGCACGCCTAACAAGACCCAGTATGTTCGAAAAAGGCATCGATGCAATTGCACGCTTAGTTAATCGCAAAAAAGCAAAAGAAAAAGAACAACAAAAGAAAGCACAAATGCAAAAGATAGCACAAGAAAGAATGCAAAAAAGCGCATAAAATTTATTCATAAAAAACCGCCATATGGCGGTTTTTTTTATTTTACAAACACACGATTATAAATTTTTTCATTTACTTCAACCGGATATTCTCGCATCAAGAACGAATTATAATCATCCATCACATTTTGTTGCGACGTACCTTGCAATTCTTTACGAACATCCGCCATCTTTTTTGTATCGACTTTGGGTGCAATTTCTTTATTAATACGCAACACATAAAATGCATCACCACCAGACACAATCGAATTTGAACCAATCTTGCCACGGAACGCATCTACCAAAACCTCAATCGGGGCGCCAGACGCACGCGACACAGTCACAGATTTTTTATCCGCCAACTTACCATTCTTATTCAAATCAACCAACAGATCATTCGCACGAACATATGCTTGCTTTTTCTGCTCTGCCTTTTTCCAATCTGCAACCAATGATTTCTTTACGCTTTCAAATTCAGCCTTATGCGATGGATTGATTTTATCAACGCGAACAAACAAGAACCCATCCTTGGTTTCAATCATTTCGCTTTCCAGCCCTTCGTCCATATCAAAAATCTTTGACACCAACGCATCTGTCATCAACTTGTCCACAGGACGATTATCACGACCAAACGCCTTTATTGCCACATATTTTGCACCGTACTTTTTTGCGGTCGCATCCATTGATTCACCTGCGATAATATCGTCCTCAACCTTTACTGCGGTTGCATAACCTGCATCATATTTATCTGGACTGGCCATCTCTGCGGGTATAAAGACATACGACACAGCACGGGTTTCTGGAACAATTTGTGGGTTTTGTTTGTAATATTCCGCCAACTGTTCGTCTGTTGGATTATCAACCTTAAAATCAGAATATTTAACCGACGTATAATCTATTTCACGTTCACCATAGCGTGCATCATACACCGCCTTGACCGTAAATTCAGGAACTTGAACAGGCACAGACATTGCCCCCAAGACCATCGAACGTAAAACCTGGCGACGCAATATATCTGCAAATTCCGCCTCTGAATAACCAGAATTATTTAAAACGGTATCAAATGCGAATGTTGAAAATTCACCATTTATCTGAAATTCTGGCATTTCGCGAATTCCACGTGCGATTCGTTTATCACTAACCACAAAGCCCAAATCATTGGCACGATTTTCGGTCATTTGTTGCGTTGTTAACTTTGTTAATACCTTTTGCGAAAACTCATTTTGTGCATTTGCATCGGCATAGATTGCACGTTGCTGTTCACGCGTCATCATTGCCAATTCACGTGATTTCTCATTATTAAATTGCTGTACAGAAACCTCTGACCCGCCAACCTTGACCAGCGAATTGTCACCAACGACACCGCCAAAGATCCATTCTGCGACGCCCCATCCAACGAACGAGAACGCCAATATACCAATTAAAATTTTTGCAACTGTTTTTTCTGATGCATTTCTTAAATATTCTAGCATTTTGTCCCCTTTTGCGCTACCATAGCAAAACGAAACATATAAAATCAATGAAAAAAAGGAGATTTTCAATGAAGATTATTGCAGGCAACTGGAAAATGAACGGCAGTCGTGATGCATTGAAAAATATGGTGCAAGATTTGGCATCTGTTAACAGCGAAAATAAAATAATCTTGTGCGTACCTTTTACAATGTTGGATGTAAAATCGGACCGCGTAGCGATTGGCGCCCAAGATGTTAGCGCACATGCAAATGGCGCATATACAGGCGAAGTTTCCGCCAAAATGATTGCGGACACAGGAGCAAAGTATGTGATTGTTGGTCACAGTGAATGCAGACAATACCACGGTGACACAAATTCTATCGTTCGTCAAAAGGCAGAACAAGCATTGGCAAATGGATTGGTGCCAATTATTTGTGTTGGCGAAACAATGGATGAAAAGCAAGCAGGTAAAACAATGGCGGTAATTGAATCTGGGGTTCGCGAATCAATTCCAACGGATGTTAACACAGATATAATTATTGCATATGAGCCACGATGGGCAATTGGTGCAGGATTAACCCCAACATCCACCGAAATTGCAGAGGCACACACCCTAATCGCAAAAACATTGTCTGATATGGGATTGACAGGCACACCCGTATTATACGGTGCGTCAGTAAAGGGCAACAATGCCGCAGAAATTATGTCCATATCAAACGTAGATGGTGTATTGGTTGGTGGCGCGTCCTTGAAAAGCGACGATTTCATACCTATAATAACCAGTGTAAAATAAATATATAGTAAAGAAAAACAGGAAATGGTATGAACGACAATAAAGACAAAGAAGTAAAGATAGAATCTGTATCAATTGATGACGCACCGGAAACGGTGTCGTCATCTGCGAACGAACAAACGAATCCAGAAATTGAAAAACTGCAAAACCAATTAGCGGAATTAAACGACAAATACCTGCGTCTGGCGGCAGAATTGGAAAACACACGCCGTCGTGCGGCACTGGACGCAGAATCACGCGCCCGAAATCGTGCAATGTCTGTGGCAGAAAAAATTTTACCTGTAATGGACGCCGTTGATGCCGCATTAAAACTGGCGCCAAATGACGAAGGCATACAGACAATGGCACGCGCACTGGAATCTGCATTTGAACAGATTGGCATAACGCGTATTAAATCGATTGACGAAACATTAAATCCAATGCATCACAACGCGATTCAAGTTATTGAATGCCCAGATAAAAAATCAAATATAATTATCGACGAAATGCAGCCTGGATATATGTTTGGCGATACGATTTTGCGAACTGCAATGGTCGTTGTTTCAAAATAAACTGCTAAAACACGTCCCTGCCTGCGATAGGCGTGACTACGCAGTGCCGCGAAGCAACAAGAGTTTTTTTAGTTTCTAGAAAATTAAGTACCACAACTAAAAATCCCCCAAACAGGGGATTTTTTTTAGGCACTGTTCACAGAAAAATACAACAATTATTTTGTAATACGAACATCCAACTGGGGGAATGGGAAATTAATACTCTTGGTTGGCAATGTTTCATAAATCTGCTCAATCAAATCCATTGTTGAACCATATACATCCGCATATTTTGACCAATATCGCACTGTTATATCAACGCCACTTTCACCCAAATTATTAACAAAAACCAATGGCGCAGGATCCTGCATCACGCGTTTATCCTTTTTCAAAATACCCAAAATCACCTTTCGTGCCTGATCAACACTGTCGCCATATGCGATACTTAATTTCAAATCAGAACGACGAATTGTTCCCTTAGACAGATTTGTAATTTCACCATTTGCCAATGCACCATTTGGCAAGAATACGACCTGATTATCAAACGTATGCAGTTCGGTTGTAAAAATCATAATCTTTTTTACAACACCTGTTTTGCCCGTTGCAGTCTCTATCGTATCGCCAACCTTAAACGGTTTAAAAAACAATATAACAATCCCGCCGGCAAAATTCTGCAACGTTCCAGACAACGCCATACCAATCGCCAACGATGCAGCACCCAACACAGCAACAATTGATGTCATCTGAACACCAACTGTGGTCAAACAGATAATAACGACAAAAGCCTTGAAAACAATATTCAAAAAGGACAACAAAAACGTACGCAATGATAATTCAACCTTACGTCGTTCCATACCGCGACGAATTGAATTTAGCAATCGTTTTGAAAGCCACAACCCAACCCCCAGTATCAGCAACGCCGCCAACAGACGCATTCCGAACGAAACAGCCTTTTCGCCCAAGGTAGACAAGATCGCCTCCAGCGATCCTGCCTCTATCTGAACTTTTTCTGCAACAGTTATACTTTCTGTTAACATATTACCCCACCCCACAAATTACATTGGTATATCTTCGCATTTTTCCACAGGCGCCGATGTCTTACAGTCCACACTCTGACTGCCACCAATGCCCAAGAAACCATTCTTCTTTTTCGTTGTACAACTTTGTGTCACTGTACTGGTACAGAAATGACAGTTTCTGGTTTCACGATTAAATGTTGACCATACTTCACGTGTATACCCACCGCCTTCAAACTTATGACGTTTTGAACCAAAACTTAATGACGCCAAATCAGCACCAGCAGAACTGAAATCAGCCTTGGTCTTCAAACCTTCGCTTGTTGCATGACCGCCCTTTGTCAAATCAGACCCCATCAGCCCAACACCAACATCATATGAAATTGCATATGGTGGTGCCAACGGCGTATCAACCTGGGAATTTGGCGCCCCCGCCAATTCACCATTTGTTGCAGCCAAACGCTGACACATATATTGTGCTAAATCTGCGGATGCATCCTTGGTTGCGGTTGTCACGGCCTCATTAAACTTTTTATTATAGTTATTTTGTGCCTGCTTTAACGCCGAAATCGCAATCTGCATCTTTAACTGTGTCAACAGGTTCGGGAATCGTCCCGTGGTCTTCTGATTCTTTTTACCTGTAATCTGAGACAAGTCACGACCATATACACAGAATTGAACCTCTGGATCCTGTTCAATCATTTCAATTGTACGATTGATTGTACCCGTGATATTATTCAGCTCTTCTTCAATTGTCGCAATAATAGCATCTGCATCTGGCACATCTGCATTGCGTTGACGAACCTGTGCCAAATATTCGCGAACCCCCAATTCACCAGGTCCCAACACAACCGCACCTTCATCATCTTCATTAATTGCATCGACGGTTTTACCGGTTGCATCACCCATTTTTATCGAACCAAATGAAATCATACCCGTCACACGATAAATCGTTCCATCTTTCTGTGAACGCAATGACCCAGTACCAATTGTTTCATCGCTCGCAAATCTATCACAGTTTTCTGTATCTCCACAAATTTCTGCCATCTTACGGTCAACCAATTCCTGGCACTGATCCAGGGCAGAATTATCGATATTTAAATACAATCCCATCAGCATAGAATCCAAATCTTCCATTGCAAAATCTGGATTATTTGCCTTGCACACAACCAACTTGTCAATCGGACAAATGTCGTGAATATAGTCATAATCCATACCAATACAATTTTGGAAATTTTCACCACAGCGATCTTCGGCTGTAAAACAATCCTTAACTTCTTGGGTACACGCATCCACACGCATTGCCGCCAACTTGTCCTTTACATACCCCCAAATCAACGGTTCCATGCGTTCGCATGGGTCTATTTCAACCTTACAGAAACTGCGCGCCATATCTGGACGCGACAAACAAGCATCCATTGTTTCAACACCCTTGCCAACAATATCATCTTTACATGCTTTTTGTATACAGTTTGAAATATTGGTCAAACAAGACTGACGGAATTTTGATTCTGCGGCGGTTTCTGCCACCTTAATTGTTGGCGCCGCCTCTTTTAAAAACGCAGGCCATACCATATCACGCACAGCGACACATTGTCCCAAAACATTTTCACAGATGGTGCGTTTTGCGCTTAATACCTCCATCGTAGATGCGGTAATATCATACACATCAACCGTTGCCACAGTTGTACCGGCTGTACTTTTTGCCTGATTATTTTGCATATTTTCAGACGCGATTGTCGACACACAATTTTCCCAGTTTTTACCACATGCATCATCAGTCTGCATACATTTTTTAAACTGAACCATACACTGTCCCAGATCATATTTGTTCGCTTCTTCAAAACTTTCTTTTAACGCCTGACGAACATCCCCCTGGGCCTGCGCCAACGCCAAATCTGCTTCTTTCTTTTTTGTTGCCAAACTGTTTTCATATGCCTTGCAATCTGATGTAATCTGACGCGAATACATATTGCGCAATAACATCATATCGCCTTCACATGATTCTGGAACCTCGTTCAGACACAACTTTTCTGCTGCTTCATATAATGCGTTACCTTTTAGATTTGAAAAATCTTCGGCATCCATTTCTTCTTCTTCATCTTCATATGCCTCGTTCCACAAGGCCATCAAATCCTGCCGTCTTTTTTCTTTTGAATTTTTACCCTCAATTTCATCAATCTCTTTTAAGTTTCCTGCCTCGTCATATTCACGCGTTCCTGTAAAAACGATATCGGCCTTGGCGCCCAGTTTTACCTTTTCAACCTCTATTGTTGAGACACGTTCTGCTTCACCTAAAATATCTTGAATTTCTGTAAATTGCTTATCGTATTTAATACTTAAATCACTGCACGAACACGTGCCACCACTATCATTTTCAGAAATACAAAATTGATCCATACAGCCATAATACGCATCATAACATTCCTGTTCATACAATCCGGACGCATCCGTTTTTGTACGAACAGTTGTACCCTTCTTTAATGCCGATTGCTTTGTCTCTTTCTTTGCCGCTGCTGCATACGCATCAACAATCGGCAATGTCATCAACGCACCAACCAATGGAAACAACGCATATATATTTCTGATTTTCATATCAACTCTCTCCCTAAATCCATTTTCAAGAATTTACATATTTACGTCTTCGCAACTTTCAATTTCCTGACAGAATTCCTGCTTGCCACCAGACGCCATCCCCAATAAACCGCCACCAACAGCGCCAACAATACCACCAATTGCCGTACCCCAACCAGCAGACACCATCGTACCCGTTGCTGCCCCTGCCGACAATCCACCAGCCGCAGATTTCAATGCAGACGTTGCCTTAGATTCGCCACCAACCTCACACACTTGCTGCATACGACACACGTGACAATTACGCAACGCTGGTTCAAATTGCACACTGCGAATATAACTATAATTCTTCTTTCCTTCTTCTGGCGTTTCTACCTTATATGTCGCATAACAATTCTTTTCTGCTTCTTCCAGTTCTTGTTCGCGTGACAATTCTGCAATCTTGGATTCCAGTTCACGCATTGCGCGATTTTCTGCACCAATTTCTGCAATCAGCTTTGCCGTATTAAACACGCTGGTTCCCAAATTATTACGTCCCTTTGGCTTTTCCGCATCAGAACACGCCGCGACTGTTTTATCTTGTTCGAATTGCTTAAAAAACTCATCAACAGCTGCCTTAGAATTTTCACGCACCCGAACACGCAATGCAACCATATCCTGTTCCGATTCTGGAATTTCCGTCAACCCCATAACCGTATCGTCTGCCGGCAGACACGACATATCTGTCCCACATGTCTTGCCCAGTTGTTCACCAAAGTAATTGATACACCCCTGCATCATCTGATAATCCATCTGCAAAACCGCAGCCGACACAATAATATCAAACTGTGTTTCCGTTTTACACGATGGGAACATTGACTGCGGACACATAGCCACAATTTCGGACGGTTTTTTACCAACGCATTCTGGTTTTGTAAAATTCTCGCCACACTTGTCACGCAGACACGCATCAACGTCATTTTGACAGAATTGCGTACGCAAATATCCCAATTTGTCATTCACAACAGCCTTTAATCCAGGAATCATTTCATTACATTCATCAATAATCGGACAAACACCTGCTGCGACATTAACATCAGTCAAGCACGCAGAATTTGTCGATGTCGAACAACCATCTTCCAAACAAACCTGTATCTGTGCCAAGCACGTCTGACGACGATACTTATCCGCATATTTTACAGCATTTTCCAAAATAGATTCCGATTCTGCCTGCCAATCCTTTAAAACATCTTTACGCACCGCCATACACTGATCCAAAACATTTTCACATGCATTTGCACGACGCCCCAGCAAATCAGCATCTAAACAATTCTCAAAATTACTTCCGCATCCACCCTTGTCCGCGACACATGCACGATACGCCAACAAACATTCACCACGATTATACTTGTTTGTTGTATCCAGCATTTCTAAACGCGCCTGGCGAACAGATGCCTCTGCTGTACGTTTATTCGCCTGGGCATTCGATTTCTGATCTGCCAAATATAAACTAAACGCCTTGCAATCTGATGTAATCTGACGCGAATACAACATTTCTTCCATTTCTGCCTTGTCGCCACACGCCTCTAATTCAGATGCACAAAATTCTGCCGCCATCGCGTATAAACCATCACCAATATCCGCATCAGAATCCAACGCATCTTCATCATCTGCCTCTGAATTCAACCACTGCGCAAAACTTAATCCTGACGCACGCGAACTTTTCTTTGCTGCCTCACTCTCTCCAAATACTAACTTTGCCTTGGCACCTAAACGTTCACGCTCTACCCCTTCGGTATATAATTTATCTGCTTCTTCTTGAATTTGTTGAATTTCCTGAATCAAAGATTTTGACTTATTAATATTCGAAGAGCACGCACAACGATAACCCTCCGATTCGTCTAACAAACAAAATTCGTCCATACATTCACGATACGCATCACGACAATTGCCAGACACCACAACTTCTTTTGTTGTCTTTGCAGGCGCTGTCTCAACAACTTCTTCTACTTCTTCTACCACTTCTTCGACAGAATCATCTACACCTTCATCCGCTGCATCACCAGACGACGTTTTTTTCGTTCCCGTCGTCATCGTTGGACTTGATGTCTTGCCTGTGATATTTGGCGCACGCCCCGCCGCCGCAGATACACGCGACACACCGACACGCGCATTATTACCACGAACCGCTGCGAACGCAACACCCGGAATTAATATCAACAAAACCGCAATATTTTTTAATTTCATAGATTCCACCCTACATACACTTGTTATACAATTCTATCAAAATTTCCCCTATCAGACAAGCAAATAAAAACACTTGCATTTTCACAGAACACACAATATCATATACGCCATAAAAACTAGCGAAATCTAAGGGATAAATTCATGGCAAAAGATGACGTAATTGTTTTCAGTGGCACAGTTGAAGACAAATTGCCGAACACGATGTTCCGTGTAAAATTGGAAAACGGACATGAAATTTTGGCAACTGTATGTGGCAAAATGCGCAAGGCGCGCATCTGGGTTAACGTTGGCGAACACGTACGTGTCGAAATGACACCGTACGACCTGGACAAGGGTCGCATCACATTTGTTGAACGCAACCGTCCATCAAACGAAAACGCAAATTAAAAAAATCCGACAATTGTCGGATTTTTCTTTTTCATTTTACTTGTTAAACAATCCTGATTCTGATAACATATATTTATAGTACTAAGGATGAAAAGGATTTTGCTTTTTATTGGGGCGATTATTTTCAGCGTCGCATCTGTCGACGCTGTTGAACGCGGTTCGAATACAATCACACGTGACACATCAAAAAATATAATTTCACGCACAGCCACCAATACAAAAACCGGAACAAACCGCAACATAACGGCACGAAGTGCAGCAAAAAAAACCGTTGCACGTTCTACAACGACAAATCGCACAAACAACACAGGCGAACACACAACAAAATCAAACAGTTCTGCACAATCCACCAACATACGCAAATCACGCGCTGCAACATTACCCACCGATGGGAACATCAGTCGCACACATATCAACAAAATTATAAGCACAAAAAACATAACACGCCCTGCCCGTGCAACAATAACGATGCCAACAACGCAATCCAACACATTCGGCACAGGATACAATTCATGTCGCGACGCTTATTTCACCTGTATGGATCAATTCTGCGCGACCGCGAATGATAGCTATCGCAGATGCATATGTTCATCAAAGTTAAACGAAATACAATCACGTGAACGCGCCCTGACCCAGGCATCTGACCAATTGCAAGATTTTGCAAATCTTAATATTGCCGTCATCGACAAAACCGGGTCAGAGGTTAAAGCAATGCTGACCGCATCCGAAGGCGAATTAATCCAAGAAAACATCACAGACAATTCTGACAGTGCCAGCCACCTGGCTGGCATCAGCGACGTATTGTCTAAAACGAAAAAGAAATCATTATCAACCCAAGGAACACTTGATATTGCAGGTGATATAAACGCAATCTGGTCAACAACCAGTTTGACTGGTGGCAACAATATCGCCAACCTAACTGGCGAATCGTTATACAACGCCGTTCACGCCCAGTGCGCCGAAATGGTATCAAAACGTTGTGGTGGCAAGACAAACCTTGACATGGTTGTTTCTGCATACGGCATGTATATTGAAAACGATTGTTCTGCAATAATTAATTCACTAGACAAACAACTGATTGCTGCAAATAGTACAATCCGCGAAACAGAACGCGAAATGAACGTCACACGACTTGAAAATTATAACGCCCATAATTCCACATCTATAAACGATTGTATCGCCCAGGTACGTATCGACATAACCGGCGACAACGCATGTGGAACAGATTATGTACATTGTCTGGACATAACCGGTCAATATTTAAACTATAAAACTGGCGAACCAATATACACCGCAGAATTCTATAAACTGGGATCCCAGATATCACTGCACGGCGATATTTTAACCAATCAAACAAACCGTGTACTGGTTGCAACACTAAACAAGAAACGCGAATTTGCGAAACGTGGTCTGGACACATGTCGTGATTTATCAGACGAAGTATGGGACGAATTCATGCGCCAAGCAATAACAGAAATATACCAAGGTCAACAAGAAAGAATACGCCAAGTCAAAAACGAATGCCTGGACGTAGTTAGCACCTGCTATGATGAACAAACACAATCATTAAAAGATTTTAGCAATATTGATGAACAATTATTATTGGGTTCACGTCTGGAACTGTCTGAACAAATGTGTAAAGAAAAACTGAACACATGCAATTATCTGTATGGCAACGGAACCAACGGCATGAAAGAATTATTAACCGCGATGCACAACATAACTGACGAAAAAATTGCAAAACAATGTTTGGCAACATTGCAAAAATATGCCAAAGACATATGCGCCGTCCCCAGCAACGATACAAAACACGCCTATCCATACAACTGTCGTGTATACGCACCTGGTTCACATGCCAGTTATGAAGTATGCCCATATCAAGATAAATATAACTCAACATCCTCATCCGGAAATTCACAGCAGTGCGACGCCACAGACCCAGACACAAAATTTAACTACGATTACGAAGACAGCAAAAAAATATATACTAAATGTGCCGAAGGTTATTATCTACAATCTGGCAAATGCAAGGAATGCCCTGGTGGATATAAATGTGGGGGTGGCGCATGTGAACCAATATTTATCGTCAACAACTACACATGCACAAATTACAAAAATCATTTGTATACAAAAATGATAGCCTATGCTTCCCAGGCATGTGTACGTCCCAGCGAATCAACCAATACATTACCATCTACTATTATACAAGATGTCAGTACTGTAATGGATCAAATTCGCATTGACATGGCAAAACAACTGTCTGCGGAATGCGAAAACTGGGATGGCGTATGGGTTGAAACACCATGGTCAGATACCAATAACGATGGCAAAAATGACACAACAAATCACAAACTGAACAGCAGATTTTATCGTGAAACAAACGCGAATACAGATTGGGGTTTTTGTGCCGAGAAAAAGGACGAAAACGACAAATATTTATTCACAATAACATTCAAAAACAAGACATATCAAAGTTGCGATACCCCCAACCCAATCTCCCATACCATCGATCTGGCGTATGGCGACCCCATGCCAACAATAACCCCACCAACATGCGCGAATACCCAATATTACACATATGAATTTTTAGGTTACTATTATCGTGGCAAACAATACTATAACGCAGACGGAACCCCATCACAATCAATTAAAGAATGGGATCAAACATCAGACGCAGAAATAACAGCCAGTTGGAAAAAGACAGAGGTACCCAACAACTAAACGACTAACACTTGCGCAGGACACGAAAATTTGATAAAATTTACAGCAAAAGAGAGAAGCATATGAACAAAATATTATTCGCATCAATTCTGTCAATTATCGGAACGGGGCTTGCATTTGGCGCAACACCGTGGTGGGAACAATCAACAGTATGCAAATTAAATCCGTCAGATTGTTATTCCGGTATGGGTGCCGGGTTTGATTCTGAAATGTGGGACGCAACCGCCGGATGTTGGGGCATGAAATATATTTGCCCAGATGCAACAACCACAAATACACGCGAACCAATTTTGATGGGTCGCGAAGAAATTAAACGCGGAACCGGAATAAAGGTTGACTTTGATACAAATTTACTATCAACCGACGACGAATGTTTCGGTCGACGTAAAACAGCCGAAGGTGGCACAATAGCGTCCGTTAACGGTAAATTTGTTAATGTATGGTGCAACGGTATATTAAATAACGCAGACGAAACATTGGAAAACGGTGAAATAACATACGGTCCACAACCAACCTGTTCTATTCTGGCAAACGACGGTTATGTTGGTGTTGAAAATGGTCGTTGCTATGGCAAATATTTTGATCCTGGCAAATATATAATTGAATGCGGTTCTGCATTACTGCCAACACGCCTGATTGTATTAAATGGCGCGGACTACAACACGCCGACAAATATAAAATCAGAATCAGATGCCGAACGCATGTTTAACACTATGTATTCAAATTCAAAAACACAAAAAAATAAATACTTTAAGAAATAAAAAATCCCCAAAATGGGGATTTTTTATTTCATTTTTTGTTTCATACAGGCCCGTATTTCTGCAACACGTTTTTCTGCAATGCCTTTATTTACTGTAAATGCATTATACCGCATAACATTTTCTACAAATTGCAACGCATTCGGATTCTTGCGCAGGTATGAACGACGCGTACGTAAAACAATTGCACCATCGCGAAAATAATTACTTTTATGCTCTGCAAACTTTATGCCATTACTATGCAAAATGCGTTTTGCAATTTCACGTTCGTCCGCATTACAAACAAAACAATACCAATACGATATTCCATTCCCAGCAACTGTATAAAACGGCACCCCATGTGCCAAATAAGACAACGCAATTGCATCTGCTGTTGGATTATCGCTGGTCACCACAGGCGTACGCCCCGGAAATAAATTTTTTACATATTCAACAACTGTACTAAACTTCATATCCATAATATTTATACCTTTATATTTATATTGGACAACCATAATATTATAAAAAAATGAAAATTCAAGCATATAAAGAACCGGGCAATATGCCCGGCACCTATATTCCCACCCGATGCGACATCTTTAACATAAATATAGACTCATTCCCAAAATCATCTGTATGATTTGGATTTATACGATAAATAAATCCAAATGCACCATCTGTAAATTCACCAAATTTGTGACGATAAGCGCCACTAAAACGCAATTCGCGCCGTTCTGGTTCCAGGGACAAATCTTCGATATGCGTATCAACAACATTTAATTCATATTTGTTGTCTGCCATTTCAACCACATCATAATCTGCATATGCATACCGCAATGCACCATCTGTTATCGCCAATGGCTGCGATACCGCAAATTCAAAATTTCCGATATTTGCACCAATTGCAAATGCATTTGAATCGACATCGGTCATTCCTAAGATAAACTGCCCAGACGCATCCGACGTCGTTCGTGCAAACGTTGCACGGGCGGTAAAATCAACCAAATCAGACACACTATATTTTGCAACCACATCAACATAGGCTGTATTCCCTGCCCCCAAATTCAACAACCCATCAGTCTGCGCCCCCAAGATTGTATCAGATTCGTGCGCCAATCCAATCGACGTTGTAAAGGCAATTTTATCATTTGACCATGTCACGTCAGACTGCGCCCCCTGCATCATCCCCAACGTCGCCGGCATATATTGCGCCGAAATTGTTGGGTCATTTTCCAATAATCCTTCGTCTGTAATTGCACCTGAAAATACACGCGCCCCAAATGTCCAATTACCATTTTTATATGCAACATCTGATACAATTGCATTTGAAACCAAACCTAAAATTGGATTCGCCAAACCATCAAAGCGCGACGCCCCATCTGTCAGATAATGCTGATATGACGCACCCAATGCCCATTTCCCAGATTGATAATCCAATGATAAATTATCTAAGCCATTCATATTATCATTATATGCACGTTCAGAAAAAGACATCGATAAAGCAATATTGCCAATTTGACTGCGCTGAACATTATCACGACGTGTCTTGAATTCACCCAAAACATCCCCCATATACAAACCACGTTCATCAGATGTCCCCAGCGCAAATTCATTTTCCCAAACGCGTGGCAAAGTCATTTTTCCATCAACGCTTTCCAACATATCATAGAACGGCGCCCGAATTGTTGAACCACGTAAACTTAATACAGACGACGGTCTGAACATAGTATTTGATGCCGCACGCCAATACGCATTTCCATTTGCCGACACTATATTATTTCCGTCATAGAAATAAACTGACGCCCCCGGCTTTGTCGCACGTTCCAAATTAATCAAACCATAACCAAACACTTGGGCAAATGTATCAAGGTAATCTGTACCATTATCAACACTGTCTTGAAATTCACCCGGCAATTCATACATATTCTTTAAATATGCAGTCAAAGTATCTTCTGTAAATGCCGAACCACTGACCGTTGTTCCCAACAGTGGTCCATCCGCCGTTAACGCCAACAACGCAAAAACTTGTTTATTGTTCAAATAATCAAATGCAGATTTCACCGCACCAACTGCACCTGCAACACTGGACACCGCATGTTCATCCGATTGTCCGGCACCTGCAAAACACCATGGATCAACCGCCCCACGTCCCGTCCCCGCAACACCACACGCACGCGCCTTGTAATACGTATCATCAGAATCATCATCTGGCGTGCCATTGTCATCAGTCCATGTTGCCAGTCTTATTTTTCCAGACGGCGAATAACCAGACACATTGGTCGTACCAGCCGTCCCAGAACCATCCAACTCAACCGCAACCGCAGACATAAAATAATTTTCTGCATTCTCATATATCAGTGGCACAACATTTTCAAATGTTGCAGATAATGTTTTCCCTGTATAGAAAGAATCTGTTTCAAATCCACCGGTTGAAAAAACCATTATTGGTTGAAAACTGGCCCCCAATTGTCCAAACAGACTTGTTGCATACGTTCCCTGATAATCTGTATCAGCACCCAAATCATAATACTTGTTTACCAATGACGCCAACCCAGTCTGACGATTATCAGTCTGCAAAGACAAAATATCATCAATTGTTTCAACAGTCACCGCACGCAAAGGCGAAATCACAGACGAATTGGCAATAACATCAACACGCGAACGCCCACCACTTAAATCACCATTAACCCATAATTGCGCAGCCTTGACCAACGCCTTGTAATTCAAATAATCAAGTTCCCCTAATTCTTTGACCAATTCCAATCCGCCATCAGTCATTGAATACGCCTGATTAATTTTTCCATCTGCGCCACTATCAATATACAAATACCCATTTGTACCAATATAACCATTATACTTTTTTGATGGATCTGCACTATTCGTCGCGACAAATGTATTACCAGTCTGCACAACAGTCATTGTTTCACCAAACAAAACAATCTGCGTTAATTTTGAATCTGTTAATTCATATGTTCCCGTACTTTCCGTTGTGGCATCAACCATACCCATTCCGCCACCGGTACGAAAGATTGTCATCTGACCATTTGGCATAAATCCAATATAATCTGCATCTGGGTACCCAGAATCACGCCCCCCAACAATTTTTGCCAGCAAATTATCATCATTTGTTGCGCCCGTATTATTTACAACTGTCCCCCAATCCGCCAAATCAAAATTTGCCAACCACGCCGAATCTTCCACAGTCACAGCATTTGCCAATGTTCCTTCGCCCGTCCCAAGCACAACCTTGTTATTATAATATTTGCTGGACACTGTTGTATCATCACCTGGATTTACCGTCGTACCATTAACACTGGTCCACGGCAACAAAGTATCACCCAACGAAGACACAGCATCAACACCATATGCATAACTGTTTGCATTCACACCATTTGCCGTCACCAACGCAACATTTACCGGGCGTCCACCCAACACAGGTTCCCCACGCCAATTAACAGCATCCAGGTTAAACGGTTCACGCGTTGACATGCTGCGCAACGTACGCATTCCCATATACCCACGCGCCAGTGGCGAATACCCATGCATCATCAACAGGTAATTTTGCCCATCAAGATTGGTCATCAAATCAAAACTTTTTGCATAAATTAACTCTGCATCACTGGGACTATAAAAATCTAAATTCTCAACATAATATTGACTTTCATCCTTGGCTGTTGGCATCGCAGGTCCATACGGCAATGTAAATGCAGCTGTTGCCGTCCCAGAACCACCACCAGACCCACCGCCACTGGGTCTATCACCACCAGAAGAAGACGAATCATTGTCATTACCCGGATCAAAGACATCAGTTAACAACAACAACCCACCAACTACAACGGCGGCACCCGCCGCCGTCAACGCAATGCTTTGGGCAGACGACAGTCCGCTGAACAATCCGCCCCCACCCTTTGGCTTATTTCGATTATTATATTGCTTTATCTGTCGGTCGCACTTTGATGCATCTGCACCATACATCTGCAAAATCTGTGCTGCACGCACATCATTATTCATCAGTGCCGTACAAACAATCGACAACCCTGTTGAATCAACAAAGTTAACATTTGCACCATTATTCACCAACGCCTGCACATGTTGAATATCTGCATTTTTCGCCGCCGCCAACAACTGTGCCGCCATCATAAAATCACTGGTTGCACCAAATGATGCCACAGGCGCCATGAACAATGTAAACAATAAAACTCTGATAAATTTCATTTATATTCTCTCTTTATAAATAAATCTTATCACAAGATATTTTTTCCGTCTACATAAAAATGCAAAAAAAAGAACCCGTCATTCGACGGGCAATTTTTTAATAATAAATACGCTGTCTTGTTTTCTTTTTAACAGTCACTGTCACCGTTGTCGTTCGCTTAAACTGTTTCAAAGAATCTGCAATCACCGCCGGCGTTGGGCTTTGTACAACAACATTGTTATTGTTTCCAACCACAACTGTCGCACCATCGCCACAGTTGTTAACATTTACATTCTGTTCTGGCACAGATACATTCACAGGCTTTTCAACAACAACGACAACCGTATCTTTTTGTGATTTACGCGGCTGAGGTTTACGCGGCTGTGGTTTACGTGGTTTCTGACGCGGTTTTTTACTTTCGCGACAATCGTCCAACAATTCCTGAGTATCACGTAAATCTTGTTTTAATTCATTGATTGAATCAGTCAACGCACGAACCCTGTCATCATTATTAACACCCGCCACAGAATCTTTTTGTTCTGAATCCGTCTGATGTTCCTTTACCATTCTATTGCATGTCGGCAAGCCAAGAATCATCAACCCTGCGACAACCACACTAACCGCCCCAGTTGCCAACCACCATTTCTTTGAAGATGACGCCATATCAAAATCCTTTTATTTAATTATACAGTATATTTTAGACAAATATTTCTACTTTGTCAAACATAAATAAAAAAGATACAAAACTTTGACATTTCCCTTTGCGTGTAAATCAGTTTTTTGATATAATAGAACGCAAGAGAGAAAATGAAAATACACATATTATTTTTAACAACCGCTGTTTTACTGACATCTAACGCCTATGCGGTGGCAAAGTGTTCCAAGGCAAATCTGACCCGATGCCTTGATTCTGCATGCGCAATAAATTTATCCACAAATCCTGCGGCACGTTGTCAGTATTGTGGCACGTCCAGTGCCGGCGAACCGCCAAAAAGCAAAATGCGCAGCGTATCTGCCGGCGCATCCGCAAAATATAACATTTCTGAAAAAGATTTAAAAAAAGCACCAACCGATCCTGGACAACGCTATGCCTGGGCAACGGCACAATGTATTAAAAAAATTGCCGGCTGTACCGCTGATGATGTATCCGACGCATACGACAGCCTGATTGAACAATCGTGTACGGCCGCCGGCGTATCATCAAAAATGGCTGCGTCTCAAGAAAAGGCCAACAAAAAGAAAACCCAGACGTCTTGTAAATCTGATATTCGTGCATGCATTGTCGCGCAAAATCGTTGCACATCTGATTTCCGCGCCTGCGAAGCAGATGCCGACTTTGATAAATTCTTTTCTGCATGCGGGGTCGAATCGGCTGGCTGTGACGATTATATATCTGCAATTCGTTCTGAATTGATTGCAGACCGCGATAACGCGATAAAGAACGCCGATGTCGTCCTGGCACAAATCGCAGAATCATATGCCAAGGCACGCGAACAGAAATTAACAAACGCAAAAAATTCATGTAAAGATAATTCCGCACGCGACACATGTGTTGAAACAGTATGTGCCAACAACATGCCGAACAAATGCGGTGACGGTTTCCAGGGTGAAAAAGCAATGGCAATTCAATTATGCAAGTTCCATGAAATTGCCTGCGCAACAATTGATTAAAGCAAGATGAAAACGACGAAACGAAATTTTATTCAGAAAATATTTAACATGCGACGCGTATGCCATGTTGTATTTTGTTCCATACTGATGGTTGCCTTTATAATCGCTGACGCAAATTCTGCGGTCGTTTCACGCAACAAACGTCCATCGAATGCCGGCGTACGCATGGCAACGACCACGACAACCCAAACCGCCCAACCAGAAATAATCGAAGAAGAAACTGTTGACGAAGAAATTATCGAAGAAGAACCTGTCGAAGAAGAAGTAATTATCGAAAACAAATCATCACAGTTTGACGACATTCTGGGCGAAGCGTCCGCGTCTGGCACAGACAGTTCAAAATCTGCCCTGGCTGAAAAGATACGCGCACAACGCGCCGCACTGGACGCACGTGACGCAATCGATACTGCAAATGCGAAAATACAGAATTCAATGGCAAACGGTCAAAACGCATGTGATTTTGGTTTGCGCGAATGTATGAAGAAAAAATGTGGCAATAATTATTCCAAATGTTCCAAAGATACGGACACCCTGTGGGGCGACAAAATGGATGCATGTCGTCGCGACCTGCCCTGCACCGGCGAAGAATATCGCATTTTCACGACCGAAATAAAGGCCGACCGCGACATGAACACGAAAATCGGTTCATACACATCAATCATTGACTGCGGAAATAAATACAACGATTGTGTAATTACAGAATGCGGAAAAACATTCTCAAAATGCCTGGGGAAAAGTGCCGGCGACATGGCAATTGAAAAATGTAAAAAAATCGCGAACGAATGTAAAGAGCAAGATAGTGGTCTGCCGTCCCGCATGATGGAGGTTTTCGGAACCCTGCGTCAAGATGCAGAAAAACAAATCAAAAAAGACGAAGAAAAACTATACAGCCTGCGTGATGCGATGGGTGCTGCGTGCAAAACGTTGGGTGCAATGTTTGACGAACGCACCTTGGATTGTGTGTATACAGTAAACTTTTATGCTGGGGACAAGAGCACGTTATTTGCGTCGAAAAAGGCATATGCTGGCAGTACATTTAATTGTGATCAGAATTGGTTTGGGATAGATGTGACCACGTTTAAAGAAAACGCATATCGTCTGACCCGTTCTCAGACAGCGGCATCCTCTGCAATGTTGGGCAGTGGTGTTGGTACCGCGGTTGGCGCGATAACGAGTGGTGCGTTAAATCGAGCGTTAGACCGTCAAAAGGCAGAAAAAGCATTAAAGAAAGCGAAAGAAGAAGGTGAATCGTCTAAGGAAGAAGATTCCGATATTGACGGCTCTGCTGGTGGTTCTGGCGGTGGCTCTGGTGATGGCTCTGCTGGTGGCTCCGGTGATGGCTCTGCTGGTGGTTCTGGCGATGGCTCTGGTGATGGCTCTGGTGATGGCTCTGCTGGTGGCTCTGGTGATGGCTCTGCTGGTGGCTCTGGTGATGGCTCTGGTGATGGCTCTGCTGGTGGTTCTGGCGATGGCTCTGGTGATGGTTCTGGCGATGGCTCTGGTGATGGCTCTGCTGGTGGTTCTGGCGATGGCTCTGGTGATGGCTCTGCTACACCACCCCAAAATGACCTGGGCATAGATGAAGAAACATCACTTGCGAATGCATAAAAACGGGTATTTCACCCGTTTTTTTATTTTTAAATTAAAACAAAACTCAAAGAGTTTTGTCCCCCCAACGCTTGACCACGGAACCCAGGTGTATAAAATCCCCTTCGCTGGCGAAGGGGTGGCATGCGAATGCATGACGGGGTAGTGGTTTGTTTGTTTCGCGTTGCTCACACTGTATAGCCCCACCCCTGCCGTCGCAGGAGTGACTACGCAGTGCCGCAAAGCGGCAATGTTTTTAATTTCCCAGAAAATTAAGCACCAATCCACCAAAACAAAACTTGAAAAGTTTTGTTTTAATTTAAAAATAAAAAACGGGTGAAATGCCCGTTTTTATGCCATCGAAAAAGGTGTGTCTTCATCTATGCCCAGGTCATTTTCAGAACCATCTTCCTCACCTTTGTTTTCGTCAAAATCTTCTTCTTTCGCTTTCTCCGCTTTCTGACGATCTAACGCTCGATTTAACGCACCACTGGTTATCGCGCCAACCGCGGTACCAACCCCACTGCCCAACATAGCTGATGATGCCGCTGTCTGAGAGTGGGTCAACCTATACGCGTTTTCTTTAAACGTTGTCACATCTATCCCAAACTAATTTTGCACACAGCACCCATCGCATCACGCAAAAAAAACGCCCAACGGGCGTTTTCTTTAGAACTGGGTCGTTTTACATGTATTTTTTTCTTCGCCCCATGATTTACAGTACTTACTACCAAACAATGGGTTTCCACGTTTTGCACAATTCTGGGAACGAACACACTTTTCACATTTTAACGTATCCCATTCAAATGTTGATGTAATGGTTTCTTTATAGTTCCATTGATTTAATTGTTTTGAACCAATCAAGTCACGCTGCGCACCACCATCTTCGCCATTGGCATTGCCACCACCACTGCCCGCCAATCCGATGGCCGCCGCGCCAATCGCACCTGCACCAATCGCAGCAGTTGTTGCAACACCAGTAGTTACGGTCCCCCCCAGTAAACCCGCAAGACCTGGAGCCGCAACAATAGAAATTCCACCTGTCAGGGGTATCGCCACTGCGGCACCAACCAATGCGGTGATTGCCAATATTTTTCCAAATGCATTTCCCGGTGGATTTGGGCTTTTTGGCAGGATTGACATTTCAGCAAAGCTGACACATGCCTGACGTGCGATTTCACGACGCGCATCCAATGCATTTTCGCCTTCGATTTCTGCAATTCGTTCACCAACTTTGGCATAGTCTTGCAACATCTTTTCATTCAGTTCATCATATTTTTTGTTATAGTTTTCCTTTGCCTGCTTCAATGCCGCATTTGCAATAATCATACGCATTTGTTTCGTCAATTGCGGGAATCTTGCGGCATCTTCGCTTTTTTCACCTATCTTTGTGCGCGTTGCTTTTTTACCAGTACCCGTTTTCATACCCTGTACTTCACGTCCGGTCATACAGAACTGAACCTTTGGGTCGGCTTCGATAGTATCAATAGTATTATTAATACTTTGTTGCAACTGTGCCAGTTCGGAACGCACCTTATCTTTTTGTTTTTCTGATAAACCACTTGAATCTATCTTTTTCAGATATTCTTCAACAGTTGCCAATTTTCCGTTTTCATCAACATCAACAGATTCCCAATAAATCGTTCCATCTAAGACGCCGGCGAATGGCTTTACACTGCCCAGCCCCGCCGTGGTCGTACCGACCACGCGCCCCAATTCTTCATCGCGAATTTGTGATACATCTGTGCGACATGCGCTATAATTGATGTCCATCGAATTATTCGACGGCGTATACTCACAAATTTTATAATCGAGTGATCTACTACCTATACCGTCATCGATAGTAAGGTTAGAGCAATCTTCAGTATCTCCACATACTTTAATCATAGCTTCGTTAGCTGCATTTTGGCATTCTGTTAGGAAGCTGTTA
>JAZRPS010000021.1:0-3875 GCA_045649345.1 Candidatus Enterousia sp. | reverse complement strand
CCAGAATTGTTGGAATTGGTTGAAATGGAAATCCGTGAATTGTTGTCTGCAAATGACTTTGACGGTGACAATGCTCCAATCATCCGTGGTTCAGCTGTATCTGCAGTAGAAGGTAAAAACGACGGTTTGGGTAAAGAAGCTATCGATGCATTGTTGAAAGCATGTGACGAATATATCCCAATGCCAGAACGTCCAGTTGATAAACCATTCTTGATGCCAATTGAAGACGTGTTCTCTATCACAGGTCGTGGTACAGTGGTCACAGGTCGTGTTGAATCAGGTGTTATCAAAGTTGGTGACGAATGTGAAATCGTTGGTTTGCGTCCAACACAGAAAACAACAGTCACAGGCGTTGAAATGTTCCGCAAATTGTTGGATCAGGGTGAAGCCGGTGATAACGTAGGTCTGTTGTTGCGTGGTACAAAGAAAGAAGATGTAGAACGCGGTCAGATTATCTGCAAACCAGGTTCTATCACACCACACACAGAATTTGAAGCAGAAGTTTATATTTTGACGAAAGAAGAAGGTGGTCGTCATACAGCGTTCTTCTCTAACTATCGTCCACAGTTCTACTTCAGCACAACAGACGTAACAGGTACAATCACATTGCCAGCAGACAAAGAAATGGTTCTGCCAGGTGACAATGTCCGTATCACAGTGCAGTTGATTGCACCAATTGCTATGGACGAAGGTCGTCGCTTTGCTATCCGTGAAGGCGGTCGCACAGTTGGCGCAGGTGTTGTATCAAAAATCATTAAATAATTAAACGGTCATGGGCGGTGTAACTGAATTAAAAGTGTCAGTGATTACCGCCCAGACAAATATAAGGAAAATGAATAATGGTACCTGCATCAAAAATTCGCATCAAGTTGACAGCGTTTGATCATCGCGTCTTGATGGAATCTGTCGAGGAAATTGTTAAAACAGCAAAGCGTACTGGCGCGGATGTCGTTGGTCCAGTTCGCCTGCCGACATTGATTCAGAAGTTTACAGTTAACCGTTCACCACACGTTGATAAAAAGTCACGTGAACAGTTCGAAATCCGCAATCACAAGGCGGTTGTCGATATTGTTAATCCAACCCCTCAGACAGTAGATGCCTTGATGAAGTTGGATTTGGCGTCAGGTGTAGATGTAAAGATTAAATTGTAAAAATAAATTAACTGTTAGTGTTGGTGTGGGATTATTCTGAACCATTCCAACCAACTGACATAAAAAAAGGCATAAAAAAATGAAACGTAGCGGATTAATTACAACAAAAATTGGAATGACGCGTCTGTATGATGATGGCGGTGTTGCGCATCCAGTCACAGTTTTGGCTGTTGGTGATTGCACTGTTATTGGAAATCGCACGCAAGAAAAGAACGGTTATGTTGCAAACATTTTGGGTTTGCGCGAAGCCAAGGCGAAACATGTTGCAAAACCACAATTGGTTGCAGCCGAAAAAGCAGGCGTAAAGCCCTTTCGTAAGGTTGTAGAATTCCGTGTGTCAGATGATTGTGTTATCCCAGCAGGGACACAGTTGTTGGCATCTCATTTTGTTGCCGGTCAATTCGTTGATGTCCAAGCAACAAGTAAAGGTAAAGGATTCCAGGGTGCGATGAAACGTCATAACTTTGGCGGTAAGGAAGCAACCCACGGTGTTCTGAAAGCACATCGTTCCATCGGTGGTACTGGTATGCGTGAATGGCCAGGCCGCGTTTTGAAAGGTAAAAAGATGGCTGGACAGATGGGTAATGAAATTGTCACTGTTCAGAATTTGAAGGTGTTCGGCACAGACGAAGCAGAAAATTTGATCTTCGTTGAAGGCGCAGTTCCAGGTGCAAATGGCACATTTGTTCTGGTTACAGACGCGATTAAAAAAGAACACAAAGATTTGCCAGTTCCAACAGTCGCTGCAAAGGCAGAAGAAGTTGTAGCTGAAACAGCAACCGAAACAGAAGCTGTTGCGGAATAATAAGTTAACAGCAAGAGTGAGGTAAATAAAATGCAATTAGATATTATTAATTTCGATGGAAAAAAAGTTGGTTCTGTTGAACTGACTGATAGCGTCTTTGGCTTGGAACCACGTGCAGACATCTTGCATCGCGTTGTCACATGGCAGCGTGCAAAGCAACGTGCAGGTACACATGCAGTAAAATCTGTATCTGATGTTGCAGGCAGTGGCAAGAAAGCATTCAAACAGAAAAAGACAGGTAATGCACGTCAGGGTGAAAGATATAATGTTCACATGCGTGGCGGTGGCGTTGTTCATGGACCAGTCGTTCGCGACCATTCTATTGACTTGCCAAAGAAAATCCGCAGCTTGGGCTTGAAAATGGCTTTGTCTTCAAAGGCAAAAGATGGCAGCTTGGTTGTTATCGATTCTGAAAAATTGGCATCTGCAAAAACAGGCGCATTTGCGAAACAGTTAAAGAAACTGGAAATTGCATCTGCATTGTTTGTTGGTGCAACAGAATTAGATGAAAACTTTGTCAAATCTGCGGCTAATATCGCGAATATTGATGTTTTGCCAACAATCGGTTTGAATGTTTTGGATATCTTGAAACATGAAAAATTGGTTTTGACAGCAGACGCAGTCAAAGCGGTAGAAGCAAGATTGGCGTAATCATAAGAATTGAAGGTAAGCAAAATGGCAGAAAAAAAAGTAAGCACAGAAAAAAAAGTCGTTGCGACCGCCGGTATTTATGATATACTGCGTCGTCCGATTATCTCGGAAAAGGCAGCAAAACTGTCTGAGAGTAATGGTGTTGCATTCGAAGTTGCAGCAAATGCGACCAAAGAAGATGTTGCACGTGCAGTCGAAGCAATTTATGGTGTAAAACCATCTAAGGTTAACATCGTAGTTGTAAAAGGTAAGGTTAAAACTTTCCGTGGTCGCAGCACAGGTACACAGCGCACTGTTAAAAAAGCATATGTATCTTTGCCGGCAGATGCAAAACTGGATTTGTCCGCAAATATATAGTATAATGAACGGCCTTGGCAGAGAACCCAGATTCATGGATGCTAGTGTCAAGGCATAAACAAAGGTAAGAAAAAATGGCATTAAAACATTATAAGCCAACAACACCAGGTACACGTGGTTTGACCCAGGTTGACCGCAGTGAATTGCACCGTGGTGCGCCAGAAAAGGCACTGACTGTTGGTTTGAAGTCCAAGGGTGGACGCAATAATTTTGGTCATGTGACTGTTCCGCATCAGGGTGGCGGTCATAAACGTAAATATCGTTTGATTGACTTTAAACGTAAAAAGATGGATGTCCCTGCGACAGTTGTTCGTTTGGAATACGATCCAAACCGTACTGCATTTATTGCATTGATTGAATATACAGACGGTATGCGTTCTTATATTTTGGCACCACGCGATTTAAAGGCTGGTGATGTTGTTATCTCGGCTGCACATGCAGATATTAAACCAGGTAACGCAATGCCATTGAAGAATATGCCAATCGGTACAATGGTACATAACGTTGAATTGAAACCAGGTGCAGGTGGTCAGTTGGCACGTAGTGCAGGCTGTTATGCACAGTTGATGGGTAAAGACGGCGTTTATGCACAGATTAAAATGAACAGCGGTGAGTTGCGTAAAGTTCATTCCGATTGTTTGGCAACAGTTGGCAGCGTATCTAATCCAGATCAGCGCAATGTCAACTTGGGTAAGGCAGGTCGTGCGCGTTGGTTGGGTATTCGCCCATCTGTACGTGGTATGGCTATGAACCCAGTAGATCACCCAATGGGTGGTGGTAATGGTCACTCTAAGGGCCACGAACCGGTATCACGTACAGGTATTCCAGCCAAGGGATATCGTACCCGTAGCAATAAACGTACTGCTAAGATGATTATTCGCAGCAGACATTTGGCGAAAAAGAAATAATAA
>JAZRPS010000020.1:0-54734 GCA_045649345.1 Candidatus Enterousia sp. | reverse complement strand
TCTGGTGGTGGCGGTACCCCAACCTGTAAACAAAGTCGCACAACCCCAAATGGCGTGGCATGCTGTGTCCTAAGTTCCGCAGAGGCAAAATATAACAAAAGCACAGACCAATGTGTTTGCATAGACACAACCAAGACATTTGAAATCCAAAATGGCAAGGGTGTATGCGTTGTAAAAAATGTAAATGTTGCAGAAGAAGCATGTAAAAACGCAGCGGCAACCGGGGCATATTGGGACGGGAAAGAGTGCAAGTGCAAAAAACCAGAGCATAGGTTTAATGGCACAATCTGTGCCGAACGTACAGATATCACAGAATGTAAACAGGTTTCTGGGGCGCGTTGGGACGATGCTAGTCAGTCGTGTGTTTGCAACGACCCAAGTTTAAACATAGACTGGACAAAGAAACAATGCGCAAAAAGCGCCACAACGATAGAAGCAGAATTGGCTGCGGCGCGTTCTGAATCCCGTGCGCGTATAATATCTGCGGGTCGTACATTGGATTCGATTAAGGCCAGTTTTGACATCAGCGTATGGAAGAACAAAGACGGTGGCTTTAATACTGCACGTTTGGCGTCTGACGGTATTGCAGGTGTTGTATTGGGAACAGCCAGCGGTCTGATAACCAGTAATGTTATCAAGAAGAACCAGATAAAGGGTGGTTTTGAAGATATAAAATGCACCATTGGTGGTCAGACGGTTGCGGACTGGGGTGATGAATTCCAGGCAGGCATATCGCTGAACGGCAATTATTAAAAAAAAATCCCCCGATTGGGGGATTTTTAATGAGATATGAGACAGGATTTCTGTGAACTTAAAAACTCAACCAACAGTTCCCCTCCGTTGGAGGAGAACTTTTAATATTCTTGAGAATCAAAACCAGCCTTTCTTTTCGGACTTTATACCCGCAAATTCATTTAACAGCTTTTTTTGCTTGTCTGTTAATTTTGTTGGGATCTTTATCGCAACAACAACATACAAGTCACCCATACCACCACGACGCACAGACGGCATACCATGCCCACGCACACGCAACCGTTCCCCAACCTGGGTTCCTGCCGGTATTTTAACTGACAATCTTTTATCATCGATGGTTTCAATTTCAATCTCGCCCCCCAGGGCCAACGTTGTAAACGGCACATCATAGTGCATAATTAAATCATTACCTGCACGTTCAAACCGTTTATCCGGGCGAATATGAACATCCAAGTAAAAATCACCTGCTGGGGCGCCGTTGGCGCCAGCCTCGCCCTGACCAGCCAGACGCAAACGTGCGCCATCTTCGATGCCTGCCGGAATCTTTACATCCAATGTTCGTTGTTTATGAATTGTTCCCGTTCCATCACATTCAGAACACTTTTTACTAATCTTGCGCCCCAATCCATTACATTCTGGACATGGTGTTTCTGTGACAAAAAAACCCTGGCGCGATTGGACATAGCCACTGCCCCCACAGCGTGAACAAACAGGTGCAGGTTTGCCGTCACTTGTGCCATGCCCATGACATTTTTCACATTCAACATTACTTGAAAACTTTACCGTATGCGTTTTGCCAAAATACGCATCACGCAGGTCGATTACCACCTCGTCCAACAAATCGCGCCCACCACGCTGTGACGCGCCACGTTGCGCACCACCAAAATCACCAAAACCGAACCCACGCATGGCCTCTCTTAAAATATCTTCCATGCCGGCACCGCCACCCATATTAAAGTGAAACGCACCATCACCAAACGGATTACCACCAAAACCAGCACCTGCCCCATTGCCATTGGCAAATGCAGCATCACCAAATCGATCATACGCCGCACGTTTTTGCGGGTCTTTTAAAATATCAAACGCATTATTTACTTCTTTAAACTTTTCTTCGGCATCTTTGTTATCAGGATTTCTATCTGGATGATATTTCATAACCAGCTTATGATACGCCTTTTTAATATCAGCATCTGACGCATCACGCGCCACACCCAAAACTTCGTACGGATTTTTATTCATTTTATATTTCCATATATTTTTCAGTTATTTGATATATAGTTTAGCATCAAAAAAATATCAAGCCCAGAAATATAAATAAGCATAAATTCTTTGCACTTGCGAAATTTTCAAAAATGTTCTAATAATAACAACACTATGACAGAGAAAAAGACACAAACATACGACGCATCAGATATTCAGGTTCTGGAAGGATTAGAGCCTGTTCGCCTGCGTCCAGGCATGTATATCGGTGGCACTGATGAAAAGGCGTGGCATCACCTGCCAATTGAAATTAAGGACAATTCGATTGACGAAGCCGTCGCCGGCTTTGCCAAGAAAATTACCGTAAATTTAATTGATTCTAAAACAATTGAAATTGCCGACGACGGTCGTGGCATTCCCGTTGACGAACACCCAAAATACCCCGGCAAATCAGCACTAGAGGTTATATTAACCACCCTGCATTCTGGGGGAAAGTTTAATAATAATGTATATAAAACCAGCGGTGGTCTGCACGGCGTGGGTTCTGCTGTCGTAAACGCCCTGTCATCAGAAATGGTTGTTGATATTGCACGCGATGGCTACAACTGGCACCAGACATTTTCACGTGGCAAACCAACCAGCACAATGCAACGCGGCGACGCAACAAAGTCACATGGAACAAAAATCAGGTTCACAATTGACGATGAAATATTCGGCGCAAACGCGGTATTCAAACCAATAAAGATATATCGTATGGCCCGTGCCAAGGCATTTTTGTCACGTGGTGTAAAAATAGATTGGCGTTGTAATCCGGAATTATTAACCGAAGATATGAACATCCCTGCCACAACCACATTCTATTATCCAAATGGCGTTGCTGACTTCTTGGCAGAAAAAACAGATTCAAAACCACGCATTTTACCCCGTATATTCAGTGGCAGTGTTGATTTCCCTGACGACTGTGGACGCGTTGAATGGGCATTAACTTTTCTAACTGACGAAAATGGTGCGGCATCTGATGATGGATTCTTTTCATCATATTGTAATACAATCGCCACAATCGATGGTGGCACACACGAAACCGGCTTTAAATCCGCAATCACCAAGGGTATTAAGGCATACGGCGAAAAGGTAAACAATAAATCCGCATCGACCATCATTGGCGAAGACGTATTCGATTCCGTTGCGGCAATTGTATCCGTATTCTATAAAACACCCCAATTCTTGGGGCAGACCAAGGAAAAATTATCAAACCCAGAAATTGCCAGATATACAGAAAACGCCCTGCGCGACCCATGGGAAATGTTCTTGGCATCTGATCCAAAGACTGCAAACGCATTGTTGGAATTCGTAATCAATTTGGCGAATGCACGCATAAAAACAAAACAGGTCAAAGACGTTGCACGTAAAACACCGACAAAAAGAATTCGTATGCCCGCAAAATTGGCAGATTGTTCAAAACACGGAATTGCCGGCACAGAATTGTTTATTGTAGAGGGCGAATCAGCGGGTGGCACCGCCAAACAGGCGCGCGACCGCGCGACCCAGGCGATTATGCCCCTGCGTGGAAAGGTTTTAAATGTTTTCTCTAATTCCGATGAACGTTTTGGTAATAACCGCGAACTGAATGACTTGATTGATATCATTGGTGCCGGCACTGCCAAAGACTGGAACGAAGACAAACTGCGCTATGAAAAAATTATCGTCATGACCGATGCCGACGTTGACGGCAGTCATATCGCATCATTATTAATGGCGTTCTTTTATCAATATATGCCCCAATTAATTTACGGTGGACACCTATACTTATCATGCCCACCACTATATAAATTAACACATGGCACCGAATCAATTTACGTTGATACGGACGAAGAGCTAGAAAATCTGAAAAACGGCAAATACAAAAATAAAAAAGTTGAAATATCACGCTTCAAGGGACTTGGTGAAATGATGCCCAACCAACTAAAAGAAACCACCATGTCACCAAAGACACGTCGCTTGATACGCGTTGACCTGCCACCACGCACCGAAGAAGGTGCCGAAGACACTGAAAAAACCCGTACAATTGTTTCTGAACTGATGGGTAAAAAGCCGGAATTTAGATTTAAATTCATCACAGAGCACGCCCAGTTTGTAAAAGACTTGTTCGTATAAGACAAAATCAGGTGTTAATCACCTGATTTTTTTTACAAACACATTGACAAAAAAACATTCCATGTCATTATATTGTGACGAAAATCATAATATAAAAATACAGGGGACACGGAATGAAAAAAATCAAGACACACATACACGCAAAAACAATTCCTGAAAATCACATCAGCCATAAAAAGAAAAATACTTATACAATATGTTTTTCATCTCTTATACCATTACACGCATTTCAATTATATCGCGAAACCCCACTGGCTGTAATCAAAAAGAACGGTCAACAAACCCAAGAAATCACAGATTGGCCGACATGCACAATGTTTCCAAACCCAACCGCAAATGAAATGGGAACCATATATCGCGGTTCAAAACATATCATCGGCGAAAAAATTGCAACAACCATTATTGAATATTTAGACAAAGATACAGGCGCGCCCGTATGCCAACTATATCCACATACGCTACACATCTTTGACGGATATAAAAAAACATATATGCAACATTTAAACCACGCATCACGTCGCGATTTGCAACACCAAATAAAAATTCGCGAACAACTGTTGCGCAAAGTATACGGCAACCAGAAATAAAATAACCGCCAAATTGGCGGTTATCTTTTTATCTTATTTGCATTCTGCGATAAACTGTTGAATTTGCGCAGACAAAACCAAATCTGCTTGTTTTACTTTTTCAATCTGTTTGATTGCATACAAAACTGTTGCATGATCACGACCACCAACAAAATTTCCAATTTCTGATAAAGACAAACTTGTTGCATTCTTTAAAACAACCATCATGATTTGACGCGCCAAAACCAAATTACGACTGCGACCATTACCGCATACAGCATCATATGATACCGCCAATTTTTCACACATATCTTTTACCATTGCAACAGGTGTCTTTTTTGTCTGCAATGTATCCGCCAACAAACGTTGTGCAATTTCCATATCAACATCTGTACCCATCAAATCTGCATATGCCTTAACCTTTGTCGCAACACCTGCAACCAAGTGACCATCATTTGCGATACGACCTGCCAACGCATCTGCAACATCTGCCTTGACACCTGCACGCTTCAACATAACTGATTTTACGTGTGCATTTGGCGCAACAACATCCGCAACCAAACCAGATGCCAACAAAGATTGTGCGCGTCTATCAAACCCCGTCAAATTGTTTGGCGCAACATTTGATGTTAAAACAACATTCTTGCCTGCATTACGCAAATCAACAACCAATTGCATAAATTCATCCATTGATGCCTTTTTACCGGACAAGCTTTGTACATCATCCAAAATAAAAGTATCACAATTACGACAGAAATCTTTGAATGCGAAAACATTATGTTCTTTCAAGCTGCGTGTAAATTCAGAAACAAACTGTGCGCCAGACATCTTAACAGAACGTGCACCCGCAGCAGAGTGGATACAATCTGCCAACAAAGATTTACCACAACCAGACGCACCATAAATAAACAGCGGTGAAAAAGGAACTGTACCTGCTGCCAACTTTTTACACGCAGATACAACAAACATATTTTCATCACATGTGATAAAAGAATCAAACGCAACCACAGATGTTTCTTTTGCTGCAACAGGTGCATAAACCTGGGTATTGTTATCATTTGCAATTTGTGCAGACTTGCGTGCAACATTATTACGAACAACTATATCCAACCCCAAACCAAATTCTGCAGCCACAGATGCCAAAACATTTGAATGTACACTGCGAATAAAATCTGCTGAAAACTGATTTTGCGCCGCCAATACCAATACAGAATCAACAACATCAAATTGTAATGGCGCAATCCAAGATGTAAACGTTGCAGAATCTAATTTTGCGGCAATGGCCCCCTTGATTGTTTCCAAGTTTGTCATTTGTGTTTTTGCCGCTGTCTGCATGACGTTTTCTCCTTTCCTTCCCTTAAAAGAGTTTCCTGCCTAAAACAAGGTTGTAAAAACCACCCACACAAAACGCCAATCTGCAATGCAAACTGATGTTTTTTGTTTTTGCTCTCTACTCTCTTACCACTCGTTTCTTTCTGGTGTCCCCTGCCCTTCCCTTGTCAAGTTTCACCGCTTTTTATTCGTTTTTGGTTCCCAGAAGTTCATTCGATTTTCATTCCCCAACCCCGAACATTTTTGATTGATTTTTCTTCTCTCAATCTGTTTTGGATACGTAAGATAATTTATAAGATATATTTCTGTTTACAAGTAAATCTTCATCAAAAAAATAACTTTTATTTTTTGACAACGATTCGTTTTTTTGCCTGTTTTCTGCGCCTTGTATATACACTGTATATACATCAAAATGATCACGCACGAACATAACCGCCATCAACTTTTCGAACCAAACCCTGCAATTCCAGGACGACCAACTCACGTCTGATTTCCGAAACTGATTTTTTGACAACGTCTGTCAATACAGATTCCGAGACTGGAATAGTTCCCAATGCGTCAATCAGATTAAATTCCGATTCATTTTTTTCTACGATTTTTTTCTGCGACGCTTCTTTTTTATCTGAAATAAAAAAGTCTGAAACACCCATACACAACTTTGCATCCCCCGAACGAATCAGTGTATTTGGTCCCACGCCCCTGGAATCTGCCGGATGCGACGGAATTGCCCAAACATCGCGTCCAAAATCAATTGCGAATCGGGCAGTTGCCATTGAACCAGATTTTAAATCTGCTTCGCCCAAGATTAACTTATCTGCCAAACCTGCAACCCAACGATTACGCTGAATAAAATTCGTTGCAACCGGGACAAATCCAACCGGCATCTCGCTAATCACGGCACCACGCGCAACAATATCCCAATACAACGATTCGTTTTCCAACGGCCAAACATAATCCACACCACCTGCCAGCACCGCAATTGTTGCCCCATTATTTACACGCAACGCGCCGCGATGCGCCGCCGTATCTGTCCCGATCGCCATCCCAGATACGACACATGTATTATTTCTTGCAAACGCCGATGCCAGATCTGCCACGAACCCCATACCTGTGGCTGTTGCATGCCGCGTTCCAACGATTGCGACCATCGACCGTTGCAAAACATCCAAATTCCCACGCACAGTCAAAATTGGTGGGTGATTTTTCAAACATTTCAAATTTGCCGGATACCGCATATCATCATCACATATATAATGTATGCCCAAAGACGCAGCCAAATCCATTTCACGCATAACCGCATCACGCAATTCTGTCCCAGGTCGCAAAAAATCAACCGCCCCTGCAACAGAACCACAGTTATGAATTAAATTTGCATAACGCACCGGTCCAACCCCAGGCGTACGAATAATTAATAATTTATTAAGTAAATCTAACATGCATATATAATAAGAAAATATACATTATAAATAAAGCCCTATTTCACAATAAAAAAATCCGCAATTGCGGATTTTTTCATAACCAAAGAATTTTTAGCCTGCCATACTAAACAAACCACGATACGTATCACATATTGTCTTAACTTCTGTATCAGATGTATCGTTAACCCAAATATCTTTACCACATTCATCACGCAATGTACGCAGGTTAACCATAAATCTTTGATACTCTGACGGATTATCTTTCTCCAGCACCGCCAACTGAGAACGGATTAATTCATCACCTTTTAGTGCCTTTTGTCCTTCAACAGAACCACCAATCAACTTATTACCAAACAATTCCATGGCACCGACACCAAGCGCTGCACCACCAACGACACCAGCAACCGTTCCCCATGTGCGTGCAGACTTCTTGGCATCCAAGATACGCTTACGCAACGTTTCCTCATCTGCCCAACTGCCACATGTAATTGCGCGACCCATTTCGAAATATTTTACAGGAATGTCATCAACTTCAATCTTTGAATCAGTTGATTTTATTTCAACCTTTACAAAACAAACGTTATTTTCTGGATTTTCTACGTCTTCTATCATCGAAGAATAGTTATTAACATTGCTGAAACGTGATGCCCAAACAAAAGTATTCCCAACGCCAATGTTATTATTAATACATGCGGCACGTTCCTTTTCGCGCATATCTTTTTTCTTTTCCGCTGAAATCATTTCTTCTGGCACAATTGCCAAATCAGCAGTCACAGAATCCGTCACATCATTATCTAATTTTGTACTAGATTTACTAACCACAGATACACTGGGTGACAAAACCGTACCTGTTGCAATCTGCTGTGCTGACACAACACCTGCGGCACGTTCTGTACCTGCCGCCGCCATATCACCGCCACTTGCAACCATCGAACCAGCACGCGGCGCAGCCATTATTTGTTGCCCCGTCATACCTGCACGACCTTGCGAACCATTACGCGCAGTCGCTGCAACCGCATTTTGCGCTATCATACACAAAACAACAATAGATACGATTTTTTTCATACTCCCATCCTTTAACTTGTCTTTGGGGCTATTATATCACAAAATCAACCAAAATCCAAGAATAAAAACAGGGACAGCTGTCCCCGAACTCACTTTTTCCATTTCCACTCAATCTTAGACTCTATCCCAGAAATCAATCTTTTGATATTTTCACGGTGACGCCACATACACAACAGCCCAATTGCCAAGAACGCCCAACCGACACCACCACCAATTGCAAATCCTAAAATCGGCAACAAACAGAATACAACAACCGCCCCCAGCGACGAAATGCCACTGGTCAACGCAACCAACAACCATTCAACAGCACATACGACAAAGGTCATCGGACTCATCGCCAAAACCACACCAAACAAGGACGAAATCCCCTTACCCCCCTTAAATTTTAACCAAATTGGATAACAATGCCCAATAATTGCAACAAGTCCACACCATGCCCCAAACGTATCACCGCCAATCCATTTTCCCAAAAATACGGCCACAATTGCCTTGGTCATATCCAACAGCCAAACCAATCCTGCCATGCGCAATCCACCGACACGCATAACATTTGTTGCACCGATATTACCACTGCCAACCTTGCGCAAATCGCCCTTGCCCATCATTCTGGTCAACAAAATTCCCATAGGAACAGACCCCAACAAATAAGAAATAATTAAACCAATTACGTACACCATGTTATTTTTCCTTGATTTTATGTTTGTTTTTTATAAAATAGCAAAAACTTTAAGAAAATAAAAGGAAAATAACGTGGCAAATCATAAGTCATCTGAAAAAAGAATTTTGGTCACAGCCAAGAAAAACGCAATCAACACTGCACGTCGCAGCGCGGTTAAAACTGCTACTAAGAAAGCATTGGTCGCCATCGAATCTGGGGACAAGACTGTTGCAACAACCGCTATGCGCAATGCAGAAAGCAAAATCATGAAATCTGCTGGCAAAATCATGCCAAAAAAACGCGCCGCGCGCAAGATTTCACGCTTGGCTAAAAAATTCTCAAAAATGGCATAATTGTGTCATTTCAGAAAAAATACACACCCCCAAACGGGGGTGTTTTTATATTTTCTTTTTATTCCTTTATACGCTTCATAAATTCATCATGATGCGCCAATTCTTCTGGCTTTACATCAAACTTTCTGTACGGAAAATCCGCGCCCACCTTGGGGTGCGCCAACATTGCGGCATGTTGTTTTTCAATAATTTCAGACACATCTGGTGCCGGTGCAGTGTTTTCCAGTTCCAAATAAACCTTGGCCAAAATTTCCGCGTCAATCAACGCCCCATGCGCATCTGCACGCGCGGTCAGCGAAATACCATACCACTTTGCCAGCGCATCTAACGAATAACTTTTTGGTCCAAAAACACGATTGCGCGCAATAACAATTGAATCCAGTTGCTGTTCGCGTGGAATCTGGTGCAAATTCAACATCGACAATTCATGATTTATAAACGGAAAGTCAAAGTCAATTCCATTATGCGCAACAATCGGACTATCACCAACAAACTCTAAAAATTTTGGTGCAACAACCGCCATTTTTGGCTTATCTTCCAAAAAAGCATTTGAGATTTTATGAACCATATACGAATCGGGCGGAATTATTTTTCCATCTGGATTTACATATTCATGAAACGAATTATCTGTTATTTTTCCATCCAATATTTCAACCGCACCAATTTCGATACAGCGGTCACCACGTAAATATTCAAACCCCGTTGTTTCAATGTCAAAGCAAATAACACGTTTCATTTCCGTTTCCTATACCCTTGATAAAAATCACTTGTAGTATTATAATGGAATGGTGAATTTAATGCTAGAAAATCTTAACAACGAACAACGCCTGGCGGTCAAAACAACGGACGGTCCATTACTTGTTCTATCTGGGGCTGGCACTGGCAAGACCCGTGTGCTAACCACACGAATCGCATATATTTTAAACAATCAATTGGCGCTGCCATGGCAGGTATTGGCCCTAACCTTTACAAACAAGGCCGCGAACGAGATGAAAAATCGCCTGGCCACGTTTTCTGATGGCGCATGGTATCCTGGCGACGTATGGTGCGGAACATTTCATTCGATATGTCTGCGAATTTTGCGCAGTAATGCTGAACGCGCCGGTCTGCGACGTGATTTCATTATATTTGGCGAAGACGACCAAAAATCTGTAATTAAATCGTTATTAACCACATCTACCAAAACCCCTGGCGAATATGTCAATGAATTTTCTGCAATAAAGGACAAGGGGCTGATTGCATTAAAAAACACAGACAAACTATACACCGCATATAATGCAGAACTTGCCCGTCTAAACGCGGTTGATTTTGGCGATATTATATTAAAAGTTCTGGAATTATTTGATAAAAACCCAGACATTTTGTCACGTTATCAAAAACAATTCAAATATATCTTGGTTGATGAATTTCAGGACACCAACAACGCACAGATGGAATTTCTGGGACTGTTAACACGCGATATAGATTGCCCAAACATTTGTTGCGTTGGCGACGACGACCAATCAATTTATTCATGGCGTGGCGCCGAAATAAAACACATTTTAAATTTCGACAAAACATTTAAAGACGCACAAATAATTCGCCTGGAAACAAATTATCGCAGCACACCAAACATACTTGGCGGCGCAAATTCATTAATACGCCACAACCGCAATCGTCTGGGCAAGGATTTGCGCGCCTGTGACACCGACACAAATGGCGAACCAATATACGCCCTGACCCTGCCAACCGACCGGGACGAAGCAACCATTATCGCGAACGCAATTTTACGCAACGATGCAAATGATTTTTCTAAATTCGCCCTATTAATTCGCGCAGGCAGCCTATCACGAATATTCGAAGAAGAATTTACATCACGCGGCATACCATACAAATTAATTGGCGCGACCAAGTTCTATGACCGAATGGAAATCCGCGATGCAATTGCATATCTGCGCCTGTTGGTACACCCATTTGACGACATATCATTCCTGCGCGTAATTGCAAAACCGCGTCGTGGTTTTGGACCCAAGGCAATTGAAACACTTCGCACATCCGGCACAACCCTGATGTCTGGATTACGCGACGCAAAATTATCACCAAAGCTGCGTGCCGCCGCCGATGAATTTTTATCCGCCTTTGATTTTGATTGGTCGTCAATGTCACCACGTGACGCGGCACAAAAATTATTAGAACGCACCGGCTATCTAAAAATGTGGCAAGATTCCAAGGATGCCGATGCCAACGAACGCCTGACCAACATTCGCGAATTAATAACATCTGTTATTTCAAAATACGAAACACTTTCCGAATTTTTGGAACAGGCATCTTTGATGATGACCGACGACAACGACGACGAAAACATACAAAATAATAATACGGTCAGCATTATGACAATCCATGCCGCCAAAGGTCTGGAATTTGATACTGTATTTTTACCAGCCTGGGAAGAAGGTATTTTTCCAAACGACAAAGCCATCAACGAAGGCGCAATCGAAGAAGAACGTCGTCTGGCATACGTTGCAATCACACGCGCACGTAAACGTTGCATAATATCAAACACAATATCACGCGTTATATTTGGAACGCGTCAATATAATCCACCCAGTCGCTTTATCACGGAAATGGACAATCGATTCTTAGATTTTCAGGGTGGCGCAACACCACGCCCAACATACCAAACACCATCCCCACAACCGCATTACACGCAAAAGCCAACAAAAAAATCAGGAACAACTGTTGGTAAACTGGTATCACATAACGAACTGGGCAGCGGCGTTGTTATCGAAGACAACGGTACAATTTTAACAATTGCCTTTAAAAACAAAGGGATAAAAAAAGTCGCCCGCGATTTTATAAAAATAATCAGATAATAAAAAAAACGCCACTCGGCGTTTTTTTTAATTAAACCATATAAATACCTGACCCGATGGGGGCGTACCACTTGGGGCGGTTGTCGGGATTGTTGTAAAACGAACATCCGTCGTATCCGCCTTGTTGTTCAACAGGTTGTCCACCTCGGTCTTGGTATAGGCATCAACTTGATTTGCAACCAATGCATCCACCTCTGCCTTGGTATAAATATCAGGTTTATTTTTAATATAATCAGGTTGCGTACTATCCGTCTGATTCCAATCTGACTGCTTTTCCGCCAACGCATTTACAATCTGGTCAACATAACCACGCGATGCAACATTCGCATGTACAACAGTCGCACAAGTCATGCAAATCAAAAAACAGAAAAATGCAACAATTCTTTTCAAAATTCCCCCTTACAAAAAACAAAGTAAAAACACTACATTGCGCCTTGTCACCTTATCCTTTGTCCTACATCTTGCATATATTATACAAAATATACATTCATATATGCAAGCACTAAAACATTCGTGATACAAAAATCACAAACGCTATCCTTAATTTAATGGCGCCCCCCAGCGCTGTTGAATACCACGTTCAACATCCATCGGGCTAACCAAAACCTGTGGTGTCAAGATAACGACCAAAACCTCGCGACTGGCGGATGTTTCGCGCGAACCCGACAATGCCATAAAGTCAGGATCACCTAAACCATAACGTGTATCTGCACCTTTCTGCTTTTCAAATCCTGATACAACCAACATCTGACCAGATTCCATAATAACCTCTTGCATGAAGCTACGCTCTTCAACCTCTGGTAACTGCAAGGTCACCTCTCCAATCGTCTGCGTTGACATACGCAACAATTCACGAACAGACATACGGAACAACAACAATATACGCCCATTTTCTAAGACATTTGGCAGCAACTGCATAGTAAAGCCTGTTTCCAAATCGTCCTGGTCAACAGTACTTGATTCAACAGTCGTAAAGTTGCGCGATTCGAATCGTTTGATATACCCCGTTGTACGCGTATTACTGACCGGCGCGACACGATTTGACCGCGTTGTCACCCCAACATTTGTCACCAAAGACACCTTGCCTTGTTTGGCCAAGGCTTCAATCAATGCATTACTGCCGGCGGCACCAGCCAATGAACCATTCATAATCTGATCATTTGTATACGCACCTTCAACAACACTACCATTTTCTAAATGCGTTGCCCCTGTTAATGCCGACACCGTATTTGACAGAACCGCAATATTCATCGAACTTGCCTCTGTCGTTGCCAGGTTATTCTTTGGGTTTGCAACAATATTCAACCCAGACGTTGAATTAATCGCCGCCGCCAGATTCAAGCCAAACGCCGAATCATTAGAAATAGAAACCTGCAAAACCTTTACATCAATCGTCACCAACTGACTTAATCTCTTGTTCTGACGCTCTATATATTCACCAACACGCGCCAACACAGACGGCGACGCCGTCACAGTGATTGTTCCCAAACTGCGCGATACAGTAAAGTCCGCATTATCACTTTTACCAATTATAGACGATATCGCACTTTCAACCTCATCCCATTCTTTTAACGTAGATTCCAGCGATACTTCATTTGCATCATCCGTTGATACAGACGTTTGATATGCCACCTCTGTCCCCAGGGCATATAACGTAAATGTCTTGGTTTCCGTCTCATAAAAAACAATTGAATTTTTATCATAATACCACAGCAAATCCAAATCTGTCGCAACCTGACTTAACAAACCAGACAATTTCCCGGTATAGGCGACATTAACCTGCTTTTTCAGTTTATCCGCCGATACCTGACCGTCAATTTTCACAGGAATACCTGTAATTGCATAAATATCATTTGCCAAAACCTGTAAAGACACCGGTTCGTTCAACAAAATTGTCACACCCGTATCACTTTCAAATTTTGACGGCAAATTATTACGATGTTCCAGCACCATCGACTTATTACCCAACCAAACCCCCTCAGACATAGATACCGTATCACCACTGGCCACCTTGGCACGTGGATTTTTTGCCATTTCAAACGCATCGTACGCATTAATAAAATCTTGATCAACTGATGCCGCAACCTTTGCAGATTCCTTTCTGGCGCACCCTGCAACAGTGGCACAGACCAAACTGCACATAATCAAAAGCTTTAATGGATTTGTCATAATATATTCTCCTACGGCATCTATTTTTTTACAAAACTTATTATTCTTCTGTCGTTGATATTACCAACACTCTATTACCCTTATAGAATTTTGCATATGGGATTGGTGTCGCACGTCCGAAATTGCGCACCAACGCAGACGCAACATCAACAAAACGCCCTTTAAATACAGCACTTGCCTCTATCGGATATTCACGTGGCGTTGTCCAAACCAAATCCCACCCCTCTTTATCACACCAAGACTGCAAGACTTCGCGCAGGGTTTGACCATTTGCCACGACCCACGAACGAACCTGATCCGTCATAACCTTTGGTGCTTCTGCGTCTGCGGATGTCGCAACCATAATTTCCATTTCTTCTGTCTCTGTAATTGTCACACCACCATTTGACACATCTTCTACCCCCCCCTGCTCTGTTTCAACTTTCATATCATTACGTGCAGCAAAGGCTTCATAACCATCTGCAAATTTACCGCAATTTTTACGACCACTGCGCGATACAGTCAACACATTACCACCATCGTCTTCTAAGACCTCGCGATGCAACAAAGGCATTTCGGAACGAGCATTACACTCGTCATCAAACCCAACCGGGATTTGCGTCCCATGCAACAAGTTCGCGCCACCAGACCAACCCGTAAATTCACCACGCGCCCCCAGATTAAAATTGTTTTCAACAACTAAATCCGCACCAATCTTCGAAACGATACGAATATTATCTGTTGATTTCTTATTTGACACCAAATTTCCAGTTGCTGCGACTTCTACATCTGCATCTGACCCCACCAGTGGCCACGCCGGCACTTCTTGATAATCTGCAAACGTATCCTGCATATCAAACTGGGTCATTTCAACCTGTTCATATTCACCACCATCGGTAATTTTTTCTTGTTCATAAAACACCTCTGATGTCACAACCTGGGGCAGATTTTCAGCAGCAAAGCAACAGTAGCCAGCAGCGGTTGCAAACATCGCAACAATTAGAATTTTGCGGAACATTGACGTCTTCCTTTCCCTATATTAATTCCTTACTTAATAAGTATTATAACAATTTGACCGAATCTGTGCAAGACTTAAAACACACATTAAACAACCTATTTTTTATTTACCTGACATAAAATCGCACGAATCGCAAAAAGTATGTTATACTGTTCACGAAAACACACAAAATCTCAGGGGAAACACATGGAAAACATTATTATTTTTGTACTTTTTGGGGTCATTATCGCAATATCTGGCACATGCTTGTACTTCATGCAAAAAACAAACACGCGCATTTCCAACATGAACAAAACCCTGGATCACCAATACAACTTAATCGTCAAATTACAATCCGTACTGAAAAACAAATATGCAACAAACGCAATCGCTGAAAACGCAGAAATGATTTACCAAGATTTATTGCAAAGTCTCATTCCAATAATGGCTGCAATTGATATTATGCCACGCAACACCCCAGAACATCCATTATGGCGCGCACTTGGTGGCATCATGGACGAATACGCAAAAAACCCATTTGCCCTGGAAAAATTACGTCGCTGCATAAAATTAGACACAGAAGTTGCACGAAATGTGGATAATTATATGCGCCGTGCCGACAATTTCCTGCACCACTTAACGACAACTGAACCAGATGGATTACTGTCATCAACATTCACAGACGGTCTGCTGGGACAATCATTAACATTTTTCGCCCAGGCAAAACAATTGGCCGCACAACAATCACAAAAATAAATGCCCAAATTATCTGAAAATCTTATTCGTGAAATATCCGCCCTGCGTGACGAGCCAGATTGGCTATTACAATGGCGACTGGCTGCATACAAGGCATGGGAAAAAATGTCAGAACCACATTGGGGCGAACTAAAATACGCACCAATCGACTATGACAACCTGAATTATTATAACGAACCAAAACCAATCGACAATTCTGACTTGGAATCTGTATACGACAAAATGGGACTGCCCGAGAGTGAAAAAAAAGCTCTATTAGGCATGGCAACAGACACTGTCATCGACAGCCGTTCTGTACACACATCATATACAGCCGAATTAGAACGCCATGGAATAATATTCCTGCCCTTTTCGGATGCAGTAAAACAACACCCTGATTTAGTAAAGAAATACTTAGGGACTGTCGTCCCATCAACGGACAATTTTTTCGCAGCACTAAATGCATGCGTATTTTCAGACGGGACATTTGTATACATTCCAAAAAACACAAAATGTCCGATTGATTTGGCCAGTTATTTTAGAATCGAAACTGCAAAAATCGGACAATTCGAACGCACACTTATCATCGCAGATACCGGTGCCGAACTATCATATATGGAAGGTTGCAGCGCCCCACGTCGCCCCAACCATCAATTACACAGCGGTGTTGTCGAAATTATCGTACACGACAACGCAACCGTAAAATATGCAACTGTACAAAACTGGTTTGCAGGCGACTTTGACGGAAAAGAAAACAAAGGCGGCATCCTAAACTTTGTGACAAAGCGCGGTCGTTGTGACGAAAATGCAAAATTATTATGGACCCAGATAGAGGTTGGATCTGCCCTAACATGGAAATACCCATCAACAATTTTACGCGGAAACAATGCGTATAGCGACTTTTATTCATTATCAATTACACGTGGCGCCCAGATGGCAGACACCGGCACAAAAATGATACACACGGGCGACAACACAACATCAAACATCGTTTCATATGGGGTGGCAACCGACCATTCAACCCAAACATTCCGCAGTCTGGTATCATTCAGCGGAAACAATTGCACAAACGCATCAAAATGTGACAGTCGCTTAATTGACAACACCGCAATTGCGAACACTCTGCCACGTATTATTCACGCCGGCAACAACAACACCCAATCGCACGAGGCAACAACAGGCACCATTGACACGGCAACATTACAATATTTAAACCAAGCCGGCATCGAAACCGACACCGCAATCGCACTAATTATCGGCGCGGCTGCGACGCCGGTGTTATCGCGCCTGCCAATGGAATTTTTGGTTGAATCAAAACAGTTAATACAAATGGCATTATCAAAGGATTAATCAATGCTAAGATTAAAAAATCTATCCGTAAATTTTGGGGACAAGGAATTATTAAAAGACATTAACCTGAATATAAAATCTGGTACGCGCCATCTGTTAACCGGTCACAACGGCAGTGGCAAATCCACACTGGTAAAAACAATCGCTGGCGATCCAGAATACACAATCACACACGGGCAAATAATCTTTAACGACACCGACATAACAAATGAAAATGCCACCACACGCGCATTATTGGGCATATTTCTTGGGGCGCAACATGTCCCAGAAATCCCCGGTCTTAGCGTCCTCAGTTTTCTAAAACACTCTTGTATTGCGCACACACATTTTCAATCAGGTCAAGATTTACCTATGGGCGACTTCCTGCAAAAACTAGAATCAGCCCGCGAACAATTAAACATTCCAAAAGAATGGCTAAATCGCAGCATTAACGTCGGCTTTTCCGGCGGCGAACGCAAACGCCTTATGCTATTGCATTTAATCTTAACAAAACCAAAGTTTGCAATTTTAGACGAACCCGACTCTGGCGCAGACACACAAACACAACAACAGATTGCAGACACCATACAAAATATGCCAGACACAACATTTTTGATAATAAGTCACCAACCAAACTTTACAAAAATGTTGCATATAACAAACACAACATCTTTATCAAACGGCAAAAACATGATATAATCATAATCAGTATGAACAAAGGACAAAGCATGAGTACAAACAAAACACCAAAATTATCAACATGGTTGCTGTGGTCGCCACTTAAATTTGCATGCATATCTTTTTTAGGGCTGCTTATCACAACCTTTTTATACATATGGTTTACCAACAATGTTTTAAAACAGCACGCGCCGTCACAAGGATTATTGGCGATATTATTAACGCTTGTTTTATCTGCATGCATCTATTTTATGATAAAAAGAATTCCAAAATTCAAAATGGACCAACGGTCATTTATTAGCATAATAAACCCACAAACAATTATTGCAGCATTTGCATTTTCTATATCTACATACTTTATATTTAAATACGCACAACAAATCTTGCTTTACCTGATTATAATGGATACACAAAAATCCATCACCCCGATTCTTATTGGTATGTCGTCCAGCATCCTTTGCTTATATCTTATCGGTCTATTACTTTGTGGTATATATGCAAAGTATCTGCGCGCACGCGAACTGGGAATTCCTGCTTGGAAAATCATATGCAGTATGCCATTTGGTTTATCTGCATTATGGATTCCTGGTTATATTCTAAAAGAAGACACCACAAGAAAACCAACATTGCAAACAAACAGTAAATGGTATAATCGCATACAAGATTGGATTTTATCATCAAAAACCAATACAATCGCAACATTCATATTTATAACATTATCAACGATATTCTTTTTAGGTCTAAATTCAGCATTGTTGACATTTACATTATCGCTGATTTTTGGCATATGGCTATTACAAGTTGGCGAATCAAAATTCTTAAAAAACATCAGAAAAACATATTCAACGGTCGCTGTACTGATAAACATTATTGTACTGGTCACATTGATTGTTTTTCACATAGGCGCAACGCCAAAGGAACAAAACGTACAAATAAACATATCAGACATCGAAACAACACAAATCGAAATCTAAATAAAACGTGCTATACGCACGTTTTATTGACATACAACCAAAGGAAGACATAATGAATGGTGCAATACTTTTCGCAGGACTTGTATTCTTTTTATGGATTGCACGCTCTATATTAATACCTTTATTAATCGCTGCGTTTTTATGGTATTTGATGAACGCGATATCTGATTACTATCGCCGTGTTTTCCCGTGCAAAACACCAACAACAAAACGACAAAAAATTTGTTCTTTTATATTCAATGCCATTGCCGACATATCATCTTTGGCAACGGTTGTTTTTGCAATTGTTTTATTTATAACACAAATCCAACCAATGTTTTCTGAATTAATTGCAGCCCTGCCTGCAATCCAAGAAAAATTAACTTCATTGGGGCATTATGCTTCTGAATCTTTGGGGATAAAGTTTGACGCAACGATGTTACCAAACATAACAAAGATTGCGACCAACATTGGCGCATCTGTTGCAGGGCTGGTCACATCAATGGGCATGGTATTAATTTATATGGTATTCATGTTTGTTGAACAAAGTACATTTAATAAAAAGTTTTCTGCAATGTTCCCAAACAAACGCCAATCAAAAAAATTCCGCTATATCTTGGACAGCATTGACACAAATATGAAGAAATATTTATTTGTAAAAACCGCTATTTCTGCCATTACCGGCATTGCATCATTCTTGTGGTTATATGCACTGGACGTACAATTTGCAGGCGTATGGGCATTTATTGTATTTGTCACCAGTTATATCCCAACAATTGGTGCGATTGTTGCATGCGGTCTGCCCATTTTATATACATTGGTGACCGCACCCTCATTACAACAACCAATTCTAACTGCTGTCGGCTTAATTGGCTTGCAAATATTATTCGGGAACATAATCGAACCAAAATTGACCGGCAAGACTTTAAATCTATCCACATTGGCAATATTAATAAACTTGGTTGTGTGGGGAATGATTTGGGGCATTGCTGGAATGTTTTTCAGCGTACCATTACTGGTGGCAACATATATCATATGCGCACAATTTGATTCCACACGCTGGATTGCAGTATTACTATCTGCGGACGGCAACATTCCAGACAAACGCGAAGACTAAAAAACACGCTATACACATAAAAACCGGGCTTTTTAACTTGCCCGGTTTATTAATGCGATTGCATTTTCCAATATTACACGTGCAGATTCAGAATCCAGTCTTTCCTTTATATCACGCACGCGAACACGCCCCATTGATTCCTGGGCAACCATTGATGTCAGATTTTCTTCTATCATGCAAATTGGCAAATCTGTTTCACGTTCTAAATCTGCCACAAAATCACGCACCATTTTTGTTGTTTCTGATTCTGTACCATCATTTCGAATTGGCAATCCAACAACAATGGCGACGCCCCCCTCTTCTGCAACAAGACGCGCGACACGCACTGCCTGTGACGCATCCCCACGCACAAATTTTAACGCATCACGCACAAAAACAAAATTTCGTTCTGGGTCAGATACCGCCACCCCAACACGACGCGCCCCCCAATCAATACCAACAATACGCCCATAACGCGGAAAAGCCTTGAAATCTGGCAAAATCATTGTATAATTCCTTTTACTCTTTAAATATAGGATTGAAAATGGCATTTAGCAAGCAACAATTACAAAAATTCGCAGACTTGATTAAAATCGATGTCCCCGATGAAAAATTAGCCCAGATGAATATCGATTCTGTTATTGAATGGTTGGACAAACTGCAAAAAATCGATACAACTGGGGTTAAACCAATGTTAAATCCTGCGGAACACAAATTGCCACGTCGCACAGATGTCGTCACAGATGGCAACATTCGTGATTTGGTCTTGGCAAACGCACCCGACAACGCCGGCACATCACGTGGTTATTTCGCAGTACCAAAAGTAATGGATGGTGATTAAAATGACAAAAAAACAAAAAAAGAACATACCTGTACGTATTATTTTACGCGATTATTGTGACGACTTTGCACAATACATTGGTGAACTTGGGAATGTCACACCTGCCCAGGCACAACAAATCATCGACGCATTTTCCAAGGCAAGTATTGATGAAAAGTCATGCATTCAAACAATGTCATTGGAATACAAGACAGCCGTTCAATTTGGCCGTCCCCCTTTTCAAAACCACATGTACGGTTCAATTGATATAGAAAACTTATTCTACTTTGACAACATGCCAAAATGCACTGCATGCAACAACAAAGCAATGACCGAAAAAGAAAAATATAAAACATGTCACAGAAACTTTCGCAACGGTAAATGCATTGATAAAAACATACGTGAGTTTTTGGGTAAAATTTTATACCAAAAACATTATGGCAAATAAAAATAGGTTATAAACATGACGATACAAGACGTATTATTTACACCAATCAGAAACATTGGTTTTAACAACCGTGGCATTTGTTCTGTCTTAGAAACAGCCGACACGATTGGAAAACGTGGCGATTTATTCATACACATTATAAATATTCCAGACAATGTATATCCAAAGGTTCACAATGTCGGAAAAATTACAATTGCCCACATACAAGAAACATTAAACAACTTTATTGATAAAAATCATGCTGTTTTCTTGGACTTTACAGAACAAGATTTAATCACATTAGGCTTAAATCTTTTTGCCGTTGAAAAAATTAAACAGGTTTTGGCAAAGCGTAAATTAACACTTGGCAAAAAATCATACCTAATTGCATCAGCAAACAAAAATATTAAAAATTGCCAAAAAGAAATATCTGATTTAAAGCAACAAATCAAAGATATTCAAACGAAAATTGCATTAAAAGAAATTGAAATCATTCAAAAACAAAAACAAATCAAAGCAATCAGACAAAACCAATATAAAAAATAAGCCATGATAAACTTAACATTAACCGAAGCATTACATAAACTAAACAACCGTGAAATTTCTGCGGTGGAATTAACACGTGCGTATCTGGACCGCATTGAAAAATATGGCACAGATTTAAATTGCTATATCACCACAACACCCGAACGCGCGCTTGCTGACGCCGCGGCATCTGATGCGCGTCGCGCCGCAGGTGATGCAAAAATCTTGGACGGCGCGCCAATCGCAATGAAAGATTTATTTGCAACGCGCGGCATTCGCACGACGGCTGCATCACGCATGTTGGAAAATTTCGTTCCAGAATACGAATCGACCATTTCACAAAAATTCATTGATGCCGGCACAGTATTATTGGGCAAGGCAAACTTAGACGAATTTGCAATGGGCACATTCAGCAAGACAAGTTTCTTTGGCGCGCCAATTAATCCATGGCAAATGGAACGCAAATTAACCGCGGGTGGTTCGTCTGGCGGATCAACATCTGCCGTGGCTGGCGGTTTGGCAATCGCTGCAACTGGAACTGATACCGGTGGGTCAATTCGTTTTCCGGCGGCAATCACAGGTCTGGTTGGAATGAAACCAACATACGGTCTGTGTTCACGATGGGGCTGTGTTGCATTTGCGTCCAGTCTGGACACCCCCGGTCCAATCACACGTACAGTTGACGATGCCGGTTTATTATTAAACATTATGGCTGGTCATGACGAACGCGAATCCACCAGTTGTGAAAACAATTTTTCATGCACTGGCACAATTAAACCAATCTTGGGCGACGGTAAAAAATTACGCGTTGGCATAATCAAAGAATTTGCAAACGTTGAAATTTCAGACGATATGAAAAACCTGTTTGAAAAACGAATCGCTGACTTAAAATCAATGGGCGCAGAAATTGTCGAAGTATCAATTCCAAACATATTGGATGCATTGGCGGCATATTACATCATTGCCCCAGCCGAGGCATCATCAAACCTGGCCCGATACGACGGTATGCGTTATGGTCTGCGCGTCGAAGGCAAAGATATTTATGATACCTTTAAAAAGACACGCGCCGCCGGTTTTGGTGACGAAGTACAACGCCGTATGATTATTGGCACTGCAGTGTTAAGCAGCGAATCGTATGACGTATATTTCATGCAGGCCGCCCGTGTTCGTCGCATGATTGCAGACAGTTTTAACGCCGCATTTGAACAATGTGATTTAATCGTATGTCCATCATCTGCTGGTACTGCAATGCCATTGTCATCAGACTTAAAACCATTGGAATACTATGCATTGGATTTATTTACCGTTGCAATGAATCTGGCAGGCATACCTGCGTGCAGTGTACCATGCGGTCTTGCCACAAACGGTCTGCCATTAGGCATGCAGGTTGTGGGCGCACGCTTTGACGATATGCGTGTTTTACAATTGGCAAAGCATATTGAAACCGCTGCCAACATTGACAACCGCCCAACAGTAATTATGGGGAAATAAAAGAATGACAAATCACACCATCTCCTTTGCAAATAAAAAATCGACCGCAGCGGTCGAAAGAAAGGAGATGGTGGCTAGGGACGGAATCGAACCGCCGACACAGGGATTTTCAGTCCCTTGCTCTACCAACTGAGCTACCTAGCCAACGCGTGGACAATAATAAGATACAAAAAATAAAAAAGCAAGGGAAAAAGACAAAATGTTTACAATAAAAGGCAAAACATGTGATTGGGAATTGGTAATCGGACTTGAGACACACATTCAGGTATTATCAAAGTCCAAAGTTTTTAGTGGCGCATCTGCGGATTATAATCCGTCTGTTTCACCAAACACCCAGGTTTCGATGGTCGATGTTGCAATGCCGGGTATGTTGCCTGTATTAAACGAACACTGCGTTGAACAGGTTATCAAAATGGGCTTGGGACTGAACGCCGAAATTTCCCACATCAGTCGTTTTGCACGTAAACAGTATTTTTATCCCGATCTGCCCCAGGGCTATCAGATTTCACAGCCAGCAGACGAACCGCCAATTGTTGGACGTGGCTGGGTTGAAATTATGGGCGATGACGGCGCACCCAAAAAGATTTTAATTGAACGCGCCCATTTGGAACAAGACGCTGGAAAATTAAAACACGACGTACACCCAACAAAATCATTCGCAGATTATAACCGTACCAGTGTTGGTCTGTTGGAAATTGTCACATACCTGGACACCAAGGATCCAGAAAACCGTTCCTACATCTCATCCCCAGACGAGGCCGAACGCTATCTGCGCGAAATTCGTGAAATTGCACGCGCCCTGGGCGTATCAAAGGCGAACATGGAAGAAGGATCCATGCGTGCCGACGTAAACGTTTCCGTGCGTCCTGTTGGCGACAAAAATTTCCGCACACGTACCGAAACAAAAAACATGGTATCATTTAAATTCATTAAAACCGCCATTGAGTACGAGGCACGACGCCAAATCGAAATCTATGAAAACGGCGGAACCATTTCACAAGACACAATGCACTTTAACCAAGGCGAAGGCACGACAACCGTTATGCGCAGCAAAGAAGACGCATTAGACTATCGTTATTTCCCAGACCCAGATTTGTTACCACTGGAAATTTCTGACGAAACAATCGAACGCATCCGTCGCACAATGCCAGAATTACCATCTGCAACACGCATGCGCTATACGCACGAATTCGGGCTGTCTGACTATGACGCGGCACGTCTTACCGAAACAACAGAAATATCACGTTGGTTCGATACTGCTGTAAACGGAAATGCAAAACATGCGAAATCAATTGCGAACTGGTTAATCAGCGAACTGTTTGCACACCCAGAAAATTGGGATATAAAAAATGAAAAAAGCGGCATTATTGACGAAATGCGCATAATTACACCGGGCGATATTTATGAATTGGTTGATATGATTTCTGACAACACTGTAAACGGGAAACAGGCCAAAGAAATCTTTATAAAAATGTTAGATGGCGAATCTGGCACACCACGTGAAATCGCAGATAAATTCGGCATGAAACAAATGACTGACACCGGCGCAATTGAAGCGATTGTTGACGAAGTTATCGCCGCCAACCCATCCCAGGTTGAACAATATAAATCTGGCAAGGTTGGTCTGCTTGGATTCTTTGTCGGCAATGTCATGAAGGCATCCAAGGGTCAGGCAAACCCAGCCGTTGTGAATGAAATTTTACGCAAAAAATTAGCTTAATAAACGAAAGGATACAATTATGGCACAAGAACAAAAAAAATTACGTGTTGTACAAATAATCAAAAATGACGCAATCACAGGCGTTGAATACGGCACTGTTGAAATACCAGAAAATGTCACAGATATCAAAAAAATCGCCCAGGCAAATCACGCTTTTACAAAGGCACAACACGTACGCAAAAGCAAACTGTGCAACCGCACAAAAAATAAATAAAGCAATGACAGAAAAAGACCTTATACGAACATTACGTGAAATGGCACATTTTGAATCCATGGCAAGGATAAACATGCGCGAACAAAAATACCGTGCGTATCATGCACGCCATGCATTCCACACCACACAGCAACATATAAAACAAAACATTCGAAGCATACGAACAAAAAACAAATAAAAAATGAAAAAATTCTTTATCCAAACCTTTGGTTGTCAGATGAACGTTTACGATGGTTGGCGAATTGCCGCAATGCTGGAACACCACGGATTCGTGCGTACAGACGCTGTTTCAGACGCCGACATCATCATACTAAACACCTGTGCCGTCCGCGCCAAGGCAACAGATAAAGTTTTTTCTGCCCTGGGTCGCATACGACGCGCAAAAAAGCCATCTGCCCTGTTTGGCATTGTTGGTTGTGTTGCGCGCGAATCGGGTACTGATGCATTCCGCAGAATACCTGAATTAAATTTTGTTCTGGGGCCACAAAGTTATCATAAACTGCCTGAAATATTAAATAATCCCGACACACGGTTATTTAACATTGACCTGGGGGGGCTGGAAAAATTTGATTCCCTGCCCCAGAAGGAAACGTCACCACGCGTTGCATACATTCCAATCCAAGAAGGCTGCAACCACTGTTGCACATATTGCATTGTACCTTATACCCGTGGTCGCGAATTATCACGCGCATTTGATTCGGTTATGCGCGACACAATTCACGCCGCCAAAACTGGCGCAATTGAAATTTGTTTTTTGGGACAAAACGTAAACGGTTATAAATACACGGACGAAAACGGCAAAACATATCGTTTGTCCGACCTGATACGCGAGACTGCAAAAATCCCAGAAATCATGCGTATACGCTTTACATCCAGCTATCCGACCGAAATGACAGACGACTTAATTTCCATGTTTGCAACCGAACCAAAATTATTACCATTTTTAAACATGCCAATTCAAAGTGGCTCTCAGAACATACTGACACGTATGAACCGTCCATACAGTTTGGAATTATATACCGACATAATTCGCAAACTAAAAATTGCACGCCCAGACATTCAAATTTCATCTGATTTCATTGTTGGTTTTCCAGGCGAAACAGACGATGATTTTGAACAAACAATGAAAATTGCAGAACAAATAAAATACATTAATTCATACTCGTTCAAATATTCACCACGCCCACACACGGCTGCTGCAATAATGCCAAATCAAATCCCAGAAAATATAAAATCAGAACGCCTGGCAAAACTGGACACATATTTAAATGAAGTCCAACGCGATTTTAATCTTTCTTGTATTGATAAAACGTTATCTTGCCTGCTAGAAGGACCAGACAAAACCGGAAAGCACCTGATATATCGCACACAATATATGCAGCCGTGTATCGTCGCACACCGCGATAACGCACCCAAAATGGCAAACATTATTATCACAGCTGCAAACAAGGCGTGTCTGCGCGGAAAACTTGCTTAAAACCAGACACGTGCATTAAATGCGATTTTATAATTCATAGCACCATACATTTGAACAGCAGATATTTCCACATCGCCACCAAACGCATCAAATTCAGACCAAACACCAACACGCCCAGACACACCGACATCACCGTTTGCCATTGCGATACCACGAATAAAATAATCATAATGCAACCCTAACATAGAATATGAATACCCTGCCCCAAGTCCCACAATTACATCCGTGTTAAATTCAGATACGTTTTCCACATACCACCAATCAGATTTAATCCCAACAAACGGTTCAAAATAAAAATTGTGTTGCAAACTATAACCATAACCAAAATCAATCGACAGTGCGCCGGACATACTATGCGGATTCATATAAATAACATCGTCATACAAGACATTACCAACATCAACATTCATAACATCTGCCCCCAGGTTGGCACGCACAAACAAATTATTTTTCATTGTGTATTTTGCGCCAAAATTCGCACCCCAAACCTGACCAGAAAACGCATCTAAATCACTATCATATTCCAAGACGCCTACACGCAAACCACCCCAAACATCCAGCCCTGTCATAACACGACCAGACAACCCAACATTCAAGCCATACAAATTAAAATCATTTGACCAGATAACAAAAGGACTAAAACTTAATGCGTTTTCTGATGTATTTGTTTCTAATCTATCAAACATATGCAAAACATTTAATGACCGAACTAAAATTTCTGGATTAAAACGAACAGATTTTTCCATCGCATAACGCAAAGACACCATATCTGACGCACAATCCAGGACATCAAACAACGAATCGTTTGGATTAACAACACGCAGTTCATTCAAAAATTTTCCTGTATCGTCTTTGAAAATCTTTACATAGTCTGTTTCACGAACACGTTTCACATACAATGTACCATCGTTAATAAAACCAACATCAGCATATAAAACATCTGGATTATTATTTATAATTCGCACAGAACCATCACCTGTAATATTTGTTAAAACAGGTGTCCCATAAAATTGTGTTAAATCATCTGCGACCAAATCTACTTTACCGCGCAATTCAATCGTTTTATACAATCCAATAACACCATCTATTTTTAACACAGAATCTTTTAGTATTATTTTATCCGCACGATTTGCAAAATTAACAACTTCACCCAGTGTTATCATACTATCATTTTCCACCAACACATCAAAATCACCACTAAAAGAAAGCGCATTCATATCATTTGAATTATTTACAACCTGTATCAAACTTGAATTTGTTCCCAAATTAATATCTGCCTTAAATTCACCTACATTCTTGATATACAAGTCACATCCATCACAAACAAAGAACTCTGAGTTAATCGTACCATAATTATCAATTTGAAGTGTTTCAGTTGTTCTAACTGACAATGGCTCAAAAGCAACACCTGTATATATCAAACTATCATCTGACAAAATAACATCGCCACCTGAGACATCAAAACGATAATCGCCTGCGAACACAAAGGAAGGCAAAAACAAATGACATAACAAGATAAGGCACGAACGTTTCATTTTATTTCACCAAAAACCATAACACATAGGATTTCTTTCTTAAAGTAAAAAACAAAAAAATCACCCCCGAATTATCGGGGGCGACACATTTATAAACAAGATTGCATTATTTTTCTAATTTACCCCAGCCTGCCTTGTATCCACCATCACGTTCCAGATAGATATTTGCACCTTCTAACTGTGCGGCACTCAATCCCTGAATCATATAAGTCTGGTTCAAACGACCACTCATACCTGTTTGCAACATTGGTAATTGAACATTCATTTTGTGTTCATTTGTGCAACATTTTGCATCGTTATAACAAGAACCGCACTGATACAATTTCACATTATATTGCACACCTGGACGCATATCCTTCAAATCAACTGTCATTTTCAAACCGTTGTCTGTATCTTTAAATTTAATATGCCCCATTTTTGATTCACCGCCATGACTGCTGTGGGTGTACATTTTTGCATAAACATGATTAACATCTGCATCTTCATAAGTTTGGTAAACAACAATTGTATCCGATTCAACAACTTCAACCGGTTGTACACGTTGTGTATGTGTCTTGCTATGATGTCTGGCTGCTTTTTTATTTGGACATTCCAACATACACCCCGACAACAATACTGCCGCACCCAACACAGATGCAAACATGAACATTTTTTTAGTTAAGTTTTTCATATTAAGGTCTCCTTTTGTTTTTGTGGTTACGATAAACACTTTACTATATTTTTTTACATTTTGCCCCAGGTTTGAATCCCTAGGAATACGCACAAATCCAGCGTATAGCGCACTTTGAATACACACCTATACCAAACACTAAAACATCATGCTAAATTCATATCAAAGGAGGAAAACATGTACGAATTAATACAACACCTAATCGCATTTAAATATGCATGCAAAATAAACCATTGGTCAACAGATAATTATTCAAAGCATCTGCTATTCGACAGATTGTCCGAAGAAATTGACAACTGGGTCGATTCGATTGCAGAAACATATTTCATGGCAAACGATAATAAAAAAGTATTTAAGCCAAATATTTTGAACCCAAAATTTGTCGACACAAATCTGGTCAAATCATGCGAAACAATAATTAGCCACCTGGAAGAATTACAAAATGACGACGAAACGAACGAAGGTCTAAATTCACTGCTTAGCGCAATCGAAGAAGGCTTTTTAAACAAACTTGCACTTGCTAAATTAACATAAACAAACAGCCCCATTTTGGGGCCGTTTATATAAAAAAAAAACGCCCCATACGGGGCGTATATTTTTTTAGAACATAAATCTGATACCGATATCACCACCAAAGTTATGCAACCCTGATTGAATATCGACATAGGTATAACGCGCAGCCAAATCAACTGCAAAACGTTCCATATCAAATGTCACACCCAACGTTCCCATACCAGAAAAACGTGTTTTGTTTTCGCTGTGATGTGGGACCAATTCGCCATGACGTTTAACATCTGCAAACGCAACACCGGCACCGATACCTACGAATGGACGTACGATTTTATAACCGCCGAATTCCCAATAAGAATTCCACAACAAAGTCTGCATTTTAGCTTCTACGTCAATACCACCTATACCTGCACCAAAGTTTTCAGAATCAGACAATTTGCCAAAATATGTCCATTCGATTTCAGAACGAACAGTATCACAAACTTCCAAACCTAACGCCGCACGACCCTGGAAGATATAATCTGTCATAGATTCTTTATTACCTTCGTATTTGTAATTCAAATTTGAATAACTCATACCACCTCTCAATCCAACATATGGGTCCATTCCCCACATCTGCCAGCTGCTGCCCTGGTTTGGATTACCCATACCTGCGAATGCAGGACATGCAATCAGCACTGCCAGTGTTGATATCGCTAACTTTTTCATTTTTTCTCCTTTTTGTGTTTTTGTTTTGTTTCAAAGTTTCATGTCAACACTGTAATTCTATCAGGGCTTTTATAAGATTAACATAGGTATGAATCCCTGTGTATACAGCAGGAATAGCGTCTTATACAAAAGAATATAAAAAAACAACACAAAATAAAAAAGGTCACATTCGTGACCTTTTTATTTTGGTGGACGCGCAGGGACTCGAACCCTGGACCCACTGATTAAGAGTCAGTTGCTCTACCAACTGAGCTACGCATCCAGAACTGCTTTTATTCACAGACGGGGCTAATTATAGACTATTTTCTGACAAATGCAAGTTTTTATCACAAAATTCAGATCGTGGACGCAATTTTGTTTGTTTTATATCATCAATATTGTACGCACCTGCCAGTATCATGACACGTGCCAAATCAGCCTTTAAATAATCAAACAGCGATACAACACCCTGACTGCCACCCAATGCCAACGCATATATCACAGGGCGACCAATTGCAACAACATCCGCACCACTGGCAATTGCTTTGAATATATGCTGACCACGGCGAATACCACTGTCAAAAATGATTGGCACGCGTTTATTTACACGTTTTGCAATTTCTGGCAACATTTCAAAAGATGATGGCGCGCCATCCAATTGACGTCCACCATGATTAGACACCCATATTGCATCTGCACCTGCAAAAATTGCAACATCTGCATCATCAGGATGTTGAATTCCTTTTACAATAACAGGCAATTTTGTCATTGCCTTGACACGCATAACATCGTACGGGGTCAATTCATTTTGTGCAGCAGAAAATATAGTATTTATCCCCTGTCCCTTGGTCTTAATACTTTTTTTTGCGACATTTGGCAATTCCAATGGAAACTTAAAATTATTTCGTGCATCAGATGTACGATTTCCCCCCACAGGCGCATCAACAGTTAATATAATTGCACGATACCCCAGTTTTTCTGCCTGTTTTATAATCTTTTTATTAAATTCATCATCTTTGCTAAGGTATAATTGAAACCACTGTGGTGCGCCCTGACCTGCCTGGGCAATTTCTGCCAATGTTGAACTGGCATAATTACTAACACTCATAATCGTACCACTTTCTGCCGCGCCACGTGCGGTACCGGCCTCGGCGGATATATGCGCCAAACCATGTGCCGCCGCCGGTGCAACAATAACCGGCAAAGAAATATCAACACCCAATATCGATGTTCGCAAATCAGGTTCTGCAACCCCCATTAAAACCCGTGGATAAATATCCACCATATCAAATGCAGATTCATTTCTGTTCATTGTTTTTTCTGTTTCCGCGCCACCACGAATATAACCAAAACCACCAACCGGGATAATCACAGCAGCCTGTTCTTCTAAATCATCAACATCATAAATTTTAATTTTTTCGTAACGTACAGACGCCTGATATTCCGCCCCGGGAATTATCGGATTATTAAAATATACAACCAACCAAACAATTAATAACACTGCCAAAACAGAACATAAAACGATTATAAAGTTTTTCATTTCATACACCTTTTACATATCAGTCTAACACATGAAAAACAAAAATATGATTTGACTCTATTCACAAAAAGAAACGCCGTATACACGACGTTTCTTATACTTTTTTATATTATCAAATTAATTATGCCCCTGTCCAAAACCCGTAATAAATTTCAGACGTTGCATCTCTTCCGCTGTCAACGGACGCTTTTCAGCAATTTTTTTCAAACGCACATACTCGTCATACTTTGGCTGTTCCTTGTCCAACCAACGGTCACGCGCCTCTGCCCCCTTTTTCTTCAAGATTTCTGCCGCCTGACCAAACAGTTTGTCTTTGCGCTTATGCACAACTGGTCCCTTGCGCGGGTCTTGTGTCACACGCAAGATACGGCCTGAATGGTCATTCGATGTTGTCACATTCATTGCCTGTTGAAAATCCTGCAACGTCATACCATGGATATCAGCATTTGAGTGATATACATCTTGACGTGTTTGATTTATCACATCATTTTCGGCATTTGTCAGTACCTTTCCTTTCTTTATTCCAGCGGCATTTATGCGACTATCTACGCCCTCATAGAAATCACTTATTCTATCCCACAGATATTGCTTAAAGCCACGCGCTTGAACCTCTGGTTTTTCATCGGCAAAGTCTGCACGCACCATATCGGCATATGCACGCATTGTTGCCTCGCTTGGGGTTGCGCCACGTCCATGAATGATTTTATATTCATCAACCAACAAGTCATTAATTTCTTTGTCATCGTCAATATGTTCTGGCAATAATTTTTGCTCTTCATGCGGTGGCAAAGGCAGGATCTCATCTTTTGGCTTTTCCTCTTCATGTGGTGGCAAAGGCAAAATTTCATCTTCTGGCTCTGGCTTTGGTGGAATAATTGGATCTATTGGGTCAATATATTTCCTCTTACGTTTTTCAACAATTCTATCAACCTTGGCACCAATTCTTTCTTTTAATTTTTCTGCATCTGCAACAGTACGTGGATAATGCACGCCATACATACCCATTGTCCATGGCACATCAACAGGCACAAAATTTTCTGTTGACCATGGAATATCATTCACAATAGTCACTGTTTCTGTCACAAAAGCATCATTTCCATCTGCATATGTGTTATATACAGGATTACCATATCTATCAACCGTATTTTGATGCAACACACCATCATAGTGTGGCGCATCGCCATGACTAACAACCCCTACTTCATTATTTGCAGAAATCATACCGTCCATACGCATTGCCAAATCAATCGCATCTGGATTCACTTGTCCACCTACAAACATATTTTTAACAATATTACCGTCAGATGGTGAAAATCCATGTTCTGCCAACCAAACATCGGTATTAATTACATTATAGTTTCCATGGGCATAACGATAACCACCACCATCGATATGAACGGCATGATTACTTGGCACAATATTACCAGCATCTGCATTAATCATAATCGCACGATACGGATCAATATTTGTTCCATGTTCTGCATTATACGCATTAATCATATCAACACGTTCTTGCAACAACTGTGGATTATCAGAATACCAGTACTTGCAAATACGTTCTGCATTATCCAAAGCATCTTGGGAATACACTATACGTTCTTCGGTATGTTCTACATGATGAACGCCTTCCTTAACTTCCTTGTTTTGGAATATTTCATTTTTAGGATTCGCTTCATTAAACGCCTGTATTCCTGCATTTGCAGCCATACGTCCCGCAAAACCACCACCAATCGTCGCAATAATATTACCCAAAGACCACGCAATTGCTTCTTTCTTTTTCATACCAGACGCGACACCATCTTTATACATTTGAACAGCATTACTGCCCGATCCCAACGCCAGCGCACCATATCCACACGCCATTGCTGCAGCCGGCATTGCCGCCGCACCAAAGACCAGACCAACAGCCGCCAGCCCCGATGTCCCCAGTGTTGTCAGCATACGTTTATCTTTCAACATGGTCTTAAAATCAGATGGCTTACCTGCGGCCTCTTGCGCTTTTTTCCACTTATAAATCTGATACGCAGATATACCAATCGCCGCAATAACACCAACTGTTGCGATACTAACAGCCAAACTAACACCAGCCATCGCAGCCGCAGCAGTCGCCACAACAGTCAAGGCTGCACTGTACAAGAATGCACTACCAAAACCTTTTAACATACGCGTAAAGAATTCTATTCTCTTTTTACGCTTATCAACTTCTGTCCCCTTTTCGACACGGTCTTTTGCACGCTTATCGATATCAGAGATTGGCTTAAACGCCTTGCTGAAAAAGTTTCCAATTTTCTTTACACCCTTGCCCAATTTACTCTTAACACGTCCCAAGAAACCTGCAGTCTTGTTAACCTGTTGATCCATCGCGGCTTCATAACCATTATTAGAAATCTCGCCACCTTCTTTACCCAGTTTCGCAACAAAATCATTCAAATATTTTGAGTCTGTAAATTGCTGTGGGTCTTCCAAAGCACCCTGTACAACCTTATCAGCAGTATCAATTTCAAACAATTTATATGGAATGCGTTCATTCAATTCACTTTCCAGCGTTGCATCATCAACCTTGGCATCAACATTACCAACATTTTGCATCACAACATCATGGCGTGCCAAATCAATAACACGCGCCAGACGACCATCTGGATTTAACTTTCCGCCCTCTACATAATCGATTGATTCTTTCCCTTTGCCGTCCAAGAACTGAGGAATAGGATTACCATCTTTGTCCAAGAATTTATACTTTTGCGCCAACTTCAAGACATCTTCTGACACATTCGCCTTGCCAACCAAGGCATACAATTCGTCCCAACGTTTTGACAATTTTGACGCATCTTCTGGCTTTAAATTACCCAAACGCCATTGATTATCATATTCCGTTATCAAAGTTTCCAGGGCTGCCTTGTTTTCATCAATCAACTGAAGCTTTGCAGCGTCTTTTGTTTCATCTAGATCCGCGCGACGCGTATCCATCATAAAATTATAACCATCATACGCATCTGCAATATTGGTTGTATCAACATAGTAATAGCCAACCTGGTCTTTTAATTGCGACGACAACAAATCCATACGTTGTGCCAATTTTTCTAAACGCGCTTTCAAGACATTTTCATCACCAGACTTATCTTCGATTCTTTTCTTGGTTCCCAAATACGCATTTGCCAATGTTTTTGGTGGCACATATTCAAACAATCTTTCATTGTTAATAATCTTATCAACAAATCTTTCTGAAAACTCAATCTGTTGTGATTCTGTTAATTCTGGAATCGAATCCAAAACATCTATCGTTTCTTGAACAGATGATTTATTATGTTCATCTTGGGTAATCAACCCCATATCCAGATACACATCTGCCGCGATACGATCCATCATATACTGATTCATATCAGAATTCGGGCTACGTTCTCTCAACTTTTTAATTTCTTCGATAAAATCCCGTTTTTCATCATCAATGTCTTTATCTTCGTCTTCTTTAGCAAATTCGTTCAAACTTGCCTCTAATCTTGCCAAGGCTTCTGATGCTGCTGGTATCAATTTATCACCATCACGACCGAACATCGTAACAAAATCAATAAATGTACTTATTGATTCTTTTGATTTCTCTATTTCCGCTTCACCCTTGGCATATAATTCAATCCATTTCACTTGGTCGTTATACCAATTTTTTGCCTTTTCCGATTCCGCACCAACCTGTGCAACAATCTTTGACCACTGCCGCATCAATTTCTTCATTTTATCTACTGACAGATATCTCATTTTTTCTCCTTTTTTTATTTCTTTAGGTACGCGGTTGGATTATACGCACGTGTCCCCTTACGAATTTCAAAGTGCAATTGTGGCGTATCCACCTTGCCTGTTTTTCCAACCGTACCAATCTTTTGTCCGACAGTCACACGCGTACCACGACGCACGGTCATCGAATCCATATGTGCATAAACCGTCATAAAACCATCCGAATGCTGAATAATAATCAGGTTTCCCATACCCTTTACCTCATTCCCAGCATACGCAACGACACCGTTTTCTGCCGCCTTGACCGCCGTACCGCGCGTTGCCGAAATATTTATACCATCGTTAAACAAGCCATTCGATTTTGCACCATAGTTAGATAAAATTTTACCACGAACCGGCCACGTGAATTTTGCAGATGACCGCTTTGTAATTTTCGGCAATTTCTTGGTTGGATCAGACGAAATCTTTTTGGGTTCCTGTCTTTCTATCTTTTTATTTTCTACAACTTTTACACTTTTCTTATCAACAGGCTTTTTTTCTGTTGTTTTTGTCACCGTATTTTTCGTACCAGATGCCACAACAGCCTTTTGCGCATCTTTTTTTACTGCCACTGTTGTTTTCACAGGAACAGACACAGGCTTTATCTCACTATTTTTTGAATCAACATTTGCCAAATTTGGCACGCGAACCTTTTGCCCAACAGACAAAGTAAATGGCGCACGCAAATCATTCATCAGCGCCAAATCATTCACAGGCACAGAATATTTACGCGATAGTGAATACAGCGTATCGCCTGACACAACGGTTATTTCCTGCACCGGCACACGTGTGACAGTTTGAACGCCTGCCGCTGGCTTTTTAACTGTCAAGACATCTGGTTTAACCGCTGGGATTTCACCGGCGGTCCGCAACCGCTGTCCCACAGATAACACATACGGCGCAGATAAATTATTCAAACGCGCCAAATCATCAACCGTCGTATTATTTTGTTTTGCCAGTTTATACAACGTATCACCCGCCTTAACAACCAGAACATTTTCTGTTGATTGAACATTTGCACTTCCATACATCGGCACAATCAAATAATCATCTTCTGGGGACGTATTTTCTGGCATTTCTGCAACAACAATTTCTGTACCAGAATCAACCAATTCATCTTGGGGTGGCACGACATAATCATCAATTGACGCATACATTACATATTCATCATTTGTATCTGTGCCATACAGTTCAGGCGACGCATATACACCATAATCCGTCACCGCTGAATTATAAATTTCCGGCTGGGCATATGGATCAGCCAACAATGCAGGATACCTATCACTAATAAAATCACCCACAGAATCTGGTAATGACGAAATTTTAGGTTGCAAATCACACGCAGTTTGCGTAAACAAAACACCCATAAAAATCAGAACGATTTTTTTCACACATCAATTATACCACAAAATGCATACTGAAACCAAATACTTTTACACATCATCACGTCGCATAAACAATATACTTAATTCAAACAAAGCCCACATTGGCAACGCTAATAAGATTTGCGACACAACATCTGGTGGCGTTAATATCGCCGCCACAATAACAATACCAATGATTGCATACCGACGCATACGCACAACTGCACTACGCGGCAACACCCCAATACGATTTAATAGAACCAGCACCAATGGCAATTGAAACGCAATACCAAACACCTTTAACAATCCGATTGCAAATGTTAAATAATCACGCACAGCCGGCAACAAAACAGCCGGCACAGGCGACGTCTGATTTAATTCAACAAAAAATTTAAACGCAATTGGGAATAAAACATAAAACGCAAACCCTGCCCCAATAAAAAATAACATCGGCGACAAAATTAAAACAGGAAAAATAAACCCCCGTTCATTTTTCTTTAACCCTGGCGCAACAAATGCCCAAACATGCCATAACACCGCCGGCAACGTCACAACCAACGCAAACAATGTCGCCAATGAAAAATGAATCATCAATCCATCTGCCAAACCGGTATACAACAATGTTCCATCTGACCAGACATCCAGCAATGGCGCGGTAAAAAATTCTTGTAAATATGGCGCAATATACCAACCACCAACAAACGCAACTGCAAAAATCAACGCCACCCATAACACACGACGACGCAATTCCGAAAAATGTTGCATCAGTGTCATTTTTTTCATTTTGACACCTTTTTCTTTGACGGCTTTCTTATCGCTTTTTTCTTTGGCAATACAGTTGAAAAACCATCTAACACATCGTCGGTTGTTGTTTTAATAATATCATCAATTGGCTTTTCCAAATCAATTTTCTGCTTTACATTTTCCGTCACATCTGTGATTTTCCACATAATACGACGGACATAATTTACAGCACGCGCCAAGAAACGCGCAACATCTGGCCACATACGCGCCGGGATAACCAACACTGCAACCAATAATATGACGAAAAATTCTGCCCAACTTATCCCAAACATTTTTAATCGTAATAATCATCCCCACCACTGGTACTAACCGTTTTGTGTCTTTGAATTTGAAAGAAATCTTTACCAAACTTTGTTTTTTCTTTCAAACCACGGAACACAACATCTGTTGTCGCACCAGTCGCATCAACCACCGTCCAAGAATTCAACTTCATTGGTTTTTTATCGAACACAACTGTCATACTGCCCAATCCCTCTTGTCCACGCAAGTTCAACTTTAATGCGAATGAATTTTTATAATCAATTGTTTCTACAACATTAATATCCGCATTTACCAGGTCAACATTTTTACGAATCAAAATACCCGCAGGCGTACTGGTCAAAGGCACTGTTGTAATTTGGTCTAATGATTTATCAAAGAAATATAAATCCTGACCATCAGAAATCAATTGTATTGGCATATTATCATAATCCAAGCGCACACGCCCTGGACGCAGCATTGAAAAATCGCCTGCCTGCTGATTTCCGTTTACAGTCTGAACGAAAGTCCCCGTCAATCCAGTAATTGAATTCAAATATTTTTCTGCATTACTAACTAACCCTGTATCAACATCTGCATTTACATTCGCACAAAAAAGTACTGCAAACAATGCAACAAAAATTCTTCTCATCATTTTAACTCCTCCTTAAACAATTCCAAAACGCGCGCACGTACATTTTCCAGACTGTCACGCACAACTGCACCAGCGGCACGTTCATGCCCGCCACCACCCAACGCAGTTGCAACATGGTCGATCGGTTTTCTGCGACTGCGAATTGAAATTCCAATCTGTTCCGGTTTTTGTTCCTTTAACAATACAATATAATCGACACCTTGGATTTGTCCCAACAAACTTAATACCATTTCACCGCGACCATCCAGATTTTTATAATCCTTTTTTACAATCGTGGCCAATGCCAATCGTCCATGATAAAAGAATTCTGCATTACCAGCGGTACGTGCCTCTAACTGAACTGCCTTGCGTGGTTTATTATTCATCAATTCAATCAAGCCACGAATATTGACACCACTATCAACCAAATCTGCCATAATACGCAAGGCATCGCCCGAACGCACAAATTTGAAATTACCGGTATCTGTCAAAATACCCAATGCCAACAAATCCGCCGTATCGGCATCCATATGCCACTTTCCCTGACGCATAATCTTGTATACAAGCACAGCTGTTGCAGGCGTCTTGTCATCGTTCAAACACAAATCACCAATTGTATTTTCATTAATATGATGATCTATTTCTATAATAAACTTTGCCTTATCCAATATTGATTTTGGTCCACCAATATTAACTTGACTACCATAATCCAGAACAATCGCCACATCAAATTGTTGCGACATATCGATACGCTCAAAATATTTAATACGTGTTCTAAGTGGCACCAAATCCAAGCAATCAGGAATATTTCCATCGTACACACAAACTGGACGAACACCAAAATTTTCTTCTATTAAATGCGCCAGTGCTAACACACTACACAACGAATCACCATCTGGGTTTTTATGCCCCATAATTACAATTGACTTTGCGTTTTTTACACGTTCAAAAAATTCATTTATATTTTGTTCCATAACTTTATACAACCATATCTTCTAAAAAGAACTGCGCGCTGACACGACCGTTATATTCATTTTCTTTCAATCTGCCCAACATTGTTATTTTAGTATTTGTATTTGCATCGTCTAGTAAAAAATCACCGACCGGCGTTCCCACCAAGTTAAACCCAACAAACGCCAATTGTGTACCACTGCTAGTTGTAATTGCGCCACGCAGATGTGATCCATTACCCATCGTTGTTGCAAACTTCAAAACACCACCACGTAAAACCAATGTAGGCTCTGGATTTCCCTGACCAAACGGTTCCAGTGTTGACAGACGTTTTACAAGACGCATATTTGCACCACCTGCATCCATTTCTGCATCAACCAACACCTCTGGCGCAGGCACAGAACCATCCAACTGTTGCACGACGGCCTGTTCCAAGAATTTACAAAACGCATCTTCATTTTCTGCCGGCAACGAAAACCCAGCAGCGGCGGCATGTCCGCCCCCCTCTGACAAGATTCCTTGAGCCAATGCATCATGCACAATTTTTCCCAAATCGACCCCGGCAATCGAACGTCCAGAACCATTGATAACACCATCTGCCTTGGTCGCGACACACGACGGCAGATTATATGTATCCTTTAAACGACCCGCGATGATTCCCATAACACCGCCATGCCAATTTTCACCACAGATAAATAAACTGCACCGACCAGACGCACAACATTTTTCTGCCATTTGTGTTGCACGCAACATAATTGCATTTTGAATATCAATTCTGTCCTGGTTCATTTTGTGCAATTTTTCTGCCAAATCATGGGCAATCAACGGATTATCCGTCAACAACAAATCCAGCGCAGGCAACGCAGAATCCAAACGCCCTGCGGCATTCAACCTGGGCCCCAACGCAAACCCAGCGGCATACACAGACGGCTTTTTTATTCCTGCCAAATCCATCAACACGCGCAACCCCAGGTTTTGACGCAATCCCAACACTTTTAATCCTGTTGAAACAAACGCACGATTTAACCCAACCAAAGGCATCGTATCGCAAATTGTCCCCAACGCGACCAAATCCATATTATTCATCAGCACAGAATTATTCAATCCCAATCCACGCGATTTTAATTCACGATTAACCGCAACGACTGTTAAAAATGCAACACCAACCCCAGCCAAATAAGCCAATCCAGATGTATCACCCGGTTGCTTTGGATTAACAATTGCGTCTGCATCTGGCAATACGGCATCTGGCGAATGATGATCTGTCACAACGACCCGCAATCCACGACTTTGGGCATACGCAACCTCTTCCACGCCACTAATACCACAATCAACTGTAATTAACAGATTTGCGCCACGCTGAACAATTTCTTCGATTGCATCATTATTTAAACCATACCCCTCACCTTCGCGCGTGGGCAAATGCCACACAACATCACCCCCCAATTCACGCAGATATTTTACAAATACCGCGGTTGATGTAATTCCATCAACATCATAATCACCATAGATTGCAATTTTTTTCTTTGCCACAATTGCATCTGCAATAATTTTTGATGCACGGTCCATACCAGTTAATACAAACGGATCAGGCATGTATTCTTTGATACTGGGGTTTATAAATTTTTTTATATCCGCATCTGTTTTAACACCACGCCCCACCAATATATTTTTTAGCAGGTCATCCGATTTATCAAAACTATCATGCGCCACCACCCATGCCTTTCCCAGCATGGACTTCTCTACTATCTTTCTCAACTTCTACTCTTTTTTTATTATCAAAAGTATTATAATCGAAAATTATTCAAATAGCAACGGCAGTATACTATCAAGAATTTTTCCCGTTGTCGGTACCGCATTCCATGCCGCCGTACGCCATCCCCACGATTCTTTTGTTCCCTGGGGTTCATCTAAAACGACCAAAATTGTATACTGTGGTGCGCGTGCTGGGAACACTCCAACGAACGCGGTCACATTACGTTTGTTATCAATTTTTCCATTTGTATATTTTTCCGCGGTTGATGTTTTTCCCCCAATTTCAATACCTGCGACACGCGCCTTTTTACCACTGGTTTCTTCGGCAACACGCAACATAATCGGGCGCAACTTTGCAGATATCTCGTCTGCCAAGACGCGTTCCCCACGCACAACACCAACACTTCTTTTTTGCAATGTTGGATAAATATAAATACCGCCATTTGTCACGGCGTTTACTGCCAACATCAGATGCATTGGCGTCACGGCATACCCCTGACCAAACGCAACCGTTGCACGTTCAACAGGTCCCCATTTTCGTTGTGGGATACTATTTTCTGTACGTCCAAATTCCAAACTTAATGCCTTGTCCATATGCAACCGTTCAAAGAATTCTTTCTGCGCCCCATCTGGCAATTCCAGTGCGATCTGCGCACTACCTACATTACATGAATGCATCATAATTTCTTCGACATTAATACTGGGGCGTGGCGGTTTAAAACTGCGAATATCCTTGATGTACTTTGCAACACGTCCATGCTTATCATATATTGGGAATGGTTTTGCGACATAATATTCTTTGGTTGGTTCTATACCATTTTCCAATGCCAGCGCAGTATTAAATATCTTAAAAATAGACCCCAATTCAAACACACTGCGCATTGGCTTAAACAACCTGTTCTGCACAGGATCTGCACGCAAATTTTCAGGATCAAAATCGGGCAAAGACACCATTGCAATAATTTCACCAGTACGCGAATTCATCAACATCCCCATCGCTGCCTTGGTACTATATTTATGCATCGCATACGACAACTGCTCATAGAATACCGCCTGAATTCGCGAATCGACAGACAGACGTAATGGATCTTTATTTTCCATTAAATAATCATCATATACGCGTTCTGCCCCCTCTAATCCATGACCATCTTCACCAACAAAACCAACAACATGTGAAAACAGTCTGCGCTTTGGATATTTTCTTGTTTGAATTTTTTCGATTTCCAGACCTTCTAATTTTGCATCACGAATTATTTTACGTTGCGCATCGCTTGCATATTTCTTCAATCTAATAAAACGCTTTGACGAATTAACCAGTTCTATCGCATCAGCCAATGAATATTCATACGGCAAGGCCTCATGAATCGTTTGCGCAACCGCATCCCTATCCTTATCTTTAACAGCCCTATTCCTAAGAATAATATGTCCAGACTCAACATTCTTGGCCAATATATCACCATTTCTATCAACGATGTCTGCACGTTCTACTGTCCATTCAGAATCCGCGCCATCCAATCTTGACCTATCTGTCCCTTGAATTCCTAATTGCAATGTACGACCAACGAACAATGAAAAAGCACAAAAGAACGCGACATACACCCAAAACAAACGCTTACGCGCAACCCCATCACCACGCGCTCCAAATGTTGCATATCTAAAAACGTCTTTACCTACTTCGAACATTATTGCGAAACTTCCCTGTTTGGCAATTCTTCTATTGCGATTGCTTTATTAAAACTAACTACTTCTGATTTTGGTTCCAAACTAACCACCAAATTACGTAAAATTTCTGGTCTGACATATGATGCAAAATTCGCCTGTGCCACTGCGATTTGCTGCTGTGTTTGTACGATTTCACGACGAACCCGATTTATCTGTCTGCTTTGCGTTCTATAAGAAACCTGCAACACAACAACCAACAACCAGGTTGCCATAAACGCAAACATACCTATTTTTAACATCTTTTCATCGTCGTTCATATTCCCTCTTCCCAATTTTATGTATGCATTTTATCATAAATTCTGCAAAAAACTAACCATAGAATTTACACCGTTCAATCGCCCTGCACCTAAATTCAGGTTTAGCGACGCAATCTCTGACCCCAAGTCCATTTTTTTTATCTGTTCCGGCGTTTTTCCATCCACCATTGCGACTAAAATTGCAACAACACCACGAACCAAAGCCGAATCGGCACGACCATAAAAATTATTTCCCAACCTGCATATCTCGACAAACGAAGAACAACCCAAAATTTCTGTACACACCGCCCCATCCGGCACAACAGACATTGTTTTTCCAAATTCCATCACCAGTTCTAATCGCATTACCGGGTCATCGACCAACATCAATGCAGATTTCATATCTTGATATGTCATGAATCACCAACCTTCATTTGTTAAATCCAGTTCCAAACGCGCCACATCTGACATACGTGACAAATCCCACGGTGGGTCCCACACCAAATCAACACGCACCGGCGTATCGCCCGATACAGATTGCGCAACACTGCGCACTTGTTCTAACATTTCTTCCATCATCGGGCATGTAGGACTGGTAAACGTCATTTTTATGACAACCAGATTTTCACCAATATCAATATCATATATCAACCCCATATCCCAAATATTAACCGGAATTTCTGGGTCATATATTGTTTTTAGTCCTGCGATAATATCGTCTTTATTAACCATCATTTTAAAATTTCTTTTATATAACCAATCGTCGTATTTATTTCATTCATTGTATTATATGCCCCAACAGAAATCCGAACAGAACCATCATACCCCAAACGTTCATGAATCCATGTTGCACACATATTTCCCACACGCAGACAAACACCACGTGCACCAATTAACATCCCAAAATCCAACACATGCATATCATTAACAACAAACGTTAACAGGGCCGCATCACGTGACGATATTAATTTAATTTTTGAACAATTCAACAACTGGTCATGCGCATATTTTATTAACGTTAAATCAGGTCTATTTTTTTCCAACAAATCGATTGCGGACACTAACCCAGAAATTTGTGTTAACGGCAATGTACCGGCCTCAAAACAATCTGGTGCATCCATCAAAATAAAATCATTATTAACGACACGACGAACCATCCCGCCACCAAAATCAACCGGCGCAAATTTTTCTGGATTTTTAATATACATGACCCCCAGACCAGTATCCGCCCCAATCTTATGCCCAGACCAACATGCAAAATCACAATCCCACGATTTCACATCAATTCCATGATGAACAACATATTGCGCACAATCAACCACAGTAATAACATCTGGATTTTTTTCACGCGCAGACTTAATTAACCTTGCGACATCTTGGGGGCGCCCCAATACGTTTGACATTGCCGTTATGACAAAAACATCTGCACAGGGCACATTATCTATATCAATATCAAACTTTTCATCTAACGGACACACACAGATATTCGCCCCACTTTTCACAAAAGGCAGGCGCGCACTATGGTGATCTAAATCAGAAACCAAAACAGTCTTATCTGCACCCAGATTTAACATTCTGACAATAGTATTCATGCCATCTGTGGTACCGGAATTAAAAACGATCTGATTTTCATCTGCATTCATAAATTCCGCAACACGTTGTCGCGCGCGCATGATCATATCATCAACATACACGGCGCGCGCACAAATTCCACGTCCAGAATTTGCGTAATGACGCGACAAGAAATCAACCTGTGCTTTAATAACAGTTTCATCTTTAAGATAACTTGCGGCACTATCTAAGTATATGATTTTATTCATTTATGATTTCTCTTGCTTTTTACGATGATTATAATACACTCATTCGGAATATCAATAACAGAAAGGAGAAAAAAAGATGGCTTTGGAACATGCAAACGACGCAACATTCGACAGTTTAATCCGCGATGGTATCACCTTGGTTGACTTTTGGGCATCATGGTGTGGTCCATGCCGTATGTTTGGTCCAATATTTGAATCTACATCTGAAAAGACAAGTGATGCAAAATTCGTAAAGTTTGAAATTGATGAATCCAACCGTCGCACGCCTGCTAAATACGGCATTCGCAGCATCCCAAGCATATTGGCATTTAAAAACGGCGAATTGATTGAGGCACGCACCGGTGTCATGGACGAAGATACTTTATTAATGTGGATTGATGAGTTAAAGGGCTAAATTATGACCAAGGAAAATTACAAAACACTAGAAGTACCAGCAAAGTACACGCCAAAAAAATCAGAACCATATATGTGCCCGATGCAACTGGCATACTTCTATAAAATATTAACGACACAAAAAGAAGAACTGCTTAGCGACAGTGATTCTGTATTAAACGCAGTGCGTTTAGCTGAAAAGACCGAGGCAGTCGGTGTTGGTGACGAATCAGATAATGCAAATTTCAATCAAGACATAACATTTGATTTGCGCATATCCGAACGCAACAACAACCTATTAAAAAAGATAAACGCCGCCCTGGACAGAATTGAAAACGGCACATATGGATACAGTGTTGTTTCCGGCGACGAAATCGGCATACCGCGTATGTTGGCGCGCCCACTGGCAACAATGACAGTCGAAGAACAAGAAGAATACGAACACCGCAAACCATAAAAAAATCCCCAAATGGGGATTTTTTAGCCGACCCACAACTCGTTGTCTCTTGACACTATATATTTTTGTACTATATTAATTGGTGTGAGTTGTTAAGACCAAAGGAGTTTAGAATGACAATGAAAGAAAAATTTAACCGTGGCGCACAGAAAATCAAAGACGGCGTAAACGGTGCAGTCACTGGCGCGTTTGCTGTTGCAATCGTTATTCCTGCGTTGGGATTGTTGGCGCATATTGCCCCGACATTCGGCGATGTTTATTTAGAAGGCGACTATTCATTAAAAAACAGATTTGAAACTGCCTATTCATTTAACACGCCAGAAGAACACAAATACTATCACGCAACACCAGTTATCAGTGGTTATGGTGCAGATACAACCAAAGAACGATATCTGGCATCACCATTCGCAACATATGGCGCAATTGCCTTGGGCGCGATGGCGGGGGCCGCTGGCACAATCGCCATTGCCGAAGAAAAACGCAAACAAAATCAACGCTAATAAAAAATTCCCGGCAAAAACCGGGATTTTTTTATTTCTTTTTAACCATCTTTTTAGTCTTTTTTACGGGTGTTTTTTTCACCACTTTTTCTTTTGGCGTTTCTTTGGAACTTGGCTTTCCGTTTTTTATCTCCTTTTTAAAGACATTCAAACCATCTGCCAAATTCTTCATCATTCCTGGAATTTTGTTATGCCCAAACAAAATCACCACCAGTACGACAATAACTAAGATTTCCAACCAACCCAAACGTCCAAACATTTCATAATCCTTTTGTTATTTTGTCACATAACAATCCAAGCCATCTGATTTTGCATTACGGCAAAATCCATTTGCATCAGACGCTGTTTTGAACGCAACACGCAATCTGTACTTGGTTGTACCATCTTTCAACTGTGCGCCCAAGATTGTAAACTGTTTGCCTTCGAACAAACTCGGGTGTGCATTACGCAATTGACGTTGACCACTTTCTGCCAATGCACGTGTTGAATATGATGCAAACTGAACATACCAAGACCCCGCCACTGGTTTTGCAACAGGCGCTTTAACCGCCGGTTTTGCCGTTGACACTGCCTTTGGTTTTGCGGCACTTGTTTTTGGTTTTGCAGGCACTGCTTTTGGTTGTGCAACAGGTTTTGCCTTGGCAGGTTCAAATTTCACTTCTTTTCTTTCTTCGACAACACGTACTGGCACACCTGCTGTTGCCTCAACCGGTTTTGGTTGTGCAACTGGTTTTGCCGGCGCCGCAGGTACAGGCTGTGGTTTTACTTCGACCTGTTCTGGAACAACCTTAACTGGTTCTGCCGGTGGCATAACATTCATATCAACTGCATCACCTGCCCCATCAACGACCACAGCTGGCGCGTCTAAATCCACCTCTATCGAAGAAGACGAATCATCACCAATTGCGCGAACAATAATATATGTTGCCAAAACGATAACAATCAACCCAATTGACAGCAACAACCACGGCTTTTTCGGACGTGGATTTGCAAATGGCGACGCATCTGGCAATGTATCCATTGAACCGTTATCATCCAAATCTAATAAATCTAAGCTGTTATCATCGTTCATGACAAACTCTCCCTATATTCGTTGTGAACATTATATCACAAAAAACGCGAACCACCAAATAATTAGCAAAAATTATTTTGGCATATTTCCAAAGTTTGGCGGCACAATTAATTTATGGTTTTCTTCGACGATTGGTTCAACCTCACACCTTTTGACGCAGCCCGAAACAATCATCGGCGTCAAGATCAGCGCACATAAACACAGAACTTTTTTCATATATTCTCCTTTCTTTTATAATATGGGGCGCCGGAACGCCCCATAAATTTTACATTGGCATTTTGATTGCATCTTGCATCATTTGAACAAATTCGGACAGTGGCATTGTTTCCTGCTTCTGTTCACCCAAACGACGCAACGTCACCATTTTATCAGCCGCTTCTTTTTCACCAACAACGGCAATAATTGGTGTTTTTGCCAATGACAGTTCGCGGATTTTATAATTTACTTTTTCATCACGCAAATCCGCACGCGTATTTACGCCCGCCGCACGCAATGCCGCAACCACTTCATTTGCATAATCTGCATGTTTTTCTGAAATTGGTGTGACGACAACCGGTTCTGGCGACAACCACAGTGGCAAATGCCCACCTGTTGATTCCAATAATATTCCCATAAAGCGTTCAATTGACCCCAATATTGCACGATGCAACATAATTGGACGATGCTTTTCACCATCTTCGCCAATATAAGACAAATCGAATCGTTCTGGCAAATTCATATCCAATTGAACCGTACCGCATACCCACACGCGCCCAATTGCATCACGCATTGAAATACCAATTTTTGGGCCATAGAATGCGCCTTCGCCTTCGGCAACGGTATAGTTTGCATTTACAGCTTTCAACGCATTATGTAATGTACTTTCTGCGAAATCCCAAACTTCATCAGAACCGATACGAAATTCGGAATCTGGTCTTGTTTCCAACGTCATATGCAATTCATCAAACCCCAGCGCACTGTAAACACTTTTAATCAGATTTAATGCCTTGGCAACTTCTTCTTCCATTTGTTCTTCTGTACAGAAAATATGCGCATCATCTTGTGTTAATTCACGAACACGCATTAAACCCGCCAACGAACCAGATGATTCATAACGATGAACCTTGCCAAATTCTGCCAGATACATTGGCAAATCTTTATATGACGTAATACCGTGCCCAAACACCAACATACCACCTGGGCATGACATTGGCTTTACGCAGAAATCTTTACCGTCTTGTGTTTTTCCTGCATAATTATGTGATGCGTATTTCGCCCAGTGACCACTGCGTTCCCACAATGCACGTTCCATAACAGTTGGCGTTGATATTTCCAAATACCCCTCCCTGTTCTGACGTTCACGGATAAAGTCAATCAATTTACGATATACCCTAAATCCCTTGTCATGCCAGAACACAGAACCCGGCGCATATTCTGGTTCAAAGTGGAACAAATCCATATCCTTGCCCAGTTTACGATTATCACGCGCGGCGGCCTCTTCCTGCATTTTCAAGAAAGCTTCCAATTCTTCTTTGCTGGCAAACGCATCAACATAGATACGTTGCAACATTTTATTTTTCGAATCGCCCTTCCAATATGCCCCGGCAACACTGCGAATTTTAAACGCGTCGCGTGGCAAGTCTTTGGAACTTTCAACGTGTGGTCCACGGCACAAATCCGTAAAATCACGGAAAGTATAAATAGATAACGCTTCGCCTGCGGCATCATATTCATTTAACCATTCCATTTTGTATGGTTGGTCTGCGAAAATTTCCTTGGCTTCGTCCAATGAAACGTTACGTTGTTCAAAGCGCCCATTAGATTTAATCAAATCGCGCATTTCCTTTTCGATTTTTGCAAAATCATCTTCGGAAAAGCGATAATCTGTAACAAAATCATAATAGAACCCGTTTTCAATTGCCGGTCCCCCTGCAAATTTAACATCTGGGTGCAATTTTTTTACCGCCGCCGCCATGACGTGCGCCAACGAATGACGAATTATTTCAATATCATAAGACATAATAAAATACCTTTACTTTTTATTTATTTTTTTAACAGATTGATTATAGAAACTTGTGCGATTTATCGCAATAGAAATTACACCCCCAAAGGGGTTGTAGTTGTTGTAGTAAAGAAACTTTTAAACATTTTCATGATTTATATCATACGCCCATTAATTGACAAAATCAAGATTTATAATTTTACTTCTATTTACTGAATTGCCACGGTCGCCCTACTCCCTCGCAATGACAAAGACACTTAATATTCTAGGAACTTAAAAATTCTTGTCATTGCGAGCAAACGCCAGTTTGCGTGGCAATTCAGTCTATTATTCCGATTTACCGCTTCTTGCTATGCGCACAGGTCAAGCAACACCAACTAAAAAATCTTTCACACGCTTCCACAATATCACTGCCCAATGAACTACATTCCACCTTTACACCATCTACGGACGGCACGAATCCTGTAATATTCCCACGTTCAACAATTGGCTCTAAACGGTATGCGCACATTTTTTCACAACCACGACACCGAACATCCCAATCACGAAATTTATGGTTTAAAATCTCATCTATACTATATGTTTCGTTCTTTTTATATACATACGACATAAAAAACTCCTATAAATCCAAAATACATCCGAACAATACGGCGAAAAAGAAACAAACCGTCCCACCAATTACAAACAAATGCCACACCGCATGTGAAAACTTCATCCGCCGCCACAGATAAAATATCACCCCAATCGTATACGCCAGACCACCTGCCAAAATGAACCACAATCCACGTTCTGGGATATTACGAATCATCGCCGGCAATATAAACAACAGCGTCCACCCCATTGCGACATACAGTCCAACCATCCATTTGGGTTGTTGTTTTGGATTACGGATTTTCATGTATGAACCAAACAACACAATCGCCCACAGTATTCCAAACACCGTCCAACCAATAATCCCGCGCAGATTTACCAACAAAAACGGTGTATAGGTCCCCGCAATCAACGCATAAATTGCAACACTGTCCCACACTTCAAAAAAGCACTCAGACTTTTTACCAATGGTTGCATGACACATTGTTGACCCGAAATAAAGCGTAATCATTGTCACACCAAAAATCGCACAGGACACGACCGCCCATGGGTCGCCCTTTAATCCCGCGAACACAACCAACAGCGTCAACGCCGCAATGGCCAATCCAATACCAATACCATGGGTTAAAATATTTACAACTTCTTCGGACTTTGTACTGGGCTTTTCCCAGCGAAACAAGCCTGTTGCACGCAAAACTTTTAACAGTCTTGACCCATGTTCATCTTTTTTTACTGCGCGTATCCGCGCCCTTTTTTCTTTTGTCATTTTATTGCCTTTTCGATTCGTTTAATCACACGTTCACCGCCCATAACTGACATTATTGAATACAGGTCCGGCGTATTTGTACGACCCGACAACGCCACACGCAAATTCATTGCAACATCACCATTTTTAATACCCAACGATTCGGCAACCGCAACAATTTTTGCCCACCATGTGTCTTTATCATCCGATTCATCATACGTTTCCAAGAACGCGCGCAACGCGTCCCCGTTAAATTCATATTCAGCACTTGGCACAAACAATTCATCCCAGAAAAACGCAACATTTTCCAACGTCTGGGACCATGTGATAAAGTCCTTGCGAACACGTTTTGGATTATCACGTTCAATCCCCAAAACTGCTGTCAGGTAATCTACATCTGCGACCTGCATCCGATTCGTATCTGTACCATATTCATTTGCCCACGCGACGACGCGTGCAACCAATTCTGGCACCGGCAGCGAACCAATAAACTCTTTCGCCCACCATTCCAGTTTTTTCATATCAAACAACGATCCAGATACCGGCATTTTCTTTGGACGCATTTCGTAATCCCAGAACGATTTAACCTGGCCCTTTACTTTTGCTTCTTCATATCCCGGCGCCAAAATATTTCCCAGATATTCAATCACAGATTCAACTGGCCAACCCGCTTCCAAGAAAAATGCAACATTTGCCTCTGGGTCTTTACGCTTTGACAATTTTCTTTGCTTGCCTGTTTCTTCATCAATCTTATCCAATGTCGCAATATGAACATATGCAGGCAATTCCCAGCCCATCATACGAAACATCTGAACATGCATTGCAAACGTTCCAAAATAAGACTCATCACGAACAACATGTGTTGTGTGCATAAAGTGATCATCACACAAGTGTGCAAAATGATACGTTGGCAACCCATCCGTAGATTTAATTAAAACAGTATCTTCATTATGTTCTGGCACAGACAGCGACCCACGCACCGCATCTTTGCAGAAAATACGCTGTTCTGGATTACCCATTGAATACAAACGAATTGACGGCACAAACCCCTTATCCAGATATGCAATAATTTCTTCTTCGTTTAAATCACGATCACGTGCCCATTCACCATAAATCCCCGTTGCAAAACCTGCCGCTTTTTGATTTTCACGAATTTCGTCCATTTCTTCCTGGGTTAAAAAGCACGGATATGCTAACCCACGTGCCAATAAATCTGCCGCCACAGAATGATAAATATCTTTACGTTCTGATTGATAATATGGTCCATACACCGGATCGTTTTCATACGTAATTCCAAATTCAGCCAACGAATTTATGATAATATCAACTGCATCTTTATTTTCACGCTTTGTATCTGTATTTTCAATACGTAACAAGAACACACCACCTGACTGTTGTGCCAACTTATAACTAATCAGTGCACTATACAAATTACCCAAATGCATATAGCCTGTTGGACTGGGGGCGAATCGTGTCACTTTAACCCCTTCGCCCAGATTGCGTGGTGGAAACTTTGCTTCTAATTCATCCAAAGTATACTTTGGCGCACCACCCAACACACGGGCAATTAAATCTTTTGATAAACCATTTCTCATTTTTGTTTCCCTTTTTCCCATTCTGATTTTAGTTTTGAATACACTATTGTATCACAAGATACGCCACGCAAAACATACGAACCGCGCAACACCCCCTCTCTCACATAACCTGAACGTTCTGCCACTGACTGTGACTTTATATTTTCTGCATCTACACGAATTTGGATTCTGTTTATCCCAAGTTTCCCAAACGCCAAATCTTCCAAATATTTAATTCCACGCGTGACATACCCACGACCATTAAATTGTGGTGCCAACCAATACCCCAATTCCGCCGTCCTATGTCTTTCGCCAAACATAACAAAACCATGACCACCAACTACTTTACCATCAACTTGAATCAAATATGACGGCTCGTCCAAGGGCTCTATGGTTTTAAGATAATTATATGCATCCTCTGGTTTGGAATAAAAGTCTGTCCACTCCAACCATTGGGATAAAAAATCCCTGTTTTTTTTAACAATATCAAAGAATTCTTGTGCTTTATTAAAAGTGGCCACCGGTTTAACCAGTTCAAAATCACCACAATCGATTCGTTTTGGAAATTCTGCCATATCTATATATTCCTTGTGTTTTAACAAAGTCAATTCTATACTAAAACTATGGAAAAACAAGAAATAAGAACATTTGGTCGCCGTCACGGCAAAAAATTATCAGCCCGTCAAAATTGGTTGATTGACAACCTGTTGCCCGCCCTGAAACCCACTCATGGTGATATTTTGGAAATTGGCTTTGGCGCGGGCGAACATGTACGCGACCTGGCGCGCGCAAATCCGGGAAAAATCATTATTGGTGCCGAACCATTTATGAATGGGGTCGCATCCCTGCTGTCCGCCATAACAGACGAGAAAACGAATCGGTTATTGGATGAATACAAAAACATTCGTATTTGGGCGGACGACGTACGTGAATTTCTGCGCACAACCGATTCGAAATTCAATCAGATTTGGGTACTGCATCCCGACCCCTGGCCCAAGGCCCGGCATGAAAAACGTCGTCTGCTGTCTGCCGAATTTCTAAATACATTATCAAAATACCTGACCCCCGATGGCGAAATTATTATTGGCACCGACCACTGGGAATATTTTGATTGGATACTGGAACAGATAAAAAACACCGACCTGACGGCCACAATTGCAGATATCGAAATTATACAAACACGGTATCAGCACAAAAACAAAGCCGGTACAGAAAACCCGAAATATTTAATCCTGCGTCACTAGACATTTATAAAAAATTTCACACGCGAAATCAAATCTGGTTTTACTTTTTCAACCAGTCGCCATGCCTGCTCTATACGCATAAAATTGGCGCCAAACGCAAAATGCAAATCGAATTTATTGTCATCGGACCACGCATTCAACATCGCATAAATACGTCCAACAAAATCAGACTTTTTGCCGGCATCTTTTGTAAAAACGAACAACACAGACGACGCATTTATTTTTCGCAAATATTCAAACAACTTTTCCCATTCAAACACATCAACATCGCCAACATCAATTCCGATTGTCAGTTCTTTATCAAAGAACAAATCATCACGAATAACATGCGTGTGTTCCACCAAATCCCCCAGCGCATCATACGGCATGAAAATCTGCGCCCCATGCGCCCCCTGTTTAAAGACATTATTGATACGAATTGTAGTATCCGAAATTTGCGTTTCTGTCACTTTTTTATCAGACAAATAAAAGCGCGCCATTATTTTCACAAATCTGTCTTCCAGCCACGGCCAAATTGTCGAAACCGAATCGGGCGCGACAGAAATCACATTCAGTTTTTTTTCTGTGACAAATTCAACAACACGCGCCAAATCGCCTGCTTCCACATCGCTGGGGCACCACAATCCAGCTATATCTTTTAATTCATCAAAAATAGCAGTTCTTTCCATCATTCTGCTTTTTACTTTATCATAAATATGATACAATAAAAATCATAATGAGAGAGAAATTAGATAATTTTTTACTTGGCATACTGTGGGTACTGGCATGCATGCTGGGGTCTTGCTTTTGGTTTAAAACGATGTACGGCTTTAATATCTTTTCTGGCGCGCACTGGCGTTATCTGGGTCAGATGCAGGCCAACCAAGCCACAATAAAGCCGACTTTTTATTTATCATTAATAATAATCGTTGCAATTTCGATATATGGTCTATACTTAATCATACGCCCACGTTTTAAGCGAATAAGATTACCAAAAAATCCCAAAACAACACCCCAGCAAGGCACCA
>JAZRPS010000019.1:0-28969 GCA_045649345.1 Candidatus Enterousia sp. | reverse complement strand
TTGTTTTTTTGTTTTTTTATCTTTTTTTGGTTTATTTTATTATACCAAAATTCCTATATTCGGGTAAAGTGATTAATTCACAAAACCCGAATTTTTTATAAAATTATGGATTGCTGGGTTCTACAATCACCGTCCAGGCATATTTACCCTGCTTATCAACCGTCAGCGCACACAATGTTCCATCGTTATTTGTGCAAACTTCTGGCAAAGTTGCCGTTGCTAATTTATTTAATGCATCAACCTGACTTGCAGAAATTGTTGCAGCTGTCACAACCTTACCTTCTGCATCCGTCACCATAATTTGATTTGCAGTTTGACCGGTTGCACTAACCTTGCCAGAAATTGCGGTTGTATTTGCAGCAATATCTGCGGCATTATCTGCGATACCTTGTGCATTTGTTGCGATATTCGCAGTATTCGTTGCAACCTGGGCAATTGCACTTATCTGTTCGGCTGACAATTTATCCTGTTTTCCATCCAACGCCGCATCAATCTGACCACCGTCATTCAATGCCTGTGCAATTGTATTTGCAACAGAACCAGTTGTGTTCGCATCACCATTCAATGTTTCAATTGCAGTTTTATTTGTTCCAACCTGGGTTGCCAGTGTTGTCAAACCTTCAATCTTGGACTGTGCGATATTTGCATTATCCGCAACCTCATCATCTGTTATTTCATTCATAGAAGCCAAATCACCCAAAGTATCAATTTCACCCTGTGCAATTTTTGTCACATAACCAGAAATCGCTTTCAATGACGGATACTTGGTAGTATCACTTTTATTTTCTTCCGTAATTTCATTTACCTTATTATTCTTATCTTCTTTATCTGCCAAGGCACCAGCCAACGCTTCGTTATCTGTGACCGCGCCTGTGATTGCGTTTTGAACATCTTCGTTTGTCAATGCGTCCGCAGACTTTTGAAATGCTTCTGCTGCTTCCTGGGTCACGTATGTATTACCTGCATCTGTCTTGTTCAGATAGTTTTGTGTCAAATTTGTATTAATTGCCGTTTCACGTGCATCAACATATTCTTTGGATGCAACACTGACCGCGTCAGCCGGGGTTGCAACGGCGCCCATCAAAATCGCCGCCATAAAGCCAGAGAATGCAATGTTTTTTACTTTCATTTTTTTCCTTCCTTTCTTTTTGTTTATTCCAGAATCATGGCGACGCCGGAATGGTTAATTTTTTTCAATTCTTTCTTATTCTGCCAACATGTCTTTGCCATCTTCACCGATAACTTCTACCGCTTTCCATGTGACATTGCCAGCACCGTCCAGATGAACGATATAGTTCCCCGCCACACCAGCGCCACTGATATATTTAGAATCATTTTCCAATTGTGATGTTTTTGTTGGCAATTCTGATTTTAACGCATAATCATCTGCATCCGTCAATTCCGCAACCGTTGTTGGGATTGTTGGCTTGTCCGTCAAATCATTATACGAACCAGTCGTTGCAACAGCTTTTAAAGAATTCTTCAAATCATTCAATGATTGGACAGTTGCATAACCATCTAAATTAATTGTACCATTTGTGACCGCGTCTGCCAATGCTTTATCAACCTCTTCCTTGGTGTAAACATTGCCCTTAAAATTAGACAATTCTGTCGACAACCCCTGCAACTGCGTTGCTGTTGCAAAATCACCTGCATCTTCTTTCTTGTTAATTTCTGTCTGCAATGCACTTTGTAAATTTGTCAAATCATCCTGAGTGATTAATGTTGGCAAACCCAACAAATCTGAATACAGACCCGTTTTCGCAACAGTCGCCAAATTTTCTGTCTTGGTATAATCAGCCAAAGATTCTGCGATTTTATTTGCAACATCAGATTCAGATACCGCACCCTCTTCTGGAACCTTGGCCGCCAATTCTTCAACAGCCGCCTTGGTTGCAACAACATCTGTATCTGCCGAAATAGTGTTTGTTAATTCATCAATCGTCACACCAGAACCAGCCGTCAATTTATTCTGTTTGTCACCCAACTGACTTGTCGTCACATAGTCCGTTGGAATCTTATCTTCGACAATCTGCAATTCACCCGTTGTTGCATAACCAGCCAAATCATTTTCTGTTAGATAATCTGTTGGAATCAAGCCTTCGACTTCTTGAACTTCTTCCTTGGTTGCCAAGCCTGTTGTATCAAAACTTGCACTGATTGTATTATCCTCTGCAATCGTGATGTTTGACCCCTCCTTCAAAACATCCTGTTTGGCCTCCAACTGCTTGCTGACATATTCTGGGCTAACCAGCTGAATAGCATTCGCATCGGTTGCACCACACACACCGCCCAAGATTGCTGCTGCAAATCCTGAAAATGCAATGTTTTTTACTTTCATTCTTCTTTTCCTTTCTTTTTATTTTGTTGCGGTTCTTACAACCGATTTTATTATTCTGTCAAAACATCAACCGTGACCCAATCGCCACCACCATTACCATCAGCCATAAACATCGCCAGTTCACCACTTGACATCGTGCCTGTATTTAACTTTGCCGCCGTCACAGATTTATCTGCCAACTTTGCCATCGTCACAGAACCATCCGGGATTTCAACCTGATTATTGTTAAATGCATTTTGAACAACTTCTGACACCTCTGTCTTGACAACATATTCCGTCATATTTGGCTTGTTCGCCAAATCATTAAAGTCTCCACTAAATGCAACATCCGCCAAACTATCTTCTAAATCAAGCAAATCATCAACAGTCGCATAGTCCGACAAATCGATTTCACCACTTGTAATCGCATTCGCAATCTTTTGATTTACTTCTTCCTTGGTATATGTATCACCCTGTAAATCAGACAAAGCATTTGAAATATTTGTTAATTGCTGTGTGACTTCTTGTGAATTTGCCTTGTTGTTAATTTCTGACTGCAACGCATTTTGCAAATTCGCCAAATCAGCCTCAGTAATTAATGTTGGTTTGTTAGTCAAATCATTATAATCGCCCGAGAATAAATTTGTTGGGATTTTTGCTTCCACCGCATCAACACGTGCATTCGTCGCATAATCCGCCGAATTCAACGAATTTGCAATTTGTGTCGCAACAGATTCCGTACCAACCAGCCCCTGCAACGCAATAATATCTGCCGCATTTTCGTTTGCCATATTCGTTGCAGAATCCGCCGTCGTCTTTACAGACGCAATATCAGACGTATTTTGCGCAACAGTTGCCGACAATTCAGACAAATCAACACCACCTGTAATTGCCGCAATCTTTTGTTCCAGTTCCACCTTTAACGCCGCCATATCAGATTCAGAAACCATATCTGCAATCGCATCATTTAATGCAGCCTCTAAATTTCCCAACGCCACCTTTGTTGCATAATCATTTGTCGCCGCCTGCAACACAGCCACATCAGCCTGCAAATCAGTTATTTGACCCGCGGTCACAATATCAGACGCCAAAACATCACCCAACTGCGTTTGCAAGTCTTCTAAATCAGACTGCTGAGCATAATCACCCATCGCCTGTTTGGTTTCAATCAGCGCTTTTAATTCCGTCTTGGCCGCATCCAATTCCGACGTAGACACAAAACCTGTTATATCTGGAATATCTGCTGCCGTGATAAAGCCAGTATCATTTTCCAATTCTGACAACTTTGTTGGAATGTTTGCTACAACATCATCAATCGCAGATTGCAACGCATCAATTGCCGACATTGACGCAAAATCATCTGCCAAATCATATTCTGCGGACACACCATCTTGAACAACCGTCAAGACACCATTCACATAATCAACCGTTGTATGCACGCCCGAAATCGCAGACAAATCCGCCGCCAGCTCTTCAACTTTTAACTCAACATCTTTTAACTGCTCTGGAATCGTTGAACCATTTGGCATATAACCCATAAACTGTTCCAAAACCTCAATCCTGGTCTGCAAATTACCACTATTACCAGAACCACTACCCGGCTTATTATTACCACCAGATTGCGTTATCGACGAACCACCACCCAATGCACTAGAACCCGCCAAATATTTACCAATTGACAAACGCGGCGTTGTTGCAGAACGCGTCGACGAAACACGCGCCCCAGCCGTCTTACCTGACGAATTCACACGCATCGCGCCACCACGCACGGAATTAATCGCACTGCTACCTGTTGCAGACTTTGCAGACGCCGCACTGGACGTACCATTGTACGTCCCAACACCCCCCAACGAACGCACAGACGCCGCACCAAACGCGGGCATCACCACAGCAGCACACAACACACAAACAATGGAAAGCGTTGAAATTTTCAGTTCTTTTTTCATGTTTTCTCTCTACTGATATTAAGTTTATCACAATCCGCGAATCGGGGTCAATACCTTTTTTCTGACTTTTCCTAAAAAATATTAAAATTCGTATCTTAAACCGATTGAAATAGAGTTATCCAATATCAAACCAATTTCGTTTTTAAATTCATAGCCCGTATCCAAAACACGCTCCTGCTCTCCCCCGTTCAACATCGCTAAACGATACCGAACATCTAAAACCAAATTATAGTCCAATTTATGAGAATAACCTGCCATCAACGCACCCATCAACGAAACAGAATGTTTGCTACGGTCACCCGCTTCAAAATCAGCACCATCTAACACCAGTTTTGGCACAGCAACACCCAAACCAGCCCCCAGATAAAAACCATTTGCAAAATCATAATAACCATTCGCCATTACATAAGGAACAGTTAACTGAAATTCAAAATTATCATCTTTATCTTCGAAACGCCCCAACAGCCCTGCTTCTAACTCTGCACGCCAAAAGTAATTAAAAGTACGACCTGCAAAAACAGAGCCACCAAAAACAGGCTCAAAAGAATATTCATCTTTACTAAACTCTTCATTAACACCAGACGCATTCGTACTATATTCATTTTCCCAATTCATCAGACTTAACGCCAGACGTCCACCAATATACCAACCGGTCTTTGCCTTGTCGGTATAATCGTATGTCACCTGATATGCACCATTGTTTGTACGCTGAATATAGCTGGGCGCTGCATCCGCACCTGCCGTTGCTAAAACCGCCAAAACTGCGATTGATACTACTTTTTTCATGATAAAACCCTCCATAATTTTATATAAGTATATCACAAAAATGACTTCATTCCAAAACATAAAAATCAGATATTGACAACTTTTTATATTTTCTGCTAAATTCAAACCAAAGAAGAAAGGATACCCTATGAAAAAAGTTATTATACTATCATTATCACTGGTAATTGCCGCATGCGCACACGCCCCCAAAGAATTAGAAGGGCAACAGGCATTCTTTGCATTCGATTCCGCAGAAATTTCATCTGACGCACGCAAGGAATTGGCAGGTCAGGCATTGTATATGAAAAAACATCCTGACATAAACGTCACACTGCAAGGACGTTGTGACGAACGCGGTTCGACTGAATACAATTTGGCATTGGGCGCACTGCGTGCCGGAAACGCTGCACACGTCATGATATACGAAGGCATCGAACCAGAACGCATTAAAACAATTTCATACGGCAAAGAAAACCCAATCTATCCTGGAACCGGCGAAGAAGTTTGGGCAAAAAACCGCAATACGACAACGGTTGTTCAAAAACCTGCCACAGAATAAATAAAAATGTCCCCCGTTGGGGGATTTTTATTTGACGATAAAAAATTTTTTTACTATATTCCATGCATGGAAGAAAAGACAGCTATATCATTTGCAAACGTGTCTGCCAAATACGACGGCACACCAGACATTTTAACAGATGTTTCTTTTAACATCAGCAATGGCGCATTTTACTTTTTATCTGGCGCATCTGGCGCCGGTAAGACAACACTGTTGCGCCTGATATACCAATTGCACAAACCGTCAACCGGTCAGATAAAATTATTTGGTCATGTCACAAACAATATGACTCGTGACGAAATAACCGCATTACGCCACAAAATGGCAATTGTATTCCAGGAATATTCACTGCTGTCACACTTGTCTGTATTTGACAATGTCGCCCTGCCCCTGCGTGTACGCGGCGTATCAGAACATAAAATCAAAAAACTGGTGGCCAAGGTACTGGACTGGGTTGGTCTGGGCAAATATGCAGATGCAAATCCAAAATCATTATCTGGCGGTCAACAGCAACGCGTATCTGTTGCGCGCGCAATTATTGTTCAGCCAACAATTCTGCTGGCCGACGAACCAACAGGAAATCTGGACGACGAAAACGCATCACGTTTAATGGAATTGTTTATTCAGATGAATAAAATGTTTGGGACAACAATCATTTTGGCAACACACAGCAAAAAATTAATGGACACTTACAAATTCCCTGTAATCCATGTTGAAAATCACCGCGTTGGATTTACTGAAAAATCCGCCACCACATCACAACCAGAACCAGAATCAAAAAAAATCTGGCGCGGTCCCAAACCACAAAGTTATTTTGCAGAACTATCGAAACAATTTGACGAAATCGGGAACGCATAATGATAAAAAGACCTATTGTATTTTCACTGGTTCGTGAACAATCTATATTCATGACCGCAATCATGTCACTGTTGACATTCTTGTCCGTATTGGCACTGGGGGTTGCATTATCAATTGGCACCGGGGTCATGCGTTGGAACAATCAGTGGGAATTATTTGCCACGGTTCAGGTTATGGACACAACCAAGACCGATGCTACACGCAAAATAATTAACGACAACGCAAACAAAATCGCATCTGTGACTGAAATCACAACAGCCCAAATGCAAGAACTGATGTCCCCATGGATTTCCGGGGGCAGTGTTTTGAAAAACTATCTGCCCAAAATGTGGGAATTAAAATTCAAAACAAAATCAGACATGACATCTGTCGGGGAACAATTATCTAAAAACGCACGTTTTTTAACACATGCCAGCGCACTTAAAACCGCAACATCCGCAGGTTGGAAAATGATTGTTATGGCAGGATTAATTTTGGCATTAACCCTGGGCGCGATTGCAGTTTGCATTTCATACATCGCCCGCAACACTGCAATGTTGCACAGACGCGAACTGGAAATATTAAATCAGATTGGCGCATCCGACAATTTTGTCGCGCGCCAAATGCAATCAATCGTTGCACGCATATGCCTGACTGCGACAGGCGCCGGATTCTTGGTTGCCATACCAATATTATTATTAATCATATCTTCTGCACACAGCGCACGTGTTGGTCTGATGGCAATGATGGGACTGTCCGGTACAGGTTGGATAATACTGCTATTAATGCCGATTGCAATTTTGGCATTTGCAATTTGGATAACCCGTCGAACCACTTTAAAAATCTTAAAAGATAGCTAATAAATAATGTTGCGACGCATATTAACACCATCTTTTGTAATATTTGCACTATTCATACTGGGTGGCATAATATTCAAATCCAGCGCACCAACACGCTGTGACACTATCATGCCAAACGACAGCATTTTCGTACTGACCGGCGACGAACGTCGCATACCATTCGCCATGCGCCAAATGCGCAAACACCCCAACGCAGACCTGTATATCATCGGTGCCGGCGCCCAAGGAAAAATAGAAGTTGCACGCCCCGCAGTTATAGAAGCAGAATCAAAATCCACCTATCAAAACGCCATGGCAATACGCGACATTGTCGTGCGTCGCGACCTAAAAAGAATTGTCGTCATAACAACCGAAGACCACATTAATCGCGCTAAATATTTAATTAAGCAAGAACTGCCAGAAACAGAAATCATTGCATGCCCTGTCACATTGGCCGGCATGCCACCTGGAAAAAGACTTGAAAGATGGGTCACAGAATATGTAAAATACATCGTCACAATGATTGGAATCAAAGAAAGCAAATAACAAAGGAAAAAATATGTTCAGAACAATTGTTTTCAAAATCGCACTGGCAACACACTTTATCTTATGGTCACCAATATTATTAGCTGGTTTAATCAATAAAAAACTGTGTGGATATTTGGTGTTTAAATGCGCCGCCGGTGTTTTGGTTATCGCCCGCATTTTTGGTGGCATAAAATATCAAGTAAATTACCCCAAGACCGAAGAAAACGGAATTCCTGTAATGCCGAACGGCAACGTTCGCCTGGATGGCAAGGTTATAATCGCTGCCAAACACATGTCTATTTTAGAAATCGCCGTTATTTCAAAGGTCGTAAAAAACACATTCTTTATTCTGAAACGCGAATTATTATGGATTCCGATTTACGGTTGGGCATTTTGGCGCATGGGCATGATTGGCGTTAATCGCGCCAAGGGTCGCACAAACCTGTCAAAACTATCAAACCAGGTCGAAGACGAAATTCGCAACGGTCGCATTTTGGTCATATTCCCCGAAGGCACACGGGCAAAACCAGGTCAACACGTACCTTTAAAAGGCGGATTATTATTCTTGGCACGCCACTTAAAACTGCCTATTTTACCAGTCGGCACAGACGCAGGTTTATATTGGCCCAAGCGCGGTCGCATAACCCCAGGTACCGCAACCATCACATTTGAACCAATATTACCCAGCAAGGCATCATTGGATGAAATATCTGAGGCAATCAACCGCCACAGCGCATAAACCACCCGCCACCCGGCGGGTATTTTCCACACACAAAAATAAAAGATAATGACATAGCTGTACGCAGTGCCGGCAATGCGGTGTACAAACGCAACATAAGTTGCCGCCCCCGTAGATACACCACTAGATTTTATTTTTCGCACCAACTTTTTCTGCGACCACCATTATACCGTCGCGCCAATTTTTCTTTAACCAACACACCACCAACATCACGCCCATCTGGCAAAATAACATTGGCATCAATACGCCCCAGATATTTATCATCTTTGACATTCTGCAAATCGACAATCGATTCAATTGGCAACAAATCTTCTAAACGCTCTTTGGCACGATGCGCCGCGGCAATTTCTGCATCACAATCACCATTTAATTCAGGCGTATCAACATTAATCAAACGAACACGCACAGTGATTTTTGTATCATCCGCCAATGCCACACGCGCCGCAAATGTATCACCATCTAAAACATAGTCCACAATTGCCGGCACCGCATGTGCCACCCCAGACACAAATACACACACAATAAAAAACAATACATTTTTCATACTTTTATCCCATATCTCATGTCCCACCATAAAAACCGCCAATCGGCGGTTTTTGTTTTTTATGGCAATTTCGGCGACCATGTTGGTTCCAATCCATTTACCCCATCTGGCAATTCAATATCATATACGTTTTGTCCTGTGATATCGACACTGCGAATATGACTGATACGTTCAACACCATCAATATGCTTTTCTGTTTCATAATACACAATACGACGGGAACCCGGCGCCCATGATGGCGCCTCCATAAACCAGCCACCAGCCAAGATTTTTTCATTACGACCACGTGGATCCATTATACCAACATAAAACGTATCATCTGCAATCTTGGTAAAGGCAATAAACTGACCATCTGGGGACCATGCCGGCGTCGCATAACGACCAGAACCATATGTGATACGTTCAACTTCGCCCGAATCCAAATCAAGCACATGAATTTGTTGACGTCCAGAACGATCAGAATTAAATGCAATCTTTTTTCCATCCGGCGAATAAGACGGACTGGTATTAATCGAATTTCCAAATGTCAATTGGCGCAATTCTTTGGTTTCTGTATTAAATTCATACAAATGCGTAATTCCATTTTTTACCAGTGACAGCGCAACACGCGTACCATCTGGCGAAAAACGTGGCGCAAAATTCATACCACCAAAATGTCCCAAACGACGCTGTTCGCCTGTATCTAAATCCAAACTCCACACCATCGGATCATCATTATAATAAGACAAGAAAACAATCGACTGCATATTTGGTGAAAAATGTGGCGACATAACAAAAGTATCTTCGTCCGACAAATAACGCATACCAAAACCATCCTGGTCCATAATTGCCAAGCGTTTTGTTCTGTTATGAACAGGTCCTGTTTCTGCGATAAATACAATCTGTGTATCAAAATACCCCACCTCACCGGTTAACCTTTCATAAATCGCATCTGCCATAATATGTGCCAAACGACGCGCAGACTTACGCGACGCAACCAACGACTGTGCCTCTATCTGTTCTTGACCATCAACATCCCAAACAAAGAATTCTAGCCTATAACGGTTATCAGATTCTGCCGTTAATTTTGTCTGAACCAATACCTGGGTCTTTATAGCCTGCCAGGATTTAAAATTCGGCATCGCATGCATTTTTACATATTCTGGAAATGCATCATGATTAACAATGCGAAACAATCCTGTACGTTTTAAATCAGATTCTACCACCTCTCTCATCATCGATGCATCTTTGGAACGAACATCGCCTGCAACCTCAAACTTTTGTACTGCAATTGAAATCGGATCAGAACCACCTGCAACAATATCAACCTTTAATTCTGCACGCGCCGGCAAAACCATCAACACACACAAGACAAAAAACGACAAAATCTTTTTAATCATAATATTTCCCTTTCCAATTAATACAAATACGTACGTCAATTTTATACATAGAAAACATAAAAATCAAACCCAAATAAACACAACACACACGCCATCACAAACCACAATACATACGCCATCACACCTGTAAACATATTTGTATTGACAATTGTATTTACATTGGTATAGTTCGTTGTAATTACCAACGTATTGCACATTGTATAGGAGATTGCATATGCCAAACGTAATGCAGCAATTGTTTATAATGAACATCGAAACATTGCTAAAAGAATACGCCGCGTACAAGGCGTTTAATAAATCCGACTGCGTTATAAACATGCGCATTCCGCGCCCTATTCTGGACAAAATAAAAGAACTGGCCGACCAACAACACGTTCCATACCAATCACTAATATCATCTGTATTATTTTCATTAGCCAATATCGAAGACAAAAAATAACCCCCACAAAAATGTGGGGATTTTATTTTTATCGATTGTAAATTATTTTACAAAAACATATTTTTTACAACCATTTGCGCAACCGCATGATTTTGTCGCCGCCGGCGCCAAAACCTGACGCGCAGTACGTGATGTTGCACCTGCATTATCACGAACATACAAATCACGACACATTGTGTTGCGATACACAATTTTCTTATCCACATCCAATGAACGAATATCATCAGAATAACGACGACCGCGTTCCACAGAATAGAACACACAATCATCACCATCCTGGGTATAACGAACACCACCCTTGTAATGATCATAGTATGAAGAGCAACCAGCCAACACAACCAAGCCCATCAATGCAAACAAAGCCTTTTTCATTTTTTATCCTTTGTATAACTGCTTTCTCTATCACACCCCCGATTCGTATTTAATTGTTGCACAAACACAACCGTTGTCAAGCAGCGCATTAAATTTTTCTGCTGTCATCCACATAAAATATGTTATAATTTCACACATAAACAATAATAAAGGAAGGCATCATGAAGTATTCAGACATGGGATTAGTTAACACAAAACAAATGTTTGCCGATGCAATTACCGGTGGCTATGCAGTACCCGCATTTAACTTCTATAACATGGAAACACTGACCGCCATTCTGAATGCCACCCACCTGGCAAACAGCCCCGTAATTTTGGCTGTATCAGAATCCGCTCTAAAATACATGGGCGACGACATGTTAATCGGCATGATACACGGCGCAAATCTTAACACAAAAAAACAGGTCGCATTACACCTGGACCACGGTGGCAGTTTTGAAGTATGCAAACACGCAATCGAATTAGGCTTTTCATCTGTCATGATTGACGCCAGCAAACTGCCCTTTGACGAAAATGCAAAACTTAGTCAACAAGTTGCCGATTTTGCACACAAACACAATGTATCCGTAGAGGCTGAACTTGGCACCCTGGCCGGCATCGAAGACGAAAATACATTTGGCGAAACATCATCTTACACCAACCCGGGCGATGTAGAAAAATTTGTAAACGCAACCGGCATCGATTCTTTGGCCATCGCCATCGGCACCAGCCACGGTGCCTATAAACGCAAATCAGACAACGAAGAATTAAGATTTGACATTCTAGCAGACGTTGCACAACGCCTGCCCGGATTTCCATTGGTATTACACGGCGCATCAAACATACCACAAAAACTGGTCACAACCATAAATGAATTTGGCGGCGAAATGTCCGGCACACGTGGAATCGACACAATACAACTGCGTCGCGCAACAAAAATGAACATTTGTAAAATTAATGTAGATAGCGACCTGCGCCTGGGATTTACCGCCGCAGTACGCAAATCTTTGTCAGAAAATCCATCGAACTTTAACCCACGCGATTATCTAAATCGCGCCCGCCAAACAATGACACAAATATGCCTGAATGAAATCAAAGACATAATGGGCAGTGAAAATAAATTACAAAATTAAATAGAATGATTTAGATAAAAATAAAAGATAATGGTATAGATGCGACGTGGTCGGCAAGCGTAGTGTACATGTCGCTACATGAGCCGGTGTCTCCACACCCCTTGCCATGCGAAAATTAAATAGAATGATTTAGATAAAAACAAATCGAGAATCGTAGTGTACAAACGCTACATGAGATTCCCGATTTGTTTTTAGATGAATTATTATATTTAATTTTTTATTTTGCGCGTTCGACGTATTCCAAAGTCTCAGTATTCACAACAATCTTTTCACCTTGTTCAATAAATACAGGAACCTGAACACGAACACCATTGTCCAAGATTGCAGGTTTACCACCACTGCCCGAAACAGTCTGACCTTTTAACGCAGGTTCTGTTTCTTCGACAACCGCAACAACTGTCTTTGGCAAAGAAATTGATACAGGCTGCCCTTCGACAAAGTTTGCCTTTACCGTCATTTCCGGCGCCAAGAATTTCATCGCTTCTCCCAATGAATCTACTGGCATTGTAAACTGTTCATAATCTGACAAATTCATAAAGAAGGCATCTGTACCATCTGCATACAGATATTGACAGTCAAAATCTTCGACCATTAATTTTTCTACTTTATCTTCTGCACGCCAACGATCACCACCCTTGTTCCCAGAATCAATATCACGCAGGTCGGCCTGAACAAACGCACCACCCTTACCCGGCTTAACCTTGGTAATAGATGTAACAGAATAACGTTTTCCATTATGCGAAATCACCCAACCAACACGCATATCATTTGCAATATAAGATGCCATTTATTTACCTCTTTTCTTTAAAAACCGATAATGATTATACGAATAAGACCGCACAACGCAAGGACTTATTGTCCTTCTTCTCGTTTACGCGCCCAATATCTATCAATACTGTCCATAATTAATTTATCTGCCGCCTCTCTATCTGCCCACCCCTTTACACGCGACCAGGCATTTGACTGCAAATCTTTATAATGCAAGAAAAAGTATTCAATTTTAGAACGCAGAATTTCTGGCAATTGTTCGATAAATTCTATTTTTTCATAATACGGATCAATTTTATCACGTGGCACACAGATGATTTTTTCATCACCACCTGCCTGATCTTCCATCAACAATGCACCGATTGGACGAACCTCAATCAATACACCTGGGCGCAGTGGCGCATTACAAACAACCACACAATCCAACGGGTCACCATCATCACCCAAGGTTCCCGGGAAATAACCATAGTTCGCAGGATACGCCATTGGCGCATGCAGAATTCTGTCCACCTTTAACAGACCTGTTTCCTTATCAATTTCATATTTCACATGCCCATTTTCTGGGATTTCAATAATCGCATTCATTTTTTTTGGCGGCAATTTGCCTGGTGCCAATTTTTCAAGCATCATAATCAAACCTCTTATTTAATGTTGACAAAATAATACCACAAAAAATCCAAATTGCAACCACCCACCAAACATACTTTTTATTTACCTACAATACCTTTGATACAACTGCTGATATGTATCTGATGTATCGCCAGAATCACAAATATCATTGAACACATACTGCTTACGCAAATATCGATCTCCAGACCTACCACGACACGTCACAACATCATCAAATTCATCACTATTCACCAAACCCTTTATAAGGTTCACAGTAGCGTTCAACCTACCTATCGTCAAATACCTTCTACAAACACCGCTACATTTTACAGAATCCCAAGACGCACCAGGAAACTCCTTCATAAACTTACATTTTGCAATTGCAAATGCCTCCGGCATTGTATTACCAACAGCCGGGTTTCCATTTACATCATACGCACTTTTTGCCAATGCAACTTTACGTTCTGACAGCTGAACATTCACAAACGTTGTTCTATCCACATTATTATTCCAACCTTTTACTAAATCCGCCCCCATATCCCAGGCGAATCTATTTTTATTAGATTCTACCGCTTTATCCAAACCCTGCGCAAAAGCATCATGAATACCATCTGAAGGAACATCGTCTTCACGCATCATACCATACAAAAAATGCCCCAACCAATCATAGTTTGCAACCCTGCCTGCAAAAATAGCACCATGCCCATTATCTGTCGTCGAAGTTCCTTCTGGCTCTGCCACCTGACCAAAACTTGAACTGTTCTTCACATCATAATCATTACCAGGCAAAAGCCTTATTGCTCTTACAACGCTCGCGTAATTTCTACCCATATCATTATCAAATTTATCATACATAATGTCCGTCACATCACGATTTAAAAATATCGGTTCTGCCATAACACCACGTACTCCACCAGAATCCGACTCAGTATTCTGAACATCAAAGAACATATCAGCCGTCCAGGTTTTTAAACCTGTATCAATTATACTAAAACGACCGTCTGGCATTTTCTGAACTTTCCATATTATACAATTTGCGGAATATTTATTTGCAACTTCATTTATACTGCCATCTGACTTCAAATAATCTTTTGGCAAAATAACATCAACAACCCGCAAAACATTTTCATCATCTCCTTCTACTACATAAGTACCCGGCTTACCACGTTTTTGAATATCTGCATATTCATTATGAATTTTTTGCAAAGAACCAATATATATATCACACCCCGTAACCCCAGTGTTTATTACACTCCTTTCACTGCATGTATTTTCATCATAGCATGGCAATGGCATTTGGCACGCCTTGCCCTGTTTTCCACGTTCAACCTTATGAAACTTTGCAACACTTAAACACTTATCTTTTAAATCATTATACGACAGATAAAATCTGTTATCTAATGCCCAATTTCCAATATCTAAAAACATATCAGCATCTGTCGTTTCACACTGCGTACGCATATCTTTCATCACTTCGGAAAAGGCACGCGCCGACCACGTGAATTTCGTATTTGCATCAACCGCATTCGCCAAGCCAGGAAACAAGAAAAAAACAAAAATTAATAATTTCTTCATTTGTTAAATGCCCCCTCACATTCTTCGGCGGCGGATACCGCACGCTTTACCGCACCGATTTGTGTCGCATTAAATACAGTCGCAACACCACTGGCAACCGTCGTTCCACCCGCCAAAACGTTTGATGCAGTGTTTAAATTCTTTTCTTTCTTTTTACCAGATTCTGTATTGTTATTGCGGACACCATCAGAATTCGCAGACGCACTGGTAATTACACCGGCAATCGCCATCGCAGCACCCGCACCAGACAATATCGCCGCGCCAGTCGATTTACTGTTTATCTTGCCCAGGTCAACCATTTCCCACGCGCCGCATGCACGAACAATGTTTTCTGCATACGACAACGTTTGTTCGTCTGCACTGCCCTCTATACGCGCCTGAATATGTGCGCGCGACAGGTTTTGTTTTTCCGAAATACACATATCAATTTGCGCCTGTAAATCACCATCAACACGGTTGTTCAACGCGATAATTGTTCCGGCGGTATCTGCAACCGCCGCACCGGCCAACGTGCCAGTTCGAATATTACCCAATGTTTTGGATTTTTTGTTTAACTTGTCTAACTCTGCCTGCTTGGCCGCAATTTCAGAATTATTTTGGGAAGCATATGAACCACCATCAACAAAGGAAAGCCCCAACGCAGGAATTTCTTCCAACGAAGGTTGTGTTGCAACAGCCGCATTCAATTTATTCGCCATTTCCTGCAATTCTTTTTCTAACTTATCTGCCTGTTTATCAACGCCCGATTTGGCCAGACCGGTACCCAATGCAACACCACCGGCAACCGTACCAACCGCCGTCACCGCAGTATTTATGCCGGCCATCTTTTTTAAATCAGATAATTCATCAGACAAACCAACACACGCGGCGCGCGTACGTTCAATTTGTGCCAACAATTCAGTATCGTCACACAACCCCGGACTTATCACCATACAAGACAATAAAAAAACAAGTCTTTTCAAACGAAACACAACGACACCTCCATGGCCATTTTTTCTCATCCATATCTTTTATGAATTGTATCATAAAAACAGCAAAAAAAATCATATATTTGCATGGCAGTAAAAAAATCCCCCAAACGGGGGATTTTTAAGTTTAATATTCTTACATTCTCATCGGCATCAGAACATACAGCGCGTCTGTATTCTTGTCCGTTGAATTTATCTTGGTCGGCGCCAATGGGTCCTGCATTTCCATCTGGAACTTTTCACCTTCGACCTGACCTGCGACATCTAACAAGAACTTTACATTAAAGACAACTGTGAACGAACTGTCACCATTGTATTCGATATCTAATTCCTGGGTTGCGGTACCTGCATCTGGACTGGACGCATTGATAACCAATTTATTCATACTGAACGTCAACTGAACAGATTTTGTTTTATCAACACTGGCAACAGAAACCAAGTCAACCGCATTAATAAACTGTTTTCTGTCTAAGATTGCAATCTTGTCATTACCATTTGGAATCACAACGCGATAGTTTGGATACTGTGCATCGACCAATTTGCTGGTCAATGTTGCCGCCCCAACCGTAAAGCGCGCCTTGGTGTCAGATAATTCAACCATAACATCATCAACATTTGCATCTTCCAGCAACTTTGACAATTCGCCAATTACACGACGTGGTAAAATCACAGATGGCATTTCTGCACTGCCTGCCGGTGCAGGTATTGCACATAGCGCCAAACGCTGGGCATCTGTGGCAACCGCCGTCAACTTCTTTTCACCAGAATCATCTGCGATATGGAAATAAATCCCCCCCAAATGATAACGAACATCATCTGTTGGAATTGCAAATTTCGTTTGATTAATCAAATGCGCCAAATCGCCTGTTGTCATCTGAAACTTGGTCGTCAAATTACTGCCTGCCATGGCTGGGAAATTTTCTGCCGGCAATGTTGGCAAACGGAAAACCGCACGCCCACTGGAAACAACCAATTGATCACCAGACTGTTTAAACGAAATTTCTGCATCATCTGGCAATTTACGAACAATGTCATACAACATTTGAACAGGCACAGTGATTTTCCCACCCAATGTAATATCAGCTGCAACATGTTCAACCAATTCCAAATCAACATTTGTTGCCGACAAGATTAAATCGTCTGCAACTTCTATCTTAACATTCATCAATATCGGCAGTGTTGCGCGCTTTTCCACGATGGACTGCATATGTCCCAGCGCACGTATCAAGACCTGACGAAATACTGAAAATTCCATAATACGCTCCTGTTTCCTTTATCTGTGTATATGTGTTCCTACACTCTTTTGTCATAACTCTACCAAAAAACAGCGATTCGGTGCAAGACCAAATACACACACATTCAAAAAAATCATAATATACTACTTATTCTTATCTGATAATTGTTTTAAACAATAATCCAACGATTTTCTTCCTTGCCCTTGATGAAGAAGACCGTAACTTAACAATTCTGTACGCCCTTCTTTGTTCAACAGACAACATGAATAATACATTCTGGGAGACATTACTAGATAAACCCCTTGGTTTATCACACAAATACTTTTTTCTTCTGAACATTCTACAGACTTGTCTTCCTTTTTTCCATATTTATTAACACGAGAATACACAAAATCCTTTCCCGCCAATTCTGTAACCCATTTGTAAAAATCACACTGATCACTCATAAACTCCTTAAAAGGATCCTTTACTCCCTTTGCCATTTGCAGAGTTATCAAAACCATACAAGAATCCGTCCGATTACAATCAAAACCTAGCGCGTCTTGAAGCGGTATACCACACGCAGGAACCGATACATATACTTCTAAACTATTGTCACGAATATATTTCTGCATACGATTACACAGCGCACCAACAAATTTTTGTGTCTCTGGAAGCATTTTTCTATCAAGTAACTCTATCGCACTTTTATGATACTCTCTAGCAAAAATCCCTACCGTTTCTTCAGTAAAACTTTCATTAAAAAAACCACTCATGTGCCCCACATATTCATCAACAAAACCATTATTGTTGCTATCTGCAAAAACAGGCATTACCCCAAGCAATGCACACAACGTACCAACAAATATTTTTCTTAGTGCAAACATCTTAGAACGCCTCCTCACACGTTTGGGCTTGTTTAATTAATTTTTTTGCAATTGATATCATTGAAATATTAACCCCCACACCAACGGCGCCCGTCGCAACATTTACGCCCGCCAAAACATTTGACGCAGCATTCAGATTCTTTTCTTTTTTCATTCCGCTTTCTGTATCATCATCACGAACCTTGTCCGAATTTGCCATGGCAGATGTCACAGTACCTGCCACGCCAACAACCGCACCACCAATACTGGTTCCCATAGACACACCCATACGTTTTTCTATTTTTTCAATTTCTGCAACATCTATTGGTTTACACCAGGTTGAAACATTATCAATTTTATTAACAATCGGATTTTCCAACGGATTTACACCAACTTCAATTAATCGTGATTTATATGTTGCCAATTGCGCAACTGCGCTATTACATGCCGAAATACGCTGAATCAAATCAGATTGATTTTTATTAATTCCTGCAACAATTGCCGACGCAACATTTGTCGCCGCAGAACCAGCCATCAAACCAGTACGCCAATTCCCCAATTTTTTTGATGCTTGTTCCATTTTTTCGGCAATCTTTGCCATTTTCAACAACGGTTCCATAACACGTTCTTTCAAGGCAGCATCAGACATTTTTTCTATAACCTCCGCCTCGCAATTATTATCTTTGCACATAACCCCCAGAATACTTTTTGCCTCTGCTTCTAATTTTGCCAACTCTTCATCAACACTTGCCTTTTTTATACCAACCGCCAAGGCACCACCTGCACTGACCGCACCAACTGCATTAACCGCAGTATTCACCTTTGCCACCCCAGAAATCTTTGATATATCATCTGACACACCAACACAAATAGTCTGCGCCGATTGATACAACTGCATCGCATCAAACAATTCGTCTGCATTCACACAAAACAAAGGCATACAAAACGCCCCTGCAATAAAAATCCGTTTTAACATTACCACTTTCCCCCACACCCAAAACAAAAACCACCTGTATTCACAATGGTGGTTGGAGGTTGGAAACTATAAAGCGGTATAGTGCGGTCTATTCAATATATTTAACCGCCCCCCAACCTGTATATCAAGGTCAGGGAATATCCGCCCAACAATGTTGAACGCCGCTTTCCCGGGTTTCCACACCCCGACATCATTCCCACATGATGTCAACAAAATTGTATCACAAAAAACAAGCAAATACATCAAAAAAAAATCCCCGACATTCGGGGACTTTTTTTACTTTGCCATTACCTTTTCCAATCTTGCACGCAACTTTTTTATATCATCATACTTTGTAAACTTTCCCTTTTCTGCGACTGAAATATCACCACTTTCTTCGGACACAACCAGAACAACCGCAGTTGATACTTCACTAAGTCCCAGTGCAGCACGATGACGCGTTCCATATTTCCAATTTAAATTATTTTGTGACAACGGCAAAATTCCACCTGCATACGCAATACGCTCATTTTCAATAATAACCGCCCCATCGTGTAATGGTGTCTTATTAAAAAATATCGTCAGCAATAATTCACTGGAAATTTTTGCATCAATCGCAACACCTTTTTTATCAATCGCACTATCATTCAACAAACTTGAAAAGACAATCAATGCACCCGTACGTTTTGCAGACATATATTCAACCGCGGATACAATTGCGTCCAACGCACGTGTATCTTTTGTATTTACGCCACCGCGCTTGAACATACGACGCCACCCCTTGACATTTCCCATCAACGCGACAAACTTTCGTAATTCTGGTTGAAAAACAACAATCAAACTTAACGACAAGAACAACGCCACCCAATGCAAAAATGTCGCCAACAAATTCAAGTGAGCCCATGACAACACAAAACTAAGCGCCCACAGACCAGCCAACCCCAACAAACCACGCACCAACTTTTCAGATTGAGTATTCTTAATAAAAGTCGAATAAAACAACCAAATACATACAACTATTATAAAGACCTGAATTAAATTACCTAAACCGAACACGACTTCTCCTTTTTTTTATTTATTTTTCCAAAACATCTTTCATTAAATCTTTAACCGGCACCCCCAGCCATTCTGGATCATCACGGAATGTTGGCGCGCCACGTTCCATCGCTGTTTCGCACGGATGAACATCTGCCAGCCAATTTTCCAGCAAATCCCCTGCAATAAGCCCAACACCAGCCCCCGCAACCAAACCAATACCGCCTGTAAATGGTGCCAACAGCAAGCCCAACCCTGTCGCGGACGCAACCTTGCCCGCAACCGCCGCACCACTTATTTTTATATTAGGCTGTGCAAGACTGCCTGTCAACTCTATTGAATTCACAACATTGCCTGTCAGGGATAATTTTAAACCACGAACAGGTACAGTCGTCAAAGATAACTTCATATCTTCTTCACCTAAATTCAAACTGCCCCCCAAACGAATATTAATTGCATTGGTTTCTATGGCGAACCCATTTTGCGTTTCAAAAACACCATCACGCAATTTCGCATTTAACGCCATACAAGAAATCTTTATCTGATTATGCTTTTTTTCCGTACGGAATAAATCCTGAATTCCATGACGCAGGGACGTTAAAAAGTCTGTCCCATACATATATGCCACCAGCGCAGAATGTGCATAACCTGCCCCCACAGAATAAACCTGGACAGGACCGGTAATCGTCTGCATAACCTCTGACAAATCACGCCCATTCGCCAAAACAAACAAATCAACATTAACAGGCAATTCAGACAAGAATTCTGTTTTCCTGATTTCTTTTAATATTTGTCCGACTTCGACATTTTCTGCCTGCACCGCAGCGCGCGCCCAAATACGCCCTTCCGAATCAATATCCGCATCAATTCCCAAATCAACATTTCCACCTGCAAAGACAGCCTTGCCATCAACACGAACAACATTACTTTTCAAATCAAACAACAAATCTATATCACGAATATTCATGTCACGATAAACAATCAAATTACCAAATTCAATTCGAACACTCCCCACGCGACCTAACATAAAATCACCAAACAAGGGGATGTCTTTAAAAACGTTTAATTTTTTCCCATGCTTGTCACGTTTCTTGCCATAAAAATCTGGAAATATTTTAACTAAATTCACATCAGAAGAATGAATTCGCGCATTTAACGCCGGTTCGCTTTTTCCCCAATCATAATCACCAGACAATGTAAATTCTGTTCCACGAACCAAAATCGACGACTTACGCAAAGAAATCTTCTTATGCCCCACCCCACCTGCAATATTTAACCGCAACGCTGGCACATCAGATAATTCGATTCCAAACAATTTTCCAAACATATTTGCATCTGGAATATCGCCACGAATAATAAAATCTATTGGCAATTTACTGGTACCCTCTAATGCAAAATCTGCAATCAATGCATCACCACCAGTTGACAACGCAACACGAACAGGGTAAATTTTTCGCGCAGCATTATATTCCCCCATTGAAATAATAAACGGAATCACATCTGTATCTGGCTTAATCCACCCCGAATATTCACGAACATCTTCGTTCGGCATCAAGCGAATATTAAAACCTGCCAACGTATACCTATCGCCCAAAAAATTCACGTCCAAGTTGACAACATGCACACCACCCAATCCCGCATCCTTGAACGGATATTTTTCAGTTTCCTTGGCAACCACCTCTTGTTCTGAAACATTTTCTTTTTTTGCCAATTTCTCAACAGAATACTGCCCTGCTGAATTTCTTTCTATATGTACCTTTGCATCATGCACGCGCACATTTTGAATAGTCGGTCTGTCGCGAAACAAAGATATCAGATTCAAACGAACAACTATTTTTTCAGCACTAAATGCATACTTTTCCTTTGCCCAATCTGCATTTGCAACACGCACCTGATTTAGCACAATCCTGGGACGCATTGAAAATTTCCACGACACCGCACCATCAATTTCCACAGGCATACCTGTTGAATCACGCAACATCGTCAAAATATTTCCACGCAAAGTTTCCAGATTAACCCGACTTAACGCTACAAATAACGCCACACCCAATCCGATGACAATCAGACCAACAATCCTTAGAATCGATAAAAATCTATTTTTTCTCAACCTCATGGCAATTTCAATTCCAAAAATTTAATCACAGGCTGCATAAATTCGGGAACTGTCGCACGCAATGTCAACATTTTACCTGTGCGTGGATGCTGAAAAGTCAATCTATACGCAAACAAGAACAAATTGTTCGTTTCTATCATTGACGCCAACATACCATCCGAAACACGACGACAACCATATAGCCCATCACCAACAATTGGTGCATTCAAACAAAATGCACTATGCAATCTTAATTGATGCGTACGCCCTGTTTTAGGTTTAAAACAAACCCATGACACACAATCACACGCCTGTCCCAACACCTCATATTCTGTAATTGCACGTTGCGGTCGCGGTCCAGCACCATTATTTAAACGTTTTGCTTCATCAAAAACTTGCCCTTTTAGCATATAATTATCTATAACACCACGACGCTGTGAAATATTTCCATTTAATAATGCCAAATACTCTTTGTGTGCTGTTTTATTTTGAAACTGTTCTGACAAAAACTGCGCTGCTTTTTGACTTTTTGCAACAACTAACAATCCGCTGGTTTCCCTATCCAAACGATGCACCAATGAAATCTTAGAATACGGGAACAATGCCACCGCCATTTTATCCACAGACTTTCGAATTCCTGTTCCGCCCTGCACCGCTAAACCTGCTGGTTTATTAAACACAACAATATCTTCGTCATCATGAACAATACAGCGACGTAATTCTTCTAAATCTGACAAAGAAAACACATTGCCACTTTCAGTCTTTTTTGCACGTGGACCTGTATAATTTAAAATTGTTGGCGGGATACGCACCGCATCACCTGCACGCAGAATCTCTTGACCACGCACACGTTTTGAATTTACACGAATCTGCCCCCCCCGACACAGTCTATAAAACTCACGCTGGGGCATTGATGGAAAGCGTCGCAAGAACCACCGCAACAACCGCGTTCCATCTTCTACCTTTGAAACATTAACAAAATCTGCCATCACACAACCCCACTTGGCACAAAAACCACCATAAACTATTCGCCATATATTATACGTACAACATTATCATTTCCTGTGCTGGTACAACTGCCATCTGCGCCACTTTCCTGACCATTTGACTTTTGATAACCAACAGAATCTGACCACCCCTTGGTCATCAACGATTCGCACTCCGCTTTGCCCAGACCGTTAATAGTCACAATAAATTGACGCGGATTCGCAGAATCAACCGCCAATTCATACGTTCCACCATATGGATTCTTATTAGACATACCAATTGCACCAAAAATCGTTATTCCATTCATATTTGAAAAATCATCATATTCGCCATGAATATTGCGCACCATGGTCACCATCTGCATAACATCATCATTTACCATATTTAGTTTTTGGGTACGCATTGCACGCGAAATCATTGCGATTGCACCAACTGTAATAACACCCATAATTGCCAAAACACCCAACATTTCAATCATTGAACGACCTGATTCTTGTCTCATTCTAAAACCTCTATTTGCTATTTAAACAATCTTATTCTATCATAAATAATATGAATATTCAATTTTCTGATTTAATTGCCAACGCCCCGAATGCCCCCGGTGTCTATAAAATGTATGACGCCGATGATAATTTGTTATATGTTGGCAAGGCAAAAAACCTGTCCAGCCGTTTGCGCCAATATCTGGATATTCCAAAACTAGAATTGCATAAACAGGTCATGCGCACCCTGGTTGCACGTGTTGAATGGGAAACCGTCGCCACCGAATCAGACGCCCTGATTCGCGAACAAGAATTAATAAAGACCCTAAAACCCAAATACAACATAATGTTAACAGACGGGAAAATGTACCCTATGTTGGCATTAACATCTGGGAATTTTCCACGCCTGTTAAAGTTTCGCGGAAAAATATCTCAGCGTCGCGATGTATATGGTCCATACCCATCTGTATCTGCACTAAACGAAACCATCAAAACCATTCAAAAGGTATGTCAAATCAGAACATGTACTGACACACAAATGCGCAATCGCACCCGCCCATGCCTATTGCACCAAATCGGACGTTGCTGCGCACCATGTTGTAATCCAAACATCGAAGATTATAACCAAAACGTACGCACCGCACGAAAAATTCTAACCGGTGACAGCACACCAATCATCGCAGACCTAACAGAACAAATGAAAAAATTTTCATCAGAAATGGATTTTGAAAACGCCGCAATCATACGCGATAAAATTGGTGCATTAACCCACACATCAAATCGCGGTATACAGCGAAAACCAACACACACATCAAATTTAGACTGGGGCAAAACCGTATCAGAACTTGAACAATGGATTGGCATAAACGTCGAAACAGTTGGTGTTTTTGATAATTCACACCTATTCGGAAAACAACCTGTTGGCGCAATGATAACATTCGGACACAACGGATTTATAAAATCCGGGTACAGACATTTTAAATTACAAGACAAATCACGTGCCGGCAACGATATAGCAATGATGGCAGAATTTGTAAAACGCGCGACCGAACGCGGACCTAAACTTGATTTAATTATTGTCGACGGCGGAATTGCACAATGGCGCATTGCAAAGCGGAACTCAAACGGGATTCCTGTTATGGGCGTCACCAAAGGCGAAGTTAGAAATGGTGATGAACATTTCATTTTACCAGACGGCACAATATATCACGACCTGCCAAAGGACAGCCAACTATTCTTAATGTTGCGCACAGTCCGGGACGAAGCGCACAGATTCGTCATCACATATCATCGTAATGTTCGGGCGAAACAAATGACAGCATCTGTTCTAGACGAAATTGATGGCATCGGTCCCACACGCAAACGCACACTGTTGCAGTATTTTGGATCTGTCCGCGCAATTATGGACGCAGATTTAAACGCACTAAAACATGTTCCAGGTCTTGGGAAAAATGCCTCAGAAAAAATATATGCCCATTTTCATTCAGAAGTGATATAATACACACATATTAAATATATAAAAAAGGAGAAAACATATGAAATTTTTTGTAAACTTTTTATCTGCATTTCGCATTTTTGCTGCATTTGCAATTATACCAACCCTAATGTTCCAAATGTATTGGACAACATTTATATTATACACATTGGCGGCAATATCCGACTGGTTTGACGGATATTTGGCACGCAAATACGATGTTTGCACCAAGATTGGCGGTGTAATGGATCACATTGGCGATAAATTATTGGTCGTTAATACATTGGTTATGCTGTGCGTAATGATGCCAGTATGGTTTATTGTCGTACCTGTCATCATCATGATTGCACGCGAATTGTATATCAGTGGTTTACGTGAATTCTTGGGTACCCAGAAAATCGAAATGCCTGTACCAAAGGCACGCTTTTCAATGGGCAAAGTAAAAACAACATTACAAATGATTGCAACAGTCGCATTTTTGCTAATCTTTGCAATCGGTACGCTGATTACCCCAACAACGGAAAGCCGTTTCTTGATGGCATTAATTTATGCACTGCCACAGATTGGTATTTGGGGCATATGGTTATCGTTACTGGCGTCTGTTTGGTCTGCGACACAATACACATTTACATTCGCAGAAAAGTTGAAAAAAATAAAGAAATAAAAAACAGGCTATACGCACAGAATCCGGCATTTTTTGCCGGATTCTATTTTTTATATTGCAAATTATTTTTACACAACTATAATAGACATTATCATGAATAAGTTTTATATCATCTTTACAAAAAACAATTGTTGGCGCATTGCCGCCTAGGTATTTTTCATGCCCTGCCCGGCTATTAAAATGGGCTTTCATTTTCAAATAAAAATTATTAAAATTACATACAAGATAAAAATTAAAGGAACCATATTATGTCAAACGAAATCGTTTTAACCGGGATTCAACCGACAGGCATGCCACATTTTGGCAACTATATCGCAGCATTAAAACCTGCGATTACTGCATCACAAACACAAAAAACATTTATGTTTATTGCTGACTTACACGCACTAAACAGTGTACATGACCCAAAGACAATCCGCGAACATACGTACCAAGCGGCTACATTATTAATTGCATTGGGGCTAAACCTGGAAAATGCGATATTATTCCGCCAATCAGACATTGATGAAATTTATCAATTAAATTCATTATTGATGAACATCACACCAAAGGGGCTGATGAATCGCGCACATTCGTACAAGGCTGCAATGGATAAAAACATTGCCAACGGTGATGATATTGACGCAGGCATCAACATGGGATTATACACATATCCGATTTTGATGACTGCCGACATATTATTGTATAATTCAGATATAGTACCTGTTGGCGCAGACCAAAAACAGCACGTTGAATTTGCACGCGACATTGCCGGCTATTTCAACAAGACATACGGCGAAACATTCAAATTGCCGACACCGGTAATTGGTCATGATACTGGTATTATTCCTGGACTTGACGGCAGAAAGATGAGCAAGTCTTACGACAACACCATTCCATTGATGGCGCCGGAAAAAGAACTGAAAAAGAAAATCATGCGCATCATTACGGATTCCAAAACACCCGAAGAATCCAAAGATCCAGATACATCAACAATATTCCAACTATATAAACATTTCGCATCAGAATCAGAGATTGCAGAATTCGCAGAAATGTTCCATCGTGGTGGCATGGGTTATGGCACAGCAAAAAACATTCTGTTTGAAAAAGTAAATTCTGTATTATCTGGCCCACGCGCAGAATACGAACGCTTGATGGCAAACCCGGCTGAAATAGACGCGATTCTGAAACATGGTGCAGACCGCGCACGTCCAATTGCCGCCGAAACATTGGCGCGCGTAAAACGCAAAATGTTGGGCTAAGAACTATCAAGGAAAGGGGAAACCATGAAAAAAACATTCATTTGGATTGGCACTGTTGTTGGGGCTGGGGCTATTTTATCATTATTGTTTGGCGCCCTATCACATCCACGTATGCCACGAACAATAAATGTCAACGGCGAATGTTTAACATCTGCCCCCCGGGACAAGGTTGCGATTACCCTGCGTGTGACAACATTGGCGCCAACGGCAATCGAATCTATGCGCAGTGCCACAACCCAGGTTGCCCAAATAACAGACGCCCTAAAATCCATGCCTGTTGAAATGCAAACAACCCAATTTACATCGCATGAAAAAACAGAATGGAATCGCGACGAACAAAAATCTGTATCACTGGGCATAGAAACAACAATTGGGATTGAAGTTTCCGCAAACAACATTGAAACTATTGAAACAATTCTGGGCGACTTCGCCGGCGCACCAAACGTATATTCTGAAAACCTGCGTATGTACACCAGTCCAGAAACCCTGAAACCAATAATGGAACAGTGTTTAACAACCGCGGTTGTAAATGCCCGCACCCGTGCAAACGCCTTGGCGTATGCAGACGGAATGCGTGCTGGTAAATTATTATCCGTTTCATATGGCGCTGATTCTGGTACGTCTGTATACCCCATATCAAACCTGATGCGTGCAAAATCCACAATGCTGGACGCATCATTTGACGCAGGTGGCACCCTGGTCACATCTGATACAGACATTTCCGTATCCGTGAACGCAACATTTGAAATAAAATAAAAGAAACAAAATGAATGACGCCATCACCAACTTTACAGAATACTTGTCCCAGACAAAAAAATATTCTGCCCATACGGTGATGGCGTACCAAAAAGATATTCAAGACTTTATTAGATTTTATACAAACTTTTGTGGCAACCAACCACAACTTTTTGATTTATCGCGCACCGACACAATATGTTTCAGGGCATTCTTGGCTGATTGTCAACGTCGTGGTCTGTCACACAAATCAACGGCACGGGCATTATCATCACTGCGTGGATTTTATAGGTTTTTGGCAAAAAATTACGACATAAAAAACGATGCAATCGCCCTAATTTCATCGCCCAAGGTTCCACGCAAATTATCCAAGGCGATTGATCCAATTGATGTTGAACACATGCATGACGCGATACGCGACACATCTTTGACAACTGCACCATGGATATCTGCACGCGATTGGGCATTGGTTATATTACTATTTGGATGTGGTCTGCGTATATCAGAGGCATTATCACTGCGCAACCATAACACACTTGGTCACCCAGACACACTTCGTATACTTGGCAAGGGTGGCAAAGAACGTCTGATTCCAGTATTACCAACGGTCTGGACTGCAATTGATAAATACATGGAATTACGTCCATTTGGAAACGCCCCAAACGACGAATTATTTCGCAGCATACGCGGTCTGCCGATGTCACCACGCATGGCGGAAAAGGTTATCGAAAACCTGCGCAATTATTTACAATTACCTGATTACGTCACACCACACGCCCTGCGTCATACATTTGCAACAGCATTATTAAGTGGTGGCGCCGATTTACGCAGTTTACAGGAATTACTGGGGCATTCATCACTATCAACCACACAATTATATACCAAGGTAAACATGGCTGAAATATCGAACATTTATGCCCATGCC
>JAZRPS010000018.1:0-173268 GCA_045649345.1 Candidatus Enterousia sp. | reverse complement strand
GTAGTGGTGGCGGTTTAGGCAGTTTGGGCTCTTTGGGGACGATTGCAGCGCAGTTTATGAATAAATAAAAAGCCACAATCGTGGCTTTTTATTTTTATTATGTTTGAAAAAAATCAATCTGTTTGTTGTGTGTTTTTTCTGCTTTACTAAGTTTGTGAAAAATCGTATAATATGAAAGATTAAAAGAAAGAAGGGAATTTATATGAAAAATAAAACTTGTGTGGCAACTTGGGTTATTTCGCGCATGCTGACGCTGATGGGGGTGGTTGCTGTGACGGCGTGTGCGCGCACTGGGGCGAATGTCGATTATGTGGGTGCTGTTTCGACGCCAACGGTTGACTATGTCGAATCGCTGGATGTGTATTCTGCGCCGCACAAGGATTCTTTTTTAAATCAGTTGGCGATGAATTATCGTTCGTATGCGATTTATAATGCACGTACCAGTGGTTATGCCGATATGGGTGAATTGTTTGCAAATAAGGCTGTTGCTGCTTTTTCGGGCGAGGTGCCTTTTCCAGAATCATTAGATAATTGGCCTGTTGAGAATGAGCAAGAAGCATTCGAATTGTCAACTGCGTATGGTGAATTGATGGATCAGTTGAAAAACGACGCATCGTATACAAAACCAGAACTGGCGGCAGAGGCGCAGGCAAAATTCGATTGTTGGTTGTCGGCGACTGCCAGTGGTCAAATTGCAACGGCAAATCAGTGTCGTGACAGATTTCAAAAAACAATGACTGTATTGCGTGATTCTAAGGGTGGCAAGATTATAAAAAAGAATGTGACAACAACAGATGTAAAAACAGAAACGTTTGTTGACAATGGTGGTGAAACAGTGGTTGAAACTGTGACGCAACGTTATTATCCAGAAACACGCAATATGTCCGCAATGGCTGGGACTGGTCAGGCGCGCGAAGGTGTAATTATTGTTAATAATGTTAATGTGCCAGAACATTTGATTAATCCAGAACCGGTTCAGCCGATGGTGTTTAATCAAAATATCTATGGGGGCGATAAAACTGTGACAAAAAGCGCCACAGATAACAGTGTCAAAAACAGTAATAATCAGCTGGGGGGGGCAGATTGCCCAAGTGGTGTAAATTGTCCTGCGGCAGGTGGTGTGACTGTGATGATTGCAGAAAAAGATTGTCCGGCATGTCAGGAATGTCAACAACAGCCAGTATGCCAGGAATGTCCGACATGTCCAGAATGTCAGGTGTGTCAAGAATGTCAGGCATGTGAAAATCGCCCAGAACCAATTCCAATGGTTGGAGAAGAGTTGGTTAGTCGCGAAGAATTTATTAATATGATGATGGCGATGCGTGCAGAATTAGCAGCGATAAACGCACGTTTGGATCAGATTCAGGCGGCCACAGGCGAAAAAACAATGATAAAGGTTCAGCAGATTCCGTTGGAACCAAAACAGCATGTTATGGAAGAGGTTTTTGAAATTCGTTTTGACTTTAATAAGGCCAAGATCAAGCCAGAATATCAAGAATTGATTCAGAAATTGGCATCTGCAACCCAGGAAAATAAAAACATAAAGGTTTCGGTCGTTGGGCATACAGATACGGCAGGAAGCAGTAATTATAACTATGCGTTGGGTGGTCGTCGTGCAGAGGCTGTTCAGAAAATGTTGATACAGTATGGAATACCCGCCAGTCAAATCGTCGCAGTTTCTGCCGGCGAAGAAGATTTGGCAGTGCCAACGCCTGATAACACACCAAATGCAGCGAATCGTCGCGTGCGTGTTGTCAAAGAAGTTCACTATACAGAAGAACAAGCGCCACTTCCGGTAGCGATAGAAGTAGAAGAAGTTTCTGCGTCTGCGTGTGGTGAATATGGTTGTGAACAGTAAAAATATATTACAACAAGACTTGACAAAAAGTTTTTGTTGGTGTATATTGACTGTTGTCAGAGAGATGTTTTTGAAAAGGGCATTTGAAATGACTGATATGATTGATAAGTTTAATGTTGGTATAGAGGCTTTGCAAGGGCCCAAGGCACATGTGTATAGAAAGGGCGCAGAGGCTGTTAATTTGGCGGCGATATTTAAGGAGCGCGGTATTACGTTTGGTGCGTCCGACATTAATGAAAAATAATTTATACTTTACGTATAAAGTAAAAAAAAATCCGGGGTTCTTGCCCGGTTTTTTTGTAAAAAGTCCTTGGTGCGACCAGGGGGAATCGAACCCCCACGGGTTGCCCCACAGCATCCTTAGTGCTGTGCGTCTACCAGTTCCGCCATGATCGCAAAGTGTTGCTTTATTGTGACAAGTTGTTTGTTGTTTTTCAACCTTTTTTATGATATTATTATCATGATAGTAAACAAGGGAAAGGGTAAACTATGAAATTATTACCGAAATTTTTGTTCAAATGTTCTATGTTAATAATGGTGCCGGCGGCGGCAAATGCGGCTGGGACATATTATACCGGAAATTATCAATCCCCCCAGACCAGATATTCGCAACAGGCGTACACACAACGCACCAGAAGTGCGACTTATTCGCAACAAGGTATTTCACCGTATAGTCAAAATCAGTATGCGAATGCTGGCTATACGACGGCTCGTTCAACTCAGGGGCAGGGTGGACGTGTGGCGCAACCTTTGCAGATGCAAAAACAGACGCGTGCAGATTTGGTTGCTGATTCGGGTAGAGAAGGTTTCTTTTTAGGTGCTGGTATTTCACGCCAAACATCCATGTGGCAGTTTGAAATGAAAGAAGCCGAATCGGTTTTGCACTATGATAATATTGATTGGAATGTTTTAGATGTTAATGCAGGTTATCGTTTCAAGGCTGGGAATACGCCAATGCAAATTAATGCAGGCTTTAAATACGGTATGCAGGCAGGTGAATCGACAATGGTTGATGATGATATTTCAAACGGTGGGTATTTTGTGACATCGTGGGGAATTGATGATGATAGTGACGGTACAATAGATACTTTCTTGGGTGACCAGGTTGGGCATGCTTTGTCGATTGGTACATCAAAAGATGGTTCGATGATGGAATTTAATGCAGGGTTGGGTCTGACAGATTTCTTTAAGTGGGGCAAGGTTAAAATTACACCGTCGATTGGGTGGCGCTATTTGAAATATGAATTGGAAACAACAAAAAATCATGGTTTGGCACTGGATACATTTACAGGGGCAGGTGGTTGCATACAGGTGCCGGGCAGTGACGAATTACAATGTGATCCGATTTTAATTTTTATTGATGCGGCTGGAAATACACAAGAAATTGCAGTACGTGGTGATACAAACGATGATGGTATTATTGATATAAATGATGCGATTCAGATACCGTCAGGTTATGATTCTGTTAATGCAGGTGGTTCGTATTATTATGACCAACCGGGGGTTAGTCATTCGTATGAAGTTGAATGGTCTGGGCCGTATTTTGCATTAGATATGTTGTATGATATTAATCAGAATAACTATGTTAACGCGTATGTTGAATTGGGTTTGCCGTCATATAACGCAATAGGTGATCAGCCGTATCGTTTTGATTGGGCGCATCCTAAATCTGTTGAAGATGAGGCAGGTATTGGTTCTGCGTTTCATTTGGGATTGGGGGCAAACTGGTCAACCGCAATTTCTGATTCTGTAATGTTGTCAGTCGGTGTGACGTATGATTATTATACTGTTGGTGATGCAGATGCCAAAACATATCTGAGTGAGGATTATTACACAGACATTTATTATGCCAGATTAGATATGTATGTGGCAGATGGTTATGATGAAGAATATATGTTGGCGAATGACAAGATTGCACAGAATATTGTTCAATTGACCGAAGAATGCCCAGGCTGGGTATGTACATCAGATGGTGAAATTGAATCTTTCTATAAATCATTGGGTGTACGTGTCGGCATAAATGCAAAATTCTAGGGCGGTTAAGGTATGTGTATAAAGCGTATTTTATGTGCTGTTGTTTGTGTGTTGGTGTCGATTGGTGGCGCGTTTGCGATTGACTTGCAAGGAACTGTGTCCGTCAGTGTCACCAGTGACACTGCAACCATCGCCAAGGATCAGGCATTTAATCAGGCGCGTCGACAAATTTTAACAGAAGCATTGCGGCAATATACAGATGCAAAATCATTGCAGGGTGTGATTGCGGATGTCAAAAATAGCGATTTGATGAATTTAGTTTCTGCGTCCAGTATTGATAGTGAACAGTTGTCAGATACAACGTATTCTGCAAATATTACAATGATTTTTGATGCGGATGCTGTGCGTGCATGGTTAACTGAAAATAATGTTCAAAATTGGTTGCCGGATGCTGCGTCTGGTGATGTGTTCCCTGTTATGGTTGATATGACGCATGGCATTGCGGACTGGGTTGGGTTGCAACGCGTTGCGCGTGGAAAGAAAATTGATTTGAATACAAAAATGTTGACATCCACAGGGGCGCGTTTGGAATTGCCGGTGTCTGTGCGTGGTACATTTACGACAGCGCTGCGTGATGAGGGTTGGCGTGTGGAAAATAAAGACGGTGTGTTGCGTATTTCGAAATAATGATTGTATTCCTTGCTTGACTTTTTTCATGTTTGGGGTATCGTTTGGGTACGTGTAAAAAAGGGGAAAGGAATTGAAAAAAATATCAATTGTTTTATTGGGTGTTGCATTGCCTGGTGTTGCGTCGGCGGCATGGTCTGATGGTAAATTGGATTTGAATGTGCGTCGCATCGGTCTGGAATGGTCCAAGACAGAGGTGCATCATGCTAAGGAGTATAAAGATTCACCCGTGTCTGCATTAAAGGCGGACAGTCAGGATATGATTAAGGGGATTTTTGACACCGCATTGCAATATAATAATGGTCGTTTCCAATGGGTTAATAGTTTATTTATGGAATATGGCGAAACAAAGTTAAAGCCGTATGATGAACCTGTGACGGTCAGTGAAAATGCAGATGATATTTTGTTGTCCAGCGATTTGTCATATGCATGTTGGGAAACGTCTAGATTTAAGTTTGGTCCAACTGCGCGTTTTGCGTATGATACAGAATTTGTTGGTGACCCACGTCAGAATATAATTCGTTCCAGTGCAGGTATATCACTGTTTGATAACAAGGTTTTAAAAAGCTTGTATTTGACGGGTGTTCATGAATATGATTTTACGTATGCAGGTTCACAGAATAATAAGTTAGGTGCAGAATTTGGTTGGCGTGTGGAATATGAAATTCGTGATGGTGTAAAGCTGTCTTCGAATGGTTATTATCGTGAATATTTTAGTTATTCCGAATATGTTGATACAGATTTGGAACGTGATTTAAGTGCGGTTTTGCGTTTGGACACAAATCTGTGGGGTGATTTGACAATGGGACCATATGTTCAGTATCGTTTGGCGCGCGCCCGTGGTGCCGATGTATATGGCAGTAATTTTATCATGGGTATATCGTTTAATTATATAACCTCATTTGGTTTGATGGATGGAACCAAGGCAGAATAGAAAAAATCCCGCGGTTGCGGGATTTTTAAATTTACATGCCACATTTGTTGCATGATTTCACAGGAACCATACGGCGTTCTGTGTATGTGCCGGCTGGTTTATAGACGGTCACAGGTTGATATACCTGATAGTGGTCAATAACTTCTGTATGTGTTTTTACGCGTACAGGTTCGGCAACGTGTGCGCGTGGTGCGCATGGTCGTGCAGGACGGACATCACGACTGCATTAATAACGGTTGTGGTTGCAGCCGTTTGCGTCAACAATGTCAATGCGTTCCCATGTTGTGACGGTTTCTGTTTCTGTATAGCTGACATTTGCAGATGCGATACCGCATGCAAAAATCAAAGACAGGGTTCCAAACAAGATTTTTTTCATCTGGTTTTCCTTTGTTGTTTTGTTTTTTATTCTCTGTCCCTGTGGAACAAAATGTTCCTGTCCCGTGTCGTTTGTATCGGCTAGTTTAGCACACTATTTTTATTTGTCTAGTTTTTTTGTCCTATTTCGAAAACTGTTTTTCTATGTTTTGTGTGGTGGCAACTTGTTCCTGTAAAAATTTGATTTTATTTAGGTTGTTGTTTATGCAACCATTCTGCACGCGCTTCATCGCCGAATGTTGGCAATGGACGTTTCATAACAAAGCCTGGGCCAAAATCGGCGATATATGTTTCACGTCCATGGATAAGATTATTTATTTTGGTTATTAGTATTATTCTGTATTAGCGTGTTTTTATTCCTAAATCTGTGCATATTTGTAGACCACGTGATTTAAAGTCATAGAAATCAAAATAATTGTCTGGGGCGTTGATTAGATTTGGAATTGTCGGGATTGGTTTATTTGCAAGCATCGCGCGTGTGCCTTCCAGTAATGCATTACGTTCGGTGGCAAATAGCAGTCGTCCGCTTTCTGTTAGTGTATGCTCGTCCTTTGGGTCGCCACTAAGACCGACTTGACTATGTTCTTTAGTTATATCTTCTTTTATTTGACTTGTAATCATTACATTGCCGAATTTTTGACCAAAAAATGCGGGTTTAAATTTTTCTGGTGAGTTTTGCATGTTGTAACTAAGTTCGTTATAATAGCTTATTTGCTTATCAGAGGCACTGGCAAATGATACGGCGGAAAATTTGCATTCTTCCAGTGGTGCAAATGGCGCGTGGTTTATTACCAATATGCTTTTTTGTATGTCGTACATGTCTTCTCGAGATGGTGTTAATCTGTTCGATTCTTGTATCATATAATCTTCTATCATTCGCAATACATATGCACCATGACAATGTGTAAACACTATCATTTTTCTGAAATTTTCTTTAATTTCCTTAGCTGACATTGGATTGTCGCATTTGAACAAGCGCGGGATAAATGCAAAATTAAAAATGTCGTATATATAATTTGGGTATACGTTGCTTAATGGATAAGACTGACCCATATATGTTATATCAGTCATTGTTAAGCCGTTACCGTAATCTATTAAATTTTGGGTGCCACGAAATTTACGAAACAGGTTTAAACGGTCCAGACCACTGTCGCGATCGTTTAATTTATAATATACAGAATATATGTCTAAGCCATCTTTGATGCCGTTAAGATGCAGTGCTTTTGCGATGGAAATGCAATAATTGTGTGCCCAATTTTGTGTGTCTGTGTTTTCGCCACCTAATATCAATATGCATGGGCGTGATAAATCCATACTGGTCGGATGCACCAGTTTGCTCTGGCTAGGATTTTCAAGTGGTACCTTTATAAAGTGTGTTCTGCTGTTGTCTGGCATGTTTTGTAACCTCCATAAAATGTGTGTGGTTAATGTTTGTTGTAATTTATTGTAGTACAAAAAAAATAAAATGTCAATATCAGGATGTGTTTTTTATTTTTTTTTGTAAAAAATGGTGTTGAATGCATTTTTAATTTGTTTTATGCTGATTTTGTTGTTTAGGAAAGGGGTAAATATATGTTTAGAAAATTATTGGTTTTAATGGCGTTGATTGTTCCGATGACTGATTGTTTGGCAGCGAAAAAGCCTAAAAAGGAAGAGCCGATTAAGCATTTGACGGATGAACAGATTTATGAAGAATTGAAAAAATTTGCCCTGGTGTTTGAGGTTGCGCGTGAAAACTTTGTCGAAGAAGCCGATGAAAAAAAGATGTTAGAGGCAGCAATGAACGGCATGTTGGCGGAATTGGATCCTCATTCTTCGTACTTGTCTGCTGATGATTTTAAGGAATTTAATGATAAATCACATGGTGAGTTTGGTGGTTTGGGTATTCAGATTACCAGTGACAGGGGGGCAGTACGTGTGATTTCACCAATTGATGATACGCCAGCGGACAAGGCAGGTATCAAGGCGGGCGACTATATTACCCATATTGATGACGAACAAGTCTTTGATTTGACATTGAATCAGGCGGTTAAAAAGATGAAAGGGCGTCCGGGAACCAAGGTTAAATTAACAGTTGTTTCTGATGATGGTGAACCCAAAGAGATGACGTTAAAACGTGCAATTATTAAGGTAAAGTCTGTTAAATTTTCTGAAAAAACAGTCGCAAACGCAGACCCAGAAGATGAAGCTTCGCCAAAGGTTGGGTATATCAGAATATCTGATTTTGGTGCGACGACAGACAAGGATTTAAAAGAAGCCCTAACAAAACTGGAAAAGAAAGATGTTGTTGGATATGTTGTTGATGTGCGCAATAACCCGGGTGGTTATTTGACGGCTGCGATTGATGTTTCTGATGCGTTCTTGGATGGTGGGGAAATTGTATCAACGCGTGGCAAAGAAAAGACAGATATCGAACGTGTTTATGCAAATCCGGGTGACTTGGCAAATGGAAAGCCTGTTGTTGTGTTGATTAATCATGGATCTGCATCTGCGTCAGAAATTGTTGCAGGGGCATTACAGGATAATGGACGTGGTTTGGTAATGGGATCGCAGTCTTTTGGCAAGGGCAGTGTGCAACAGCAAAAGCCATTGGGTGATGGAACTGCAATTCATATTACGATTGCGCGTTATTATACCCCGTCTGGACGTTCGATACAGAATGAAGGTATTACACCGGATGTAGAGGTCTTGCATTCAAAGTTAGAGGTTCTGGAAAAGAAAGAAAGTATGTATTCAGAGGCGTCATTCAAAAATTCCTTGAAAAATGACAAGGCAAAGAAAAAAGACAAGAAAAAGTCTGATAAATCTGATAAAGATGATGAGGATGACGAAGAAACACCATACGAAGAATTAAGCGATGAAGAAAAAGATGTGCGTGATTATCAGTTGCAACGTGCAATGGATATGGTTATTGCAATGAGTAAGATGAAAACACGCAATCTGATGACCCCGACTGATTTGGCGGCAGATTCTGCGGCACAAACAGAAAATGCAGAACCTGAAAAAAAGTCAGAACCAAAATCTGAAAAGAAAAAATAAAAAACGGGGACATTTCCCCGTTTTTTATTTTGATTAACGTTGACCGCGTCCAATTAATTTGCCGTTTTCGCCAATAATCCAGTCGCACAATCCATAATCTAGGCATTTTTGTGCGTCCCAGTATTCGCCTTCGGATGTCGTTAATCTTTTTATGTCTTTTTGGGACATATTTGTGTATGTTTTGTATTTATCGTGTGTAATTTCTTTTTTTCTTAAAGCGTTTTCTAGCATATGTTTCGCCATTTTTTCAGAATCTGCCTGAACCCCAAATGATCCAAAGTGTATCATATGTTGGGCGCAGTGTGACATGATTCTAAAACCTGGTGTGCCCTGGATTGCCAGTAGACTGCCGCAGCTGTACGCGCGTGACAGGACGGTTGTGCGAATAATTGCGCCGTGCATTTTGGCAATGTTTAACAATGCAGATATATTGTTCAACATGTTTGTGTCGCCACCATTGGAATCGATAAAGATATCGATAATTGGGTTGCAAACAGCAGAAATATCGTATGGGGATACGATTTTTTGATTGGCTTTATATATTGGTTCGGTTGGTAGCTGTCGAATCATTGTGGATATATGACCGATCAGTTCACTCATTGTTTTGTGTTCAAAATCGCCCAAGATATAAATACAGTTATCGTCAGATATATAGTTTGGTGATTTGTTTGGGTTTATGATTTGTGTCATGTTTTTAACCTTTAATTAGTTTTGTTGTGACAAATATAATACAAATCAAACGTTTGTCAAGATTGTTTTTGCAACAAATTCTTGCCTTAGGTGTTTTTTGGGGGTATTATTATCGGGATAAAAATTTTTAGTAAGAAGGAATAAAAATGTCTAAATTGATTGTTGATGGAAACTGGGCGGCGGCGGACGTTGCGTACAGATGTGTTGATTTTGCAGCGATTTATCCAATTACCCCCAGCAGCACAATGGGTGAATTGGCAGATGAATGGTCTTTTCAGCATAAAAAGAATATTTGGGGGGCAATCCCACAGATTATTGAAATGCAGTCTGAGGCAGGTGCCGCCGGTGCAATGCACGGTGCATTGCAAATGGGTTCTTTGGCAACGACGTTCACTGCGTCCCAGGGATTGTTATTGATGATACCAAATATGTATAAAATTGCCGGTGAACAGACGCCGTTTGTTATGCATGTCGCGGCGCGTGCGCTGGCGACACACGCGTTGTCAATTTTTGGTGATCATAGTGACGTTATGTCTGTGCGTTCAACGGGCTTTGCAATGTTGTCATCACATAACGTGCAACAGGCGCATGATATGGCGGCGATTGCGCATGCGGCAACATTACGTACGCGTGTTCCGTTCTTGCATTTCTTTGACGGATTCCGTACCAGTCACGAAGAATCACGCTTAACACGAATCGATGATGATGTTTTGCGTGAAATGATTCCAGAAAATTTGGTTTTGGAAAATCGTGCACGTGGTATGACGCCAGACAATCCAACGATACGTGGTACTGCGCAAAATCCAGATGTTTATTTCCAAGGACGCGAGGCGGCAAATCCATTGTATGAAAAAACACCAGAGATTGTTCAGAACATGATGGATATGTTTGCAAAATTGACAGGGCGTAAATATAACTTGGTTGATTATGTCGGTGACGAAGATGCAGAAAATGTTATTGTCGCAATGGGCAGTGGTGTTGACACTATCGAAGAAACATTGGCGCATTTACCATCTGGGCTGGGTGTTTTAAAGGTGCATTTGTATCGACCGTTCCCAGTCGATGCATTCCGGAATGCGTTGCCGAAATCTGTAAAGCGTATTGCGGTGTTGGATCGAACCAAGGAACCAGGCAGTATTGGTGAACCATTGTATCAAGATGTAAAATCTGTTGTCGGTGACAGTGTTCAGGTATTTGGTGGACGATATGGTTTGGGATCAAAAGAATTTAAGCCACGTGATGTAAAGGCGATTTATGAAAATCTGATGCGTGGAACATTGCATCATAACTTTACAGTTGGCATTGATGATGATTTAAGTGGCACATCGTTGAAAACGGATCCGGCGTTTTCTGTCGAAGATCCGAACTTTAAAACCGCGATTTTATATGGTATTGGCAGTGATGGTACCGTCGGCGCGGTTAAAAATATCGTAAAAATTGTTGGGGAAAATTCTGATTTGTATCCCCAGTCATACGCAGTTTATGATTCAAAAAAGTCTGGCGGTTTGACGGCGTCGCATATTCGCTTTTCAGATGCGCCAATAAAAAGTCAGTATTTGGTCGAAGTTGCTGATTTTATTAGTGTTTCAAACTTTATGATTGCGCAACGTTTTGATGTGTTCCGTGGATTGCGTGCTGGGGGAACGGTTATGATTAACACGTCAATGGCACCAGATGTCGCATTTGCAAATTTGCCACGTGACACCCAGGAACATTTAATCAGAATTCGTGCAAATGTGTATTTCTTGGATGCGAATCGGGCCGCTGCCGAATTGGGGTTGGGGAATCGTATTAACACGTTTATTATGTTGAATTTCTTTAATTTGACACAGGTTATTGATCCGGCACAGGCGGCAGAAAGTGCAAAAATCGCAATTGAAAAAACGTATAAGAAAAAGGGTATGGATGTTGTTGCCGCAAACTGGGCGGCGGTTGATAGGGCGGCAGAGTTTTTGCATAAATACAATCTGCCATCTTCGATATCGAATTTTGCCCCGGACTTTGTTCCGTCAATGACATTGGATACGCCGGCGGAAATTGCGGGAACTTTGGGTGAAATTGCCGCACAACGTGGTGATGCAATTCCAGTTTCGCGTTTCCGTATCGATGGTCAATTTGGTGGTGGTCAATATCCAGTTGGTACATCAAAGTATGAGAAACGTGCAATTTCAGACAAGGTTGCAACTGTTGATTTGGAAAAATGTATTCAGTGTGGCAAGTGCTCTATGTTGTGTCCACATGCGGTTATTCGTATCAAAGCGTTAACAGAAGAACAGGCAGAACAGGCACGTGCCAAGGGTATAAAAGTTGTTCCAATGAAAACACCAGAATTGGGACCAAATATGTACTTTACATTAAATATTTCACCGGCGGATTGTACGGGCTGTAATATTTGTGTGAAAAATTGTCCGACAGGTGCATTGTCAATGGTGCCTGCACGCGATGTAATGGCGGAACAGCAGTCGGCATTTAATAATGCCTTGGAATTTCCAGATATTGATCGTGAAAAGTTAAATCTGAATATTCCAAAGCATGTTGAATTGTTGCCGCATTATTTTGAATTTCCGGGTGCGTGTGCAGGTTGCGGCGAAACACCATACGTTAAATTGTTGTCGCACTTGTTTGGTGAACGTATGGTGGTTGCAAATGCAACAGGCTGTTCGTCAATTTATGGGGCGAATTTACCAACAACGCCATGGACCAAGGACGCACGGGGCAGGGGACCGGCATGGTCAAACTCTTTATTCGAAGATAATGCAGAATATGGTTTGGGTATGCGGTTGGCATTGAATCAAAAACGCGATAATCTGAAAGCCTTGTTGTTTGAATTGGGAATTAAGGATGTTGAGGCGTTATTTGATGAAACGGATTCTGCAAAACAGCGCGAAATAGAAAAACAATTGCGTGCCCAGTTGGCAACGATTGATGGGCCGCGTGCACGCTTGGCAGAAAGCCTGGTTGGTGAAATTGTTGATAAATCTGTGTGGATTATCGGCGGTGACGGTTGGGCGTATGATATTGGATACGGTGGTGTTGATCATATATTACATAGTGGTGAAAATGTTAATATTTTGGTTTTGGATACTGAGGGTTATTCAAATACCGGTGGTCAGCAATCAAAGTCAACGCCGTTTGGCGCCAGTATGAAATTTGCGATTGGCGGTAAAGAACATGCAAAGAAAGACTTGGGAATGATTGCGATGATGAGTGGTGCGTATGTTGCACAAATTGCAATGGGGGCAAATCAGGCCCAGGCAATACGCGCATTCCGTGAAGCTGCATCGTTTAATGGTCCGTCAATCATATTGGCGTATGCGCCATGTATTGCGCATGGGTTTGCATTGCAAAACGGTCCAGAACACCAAATGCAGATGGTTAATACAGGTGCGTGGCCACTGTTCAGATTTGACCCACGTTTGATTGACGAAGGGCATAATCCATTAACCATGGATTCGCGAATCGATAATCCAATGCCATTGGAAGATTTCTTGAAAACAGAATCCAGATTTGGTGCGGCGCGTTCTGCAAATCCACAGTTTAATAAGCTGGTAGATTTGGCCAAGGCAAATAATGCGTATAAGAGTGAACTGAAAAAACATATTGCGCAGTTTGCAATGCTGAACAAGCCAGTTGTTAAAGAAAATGGGGAGGGTTAAAATGAAGAAAATATCAATATTATTTGCAATATTATTGACGGCGTGTACTTTCCAGACAAAACATCGTGGTTATGTTTTTCCTGATAATTTGGAAAGTCAGGTTGCAAAAATCAAGACCACTGATGCGTTAATTGATCAAATTGGTGCGCCCCAGGTAAAAACTGTTCATGGTGACGAAGTGTGGATATATTTTGGCGCAGATGAAAATTATCGTGGACCATTGGCGCCAACCTTTACAGATGAAACTGTATTATTGGCATGGGTTGATGGTACGCGTGTTGTAAAGACACAGGTTTTGCATGATGATGATTTGCCAGATGTAAAAATTGCAGATGGTGAAACACAGATTCCTGCGGCGGTTGAACTTAGTGCGCTGGAAGAGTTGTTTAATAATATTGGACGATTTAGTCCAGCAGGTCTGGGACAGTAAGAAAAAAGTTGCGCCAAGTGGCGCACTTTTTTGTCTTGTTAAAAACAGATAAATAATGTAAAATGTTGTACATGAGAAAGAGAATATTTGTTTTTGCATTGTTGTCGATTTGTTGTGTTGTATCTGCGAATGCGGCGTTTACATCATGTGGTTCGGGGTATGTCTTGGCAGAATCGCGTAAAAAGATAGATGGAATTGCAACCGCAGAATGTCAGAAATTGTGGTGCCGTGATTTAGAAACTGGCAAGATGATGGGTAGTGGTGACAGGGCGAATTCCGGTTATCTGGCGACATCATCTGTTGTCGAATTATGTGATAACAAAGGTAATTGTGTTGAATGTTGGGGACAGCGCAAATGGTGTGGGGGCGAGGCACAGGGTCAATGGAATCCCGAATATGGTGCTTATACCCGTGGCGGCGATAACGCAACATATGAATCGTATCAAAAGGGCAGTTGTTTTGCATGGCGATTGGAAAAGCCAGATTGCGAATCGGGCGAAACAGCGATATTGCAAGATGGTAAATGGGTTTGTGCGATATCGTCTGGCACGACAGAGGCAACGCGTTCGTCTGCAATTCGTAGAACAGGAACGATGCGTCGTATAACCAGATAAAGATGTCCCCGAATTTTCGGGGATTTAATTTTTTCGTCAATTATTTGTTTTTTGACTTTTTTTATGGTATAATGCCGTAGACAGAGAGGATGGCAACCGTAAAAGGGTAAAAAATAATGCCAAGTAAAAAGTTAGATTTTAAAACAGGACAATATGTTGTTTATCCAACACAGGGTGTTGGTAAGTTGTTGCGTATTGAAGAGCAAACAATCGCGGGACAGAAAATAAAGTTATTGGTTATTGATTTTGAACGTAATCATATGACGTTGCGCGTGCCGTTGGAACGTGCGGAAATATCAGGATTGCGTCCGTTGACAACCGCAAAAAAAATGGATGAGGCAATTGCGTCTGCTAAGGGAAAGGCGGGTGCAAAGCGTATGATTTGGGCGCGTCGGGCGGCACAGTATGAAGAAAATATTAATTCTGGGGACCCCATGAAGTTGGCAGAGGTTGTTCGTGATCTGCAACGTCGTAGTGCGGCAGATACGATGACGTTTTCTGCGCGTCAATTATATTTGCGCGCCTTGGAACGTATGGCCCAGGAATTCGCAGTTTTGCATAAGATGGATTTGGATTCTGCATCAGATAAAATTGAAGATATTTTGGGAATCCCAAAAGAGATAGATTTGAATGCAGTTGAATCAAATGATGAAGATGATGAAATGGAAGAAGATGATTCTTAAACAAAAAAACTGCCAAATGGCAGTTTTTTATTTGGATTCTATTACAACCATGGCAACGCAATAATCTGCCTGGTCTGTGATTGATAAATGTATATTTGCATCCCCACCTGTTTTTTCTTTTAATGCAGTTTTGGCGCCACCTGTGATTAATAATTCTGGACGACCGGCATCATTATGTATGACAGATACGTCTGAAAATGCGATGTCTTCGCCAAAGCCGGTGCCAAGTGCTTTTAAGAAAGCCTCGCGTGCGGCCCAAAAGTTTGCCAGATGTTTTTCTGAACTGGCGTTATCGTTTTCGGCGTATTCTAATTCTTTTTTTGTGAATATGCGTTGTTTTTTAAATGCAGACCAATCTAAGAAACGGTCACATTCGACTAAATCAATTCCAATCCCTGTTATCACGGATGACTCCCTATGTGGTGTGTTGTGATAAGGCATACTAGTAATATTTATCCGATTCGTGCAAGCAGAAAATTTAGATAAGAAAATACCGCCCGTTTGGGCGGTGGTTTTATTTGTCGCAGTTTGATGTTTTGCTTTTGTCTTTGCCGTTGCAATCTTTGTCGTGCATATTGCCGCAGTTCTTGCATTTTCCGTGTTTGTTTTCTGATTTTGACATTTGTTCTATCCTTTTTTTGTTTGTTGTTTTTTTTGCCCGGACATGTTAATTTTACATGTATGGTGATGATTCTACAATACGCGTGTTTTCCCAAAAAAGTGTTTGTATTTTTATATACGGTGGATTAATATGTCTGGGTCGTCGGGGTGTAGCTCAGCCTGGTAGAGTACTTGCATGGGGTGCAAGGGGTCGCAAGTTCGAATCTTGTCACCCCGACCATAAAAATTCAAACGGGTTTTATGCCCGTTTTAATTTTTATCAGTGGGTATGTCTTTTTTGGATTTTGTCTTGATTTATTTGCATTGTATGCTATGTTGCGCCCATGATTATTAAAGATGGCGATAAATTTTCAGTTGCAGATTTAAAAGAAACGGTTGCGCATTTTTCAAATCTGTCGATACAAAGTTGTTTTGTGGATGTTGGTTCTGGTTGTGGGGTTGGTTTTTTAACGAAGCTGACGCCCAAGGAATACGAAGAAAATCAGTTTGCCCTGTACGATAAAACGGGTTCCAGTGCACGTAATTTGGATAAAAATTTGCGTGATAATGGTTATAAGACAACATATAAGTTTTCATATGATTATTCAATCCCTGGACTGACGAACGAAGAAATTATTCGCGATGCCTATCGGTTGGAATATTTTTATAAATTAGCATTGCGTTTGCCACGGATTAGACGCGGACAGTCCAAACGTATAGAAAAGATTATTGATGGTGCGGCGCGGTCGTCATATTATTATGCTCAATATATTTGGGCGGCAAATCCAAGTATTAAATTTGATTATGCGAGTCGATTTGATGTTCATCGTCATTGGGGGTTTGTTTTGGCGTTCTTGTTGGGGGTCGGGTATCAGATACATCCGAAAGATGTATACGAATTTGTGACGCATCATAATGATACGTCTTTGTCCAGGGCAGAACTGGATTTGATATACGAAAAGCAAAAAATTTTTAAGAATTGGTGTGCGCAGCGTGGAATTGATACGGGGTGTTTGGTCTTTTGCCCAGAACATCAAGAGAAATTACGTAATATTTTGAACAAGGAAGATATCCCATATTGGGTTCAAAAAATGCAGCAATTGTTATCACTGGGCAAACGTCGTTAATTTACGCGTGGGCAATTTTCTGAAATCATGTCTGCGGTTTGCATGTCCTGGGCATAGGCGCGCGCCGATGGTACTGCACACGGGTCACATTCGATTCGTTTTTGACCAGGACGACATGTAAATGCAACGTCTTGGCATATACCATATGTACGTGTTGTTATCGTTTCGTTAATGTAATCAGATGCAATTTGCCAGTATTTTTGTGGTATCAGGCGTGGATTATATGCCCACATTTGGGCGACTGTATCTGTTGCGCGTTGAACGCATGGGTCTGTGTTTTTTGCGTGTGTTATGGTTGGAGTTATGTTGTTTTGTGGTGTGTTATTGTGTCGTTTAATGATAACCCATGAAATTATACCGATGCAGATAATGACGACCAAAAACAATAAAATGTAGTGTGATATTGTGAATGAGTTTGTGTTTGTTTCGAACTTTGTTGCCATCGCTTTATGTCCTTTGATTTTAATTTTATTTTATCAGGTGTTGTGGGCGATAGATACAGATTTCTATTCCCAGAAAATATTGCAAAACATAAAATTTTAGGGTATTATTGTGTGTGTAAAAAACAAAGGGGATTGCCATGTTTGTGACTGAAAAATTAAAGACTTTTTCATGGGTAAATGTCGGTAATCCGGATCATGAAGACTTTGAAAAACTGCAAACAAAATACAAAATTGACGAAGATACAATATCAGATATCTTGGACCCAGATGAACAACCTAGGCTAGAAGTCGAAGATGACTATAAGGTTATAATCGTTCGTTTCCCAATCATTAATCGCGAATCGGATACATTGTGGCATACAGAACCATTGTCGATTATTTTGTCTGCCAATCGGGTTATTACTGTATGTCGTAAACGTTGTGATTTGTTGGATAAAATCAAAAAGTCTGAAAAAACATCACGCGAAGAATTTATATTGAATATTATGTATTATATCGCGGAATCGTATCTGCGTATGTTAAAGGAATTGAATAAGCGTGTCTTGGCATCAAAACGTATTTTGCAAGAACGTATTCGTAAAAAAGAATTAATGGATTTGTTAGAGGTTGAAAATAGTTATACCCTGTACATGGCGGGAATCAAGGGTAATGTGACCGTGTTGGATAAGTTGGAAAAAATGCGTGGTTTTATCAAAACAGATGATGCGATGGAATTGGCAGAAGATGCACGTATTGAATTGGGGCAGGCGACCGAGGTTGTGACGTCATACAGCAAAATGCTAAAATCTATCAAAGAAACGTTTGAAAGTGTTATTAACATGGATTCTAATACCAATATTAATCGTTTGACCATGTGGAATATTATTTTGGTCGTGCCAACGGTTATTGTTGGGTACTATGGCATGAATCTGCGTTTGCCGTTTGAAGAATATGAATCAACAGCGACAGCAATATTTATATTTATTATGGTTTTGCTGTTGGGGTTCGCGCTGTTTGGTGCAATTAGACGCAGAATTGTCTGACATCACATTAAAATAATTCTATTTCTGAAATTACACGCATAATTTCTTTTAATTGTAGGGGGGGGATTTTTCCCAGCACCCAGTCTGCCGGTGCCATTGGCAGGTCAAAATCGCGTGGGTGTCCGATACCAATTCGAATACGTGTGTATTCACGTCCAATATTGGCATCAATTGATTTAATTCCGTTGTGACCGGCACTGCTGCCGCCGATTTTTTTGCGGCAATTTCCAACCGAAATATCCATGTCGTCATGAATTACAATCAGATTTTCTGGTGGTATCTTGTAAAACGCCATCAGTGCCAAGACAGCAACGCCACTGTTGTTCATGTATGTTTGTGGTTTGGTCAATATTATATTATGACCATCTATTTGCGTGCGTGTTGTTAGAGCGTTTTTTTCGCGTTTCCATGTTGCGTCATTGCCTGCAAAATAATCAATTGCCATAAATCCAACGTTGTGGCGTGTGTTGGTGTATTCATTGCCAGGATTGCCTAAACCAACGATTAAAACAGGTTTATTTTCTTGCATATTATATACCCTTTTTTTATTATAATATCACAGAAAGGAGAAAACATGAAAATAAAATCGTTGGGTATTTTAACTGCGTTATCGGTTATGGTTGTTTGTGCAAATGCGAATGCAAATGTTCTGTTTGATGTTTATGCAGGGGGAACGTATGGTATTGGTGGTTATACATTATTCGTAGATGATGAACACATATCTGAATCCGCCCAATCTTATGGGGCGATTTTGGGAATTGATATACCGTTATTTCGAATCGAAGGCGAATATAACTATTTAGATTCAGATGAATATTCTATGAATATCGGTTTCTTGAATGCGTATTTTAAGTTGCCAACCCCTGTTGTAAAACCATATATTGGTGCTGGTGTTGGTTATACGTTCGACAGTAAATATGAACCAAGTAATGATGTCAGTATCGATATAGAAGATACTATGGCGTATCAGGGTATGTTGGGTATTACGCTGGATTTGCCAATTATTCCATTTAATATCGATGTCGAAGGTCGTGCGGTATATGTTCCAGATATGATGGAAATCGCAGGCAAGGAATCTGATATGTTGCAATACGAAGGGCGTGTAAAATTACGCTATGTATTTTAATTGGGGTAGGGGGGGGCGAAACGCCCCCTAAATTAACTGTATGGGATAAAGACATATGCTGACGCTGATTGATGGTAATTCGTTGTTGTTTCGGGCTTATTATGGTGTGCACAGTCGTCTGACACGTAAGGATGGGACGCCAACCGGGGCTGTTTATGGTTTTTTGAATATGATATTGCCGATTTTGGCGGTGGCAAAACCAGATGATGAATTTGTTTGTGTTTTTGACGCGTCACGCATCACGTTTCGTCAGGATATATACCCAGAATATAAAATGAACCGGTCTGAAACGCCGGCTGATTTGATAGCCCAGGGGTTATTAGTGCGCGAAGGGTTGACCGCCATGGGAATGCCGGTATTGTGTGTCCCAGGGGTAGAGGCAGACGATGTTATTGCGACGCTGGCACGGGTAAATTGTACCCGTACAGATGCAACACGTATAATCACCAGCGATAAAGACTTGATGCAATTGGTGTCTGATTGTGTATATCTGTACGATGGGATGAAGGGGCGTGAAATACGTGCGCCCCAGGTTCTGGAAAAGTTTAATGTAAACCCATCTCAGGTTGTTGATGTACAATCTTTGATGGGCGATTCGTCTGATAATGTGCCGGGGGTTCCGGGAATTGGGCCCAAAAAAGCGGCAGAATTAATTAACGAATTCGGTTCTTTGGACAATCTGTACGCAAATTTGGATGCGGTAAAGAACGAACGTACGCGTAATTTGTTGCGTGATAATCGCGAAATGGCATATGTATCGCGTCAGTTGGTGACATTAAAAGATGATGTTGATTTAAGTGGGTTAAAATTGTCGCCGTTTGTGTTTAATACGGTTGGGGCGATTGATTTTGTGCGCAATAAAATTGAAAGTAATTCACTGGTTGCCAAGATTGAAAAAATGTTCCCTTTGCGTGACTCTGTGATGGCACAACCTGCGACTTTGTTTGAATTCCCGGGAAATGCATGTGAAATGCCAGATGCGAATGCCGTGACACCTGATGTAAAGTCGACGCAACGAAAGATAAAATGCGAAACGATAACAGATGTGGCGCAATTGCGTGAATTTTTGGCGCGTGTTGATAAGATTCTGGCGATTGATACGGAAACGACCGGGTTGAATCAGATGACCGATAAAATTGTTGGTGTATCTTTGGCGATTGATGATGAGAATGGGGCGTATATTCCGGTGCGGCATCGTGTGGGTGGTGCGGACTTGTTTGGTGGTGATACGATTGCGCCAAATCAATTGTCGATTGGTCAGGTTTATGACGCGCTGTGGCCGATTTTAACAAATCCAGATGTTATTAAAATTGGTCATAATTTGAAATATGATTTGCATATTATGCAGAACGAAGGGTGGGATACGTCAAAGATACGTCCGATTGATGATACTATGTTGCTGTCATATATTTTGCATGGTGCGTTGCATGGACATGGGTTGGATGAATTGGCGTTAAAATATTTGGGACATGAAAATATAAAGTTTGCGTCATTGTTCCCACCAAAAACGCGTGATGCAGATATGCGGTTTGATATGTTGGCAATAGCTGATGCGTGTATGTATGCCGCCGAAGATTCATGTATTTGTCGTGCGCTGTATGATTTAATGCGCCCCCAGCTGGATTCGGACAATAGGTTGCGTAAATTATATGAAACATGTGATTTACCTTTGATGCCAATTTTGATGCGAATGGAACGCAATGGTGTTTTGGCAGATCGGGCAAAATTGCAACAATTGTCGGTTGTCTTTCATAATCAGTTGCAATCCTTGGAACAAGAGATTTGGAATTTGGCAGGTCATGAATTTAATATCGCCAGTCCGAAACAGTTGGGTGTTGTCTTGTTTGATGAATTGGGATTGACGGAAAATAAAAAGCGTTCAACCGATGCCGCCAGTTTAAATGATTTGATTGATGAACATTCGATTGTTGAAAAGATTTTAAGTTGGCGGTCGGTTGCAAAGTTAGCAGGTACATACGCGGACGCATTGCCACGACAAATTGCGTCTGATGGGCGTATTCATACAACATATTTACAGACCAGTACGAATACAGGGCGTCTGTCCAGTCGTGATCCGAACCTGCAAAACATACCAATTAAAACGGCGCTGGGTGAAGAGATACGAAAATGTTTTGTTGCCGCCCCTGGGCATGTCTTGATTTCTGTGGATTATTCCCAGATTCAGTTGCGCCTGTTGGCGGACATTGCAAATGTTGATGCGTTTCGTGCAACGTTTAATAATGGTGATGATATTCATGAACAAACCGCGCGCAAGATTTTTAATATTCCGGCAAACGAACCTGTTCCGCGTGATGCCCGCCGGGCGGCCAAGACGGTTAATTTTTCAATTGTATATGGAATTTCGTCATTTGGTTTGGCTGGGCAATTGGGGGTTGGACGTGTTGATGCACAAAATATAATCAATTCATATATGGCTGGGTTGCCCCAGGTCAAAGATTATATAGAACGCACAAAACAATTTGCCATGGAAAATGCATGTGTTTATACCCCATGGGGACGCAGGATTGAATTGCCAGAGGTTAAAAATCCGCGCCTGCGCGCATATGCAATGCGTGCGGCGATTAATGCCCCGATTCAAGGGTTTGAGGCCGATTTAATGCGTCGTGCAGTTGTTGAAATTGATGATAAGATCATTCAACCGCATCGCGATAAGATTTGCATGATTATGCAGGTGCATGATGAAATTGTGTTTGAATGTGTGGCGGACGCAGCGGATTCTTTTGCCAATCAGATAAAGTCTGTGATGGAAAATATTGTAAAGTTATCTGTGCCATTGGTTGCGGAATATGTGATTGATACTGTTTGGGGTAAATAGTATCGTTTTGTTGATAGTGGCGTTTTATTCTGACCTGTTGTAATGTGCTTTACCGCTTGCTGGCAGACTGAATGTTGTGTCGCCGAATGTAAAATGTGTCACAAATGGCTCTACAAAACAATCTGAAATATTTTTTGCACCAGTACTCGATGTTGAACCAGCTGGACAGGGGGTTATTCCTTGTTCTTCGCCATTAAATGTTGTATTAGAAATACCGGGGCAATAGTAGCCACTGGGACAATTTGCACAATTTTCGGTATCCTTAGGCAGGTATGTTCCTGCATTGCAGGTTATTGAATTTGATTTCCAAATGGGGTGCAACGTAAGGTTGTTTTCCCAGGTATATTCTGTGTACATTGTTTCTTTTTTACAATTGCTACACTTTTCTGTTAATTCTGGGGCGTCCTCATACTTATGGTAATATAATATAATATTGTTGGTGGGGTCATACCATCCGATTAATGTAAAACCAGTTTTGGTGCAATTATTGAGCGGTTTTGGGGCGTATGTAGTAGATGACGTTAAGCATTGTGTGTTGCTGTCATAATCCCAATCAAGGGGCAGACATTTGGAGGAGGTTGTTATGCTTGTTTTTCCGTTTAAGCAATCTGGTACACTGAATTGTTGACCAGTAGTGATAAAGGTGGGGGTGTCAGTGGTGCCTGCACAAGGGTCATCGACCCACGCATAATCTTGCACAAAAATTTTGTTGGGGGTTTCGTCAGGTTGGTTGCACAGATAGGTGATATGATAAGGACCTGCTGCGAGTGCATCATGCGTACCCAATATAAATAAAACCGAAAATAGTGTGATTAGCATTCTCATATTCGTATGATAAAAAATATTGATTATTGTTGCAAGTTAGAATTTTTTAAAATATTTGTTGTGTGTTTAATTTTCTGGGGAACTTAAAAAATCCCCTTTGTCACTCCTGCGACGGCAGGAGTGGGACTATACAGCGTGAGCAACGCGAACCATAAAAATCATAAAATAGTGATGAATGTAAATTTTATAGACCCTGTTCCTGCCTGGCATCACCCACAAAAATTTTTCAATTTTTGTGGGACCCGAAGCAGGAATGACAAAACTCTTTGAGTTTTGTTTTGGTGGATAGGTGTTTGATTTTCTGGGGGAATAAAAAATCCCCCAATTGGGGGATTTTTTATTTTGCTTCTTCTGGGATAACAGAAACCGTTCTGCGGTCACCGTTGCCCTTTTTGAATTTAACAATACCTGCAATTTTTGCAAAGATTGTGTGGTCTTTGCCCATGCCAACGTTCAGACCAGGGTGGACAGATGTGCCACGCTGACGAATGATGATGTTGCCTGGGATAACGCGACTGCCACCTGACTTTTTGACGCCAAGTCTGCGTCCAGCCGAGTCACGTCCGTTCGATGATGCGGAACCCGCTTTCTTATGTGCCATAGTTCAGCCCCCTTATGCCTTGATATCTGTGATTTTCAAAACAGTGATATGCTGACGATGGCCGGCGGTGCGGCGATAATTTTGGCGACGTTTTTTCTTGAAAACCAAAATTTTGTCAGCGCGTTTCTGTTCAACTACTTCTGCGACAACCTTGGCGCCATCAACAAATGGTGTGCCGATTTTATCGCCGACCATTAAAACCTGGTCAAATTCAATTTTGCCGTCGGCATTCAGTTTTTCAACCTTGATAATATCGCCATTTGCAACGCGATATTGTTTGCCACCGGTTTGAAAGATTGCGAAATCGCTCATTTCAATGTCCTTGATTTTTCGTTTTTGTTTATTGTTTTTTGCCGTTTTGGCGAAAAGTTTATGCAATATTGACGTTTTTTGTGTAAAAAGTCAAGCGTTTTGTCGAAAAAATTATACAAAACGCATGTTTATGCATAAAAAATCCCCCAAATGGGGAATTTTTTACAATACATTGACAAAATGCCGATACGATTAGTGAGGCATTTTTGCTTCTGTAAACACGACATGCTTGCGCAATTTTTTGTCATATTTACGGAATTTCATTTTGCCCTGGGTATTTTCGGACTTTGTATTTTTAGTTGTAATATAGAATACGCCAGTTTCAGCGTTCTTTAATTGTACAACTTCTTTGCTACCTTTTTTAGATGCCATTTTACTTGCCTTTTATTATTCTGCGCCGATTGTATGTTAAATTTTACTGGAAATCAAGTTTTTTTTATCGTAAAATGTAAAAACATTTAAAAATAGGGCGTATGGCGACTATGTAACGAAGTGTAATGCCACCATACGCTCAATTTATGGGCGTATGGCGAAATTGGTAGACGCGCTGGATTTAGGTTCCAGTGGGGAAACCCATCAGAGTTCGAGTCACTGTACGCCCACCAAAAATTCAATAGTTTTAGCGTTAGTGATTGAGCGTTGGAATGACAACTTTTTTTGCAAAAAAGTTGTTTAGGTTTAAAGGAATGCATGACCTGGGGGGTTAATTCGTTTCGGGAAATACGATTTGCCAGTGTTTGGCATCAGTGCCGTTAGTATCTGTTTCGTCATCAGGGTTTATGACATTGATTGATTCTATATCGCCGTAATTCGTGGTTGAGTTGTATATTGTTTCTATCTTATATTCGTATTCTTGTGTGTTTCCCCTAGAGGCGTCAAGTATAGTGTATTTGGAAATTGGTGAAAGAACAAGGACGCCGGCGTCATATTCTGCTGAAAATTTTTCTTTTTCTTCTTCTGGGGCATTATGCCAAATACAACCGAGTTGGTATGTTGTGCATAAATCGTCGTCGGTTTCCATCTTGTAATAAGATGGTAATAGACTTGTGTCTATCTGATAATAATAACCAGTATTGTCAATAACCAGATATTCGCCGTCGCATATGAGACCGCGTCCATTCGGGAATCGGGCAAGTGTTTCGATTGTGTCATCGCTGAGTGTGCCCAGGCAAAATACGTTATATGTGCGTTCTTCGGGCGTACTGCTATCGTTTACATAGATTTGTGGTTGTTTATACGAAACAACGTGAGTGACCTGTGTAGTATTCTTAGGAACGCAGATTTTTGTGATTGTTGGTGACATGGTACCAAATGATGATGACGAATTAACTTCAATCGTTTCACCACTGGTGCAACAGTTGCCAAAGCTGTCCCTTATTCCAGACGTGCAACAGTTTGTTTTTTTATCTTCTTCTATTATTAGCTGTTGGTCTTCTGAACAGCAAAATCCGTCGTTTGTATAATTGTTGCATTGCTGGCAGGTGTGTGTTTTGTTGTTATATTCATATCCGTATTTGCATGTGGTGTCGCGACAGCTGTCATCCCTATCAAGGGTGTTTGTGTTCAATGCAAACCAAGATAACAGTGTGCCTGTGGGTTTGTTTGTCTCTTTATCGAGGGATTCCTTGATCTTGTTCCGTTGATTCGTTGATGCTAACGGCGATATGTTTTTTGGTGCGGCTTCACAATTGCCCCAGATTTGTTCCGCCAAACGACATGTATAACATGATGTTTCGTCTGCATTTTGGGCGCATTCGTTCGTGCAAATATCAAAGATGCATTCGAATATATTGTTAGTAGCATCCTCGGTAGTACAGTTGGGTTTTAAAGTTCTGCCATCGAAATTGTACATTTGTTCATAGAAGTTGCCCGTGGTTAAAGGATGGATTTTTTTAATTTCGTTTAATGTGTCTGTGCCGGCACTGGTCACGCATTGTACAACCTCGTCCCAGCAGGCGGTGCGATTAATAATGGATTTACGGTTGATTGATGTGTCAATGTTTTCACACAAACCAAAATTTCCAGATGTTGATTTGCATGTGTTTATGATACAGTTGCGTCCCACCTCGCGACAGGTGTGCAGTATGGTGTCAAATGTTATTTCTGATGCAATTTGTGACATGCCACCAATCCAGTCGGTTCCACCACCAGATGATTCCAATAATGCGCCACACGCGTTCTTGATGTCTGCGCACATGGTGTTCGCGGTTTTGTCCGCCATAATACCAAATATAGACAGCGCACGTGCATCAAAGTCCGCGATGGTTTTGTTCGCATCCGTCAGGCATTCGGCAGTCAGGGTCGTACACGATTGGCGTACTTCTTCTAGCTTTTTATCTTGTGCCAGTTTAATTTGTGCCAGTGCGTCTTCGACAAATGCGTCCCATACAGAATCCGCGATATTTTGACAGTTTGACATTGCCGGTTCCAGAAATTCTTTTTTAGTATTTAAAAATGATACGAATTCTGAATTTTCTGGTACACGCGTCCATGTTTGGTCGCCAGTTGGTCTGGTTATTAAATTGCCCAGTTGCGACAAATCGTTTGTCAGGAATGCCGCACCAGTCGTTGGGTCAATATAGCGCCCAGATGTATCCAAACATTTGCCCAATTTTTCGCCGCATACAGTGGCATCAGATAACATGTCTAACATTTTCTTTTTACATGTCAATATGTCATCGGAATTGCGTTCCTGGTAAATATCTAGGCGCGAAATGTCCAACAGGGCGCCACTTTCAAGTACTTTGGCACGTGCTTGTTCGGTTTGGGTTTGATAAGACTTGGCAACGGTATTACAGTCTTGTTCAATTGCCATTTGATAACCGCTTTCTGCGATTTTCAGTTCGTCAGGCGTGCAAACCTCTTGTGCCATTTCACGACATACGGGCAGGGCAGATATATACAAATCAGTGCCTGTTTTAAGCGTTGTCGACGCGCCAGCCAACGAATCGACGTTGTCAAATGCACTGTCGGTGTTCAGGGTTAATGATATGGCGTTTAAACTGTTGTCAAAATTGCTGTCGTCAAAACTGGTGTTTAATTTTTTTGCGATTTTGTCCAGCATCTTTTTAGATGCAGACGTATCGTCTTTGGTGAATGCCAGTTCGCCTTCGGTTGCCTGATTCATGGCGATAACATCTTCTTCGTCCATGTTCACGGTTAACAGGCGTTCACTGAAATTCAATAATTTATCTTCGACACGTGCCAATTGTTCTTTGGTTTTGTCAAATTCGTTAACCCGTGCCGAACATGCACAACGTCTTAGTTGGCTGTCCTTGTTTGCGCAAAATTCGTCCATGCAACTGTGAAAAACATCACGGCATTTGGAAAAATTGCGTGATAAAATGTCTGCGCTGGTTGTGGCACGTGCCAGTGTTGCACTGCGCGAAATGTTTCGTGTCGGGGTTGTCGCATTGCGCGTTTTGGTGACAGGGGCACCGGTTGTGGCACGCGCCAGTGTTGCACTGCGCGAAATGTTTCGTGTCGGGGTTGTCGCATTGCGTGTCTTGATTTGTGCGGATGTTTTTATTGTTCTTGGTTGAATGGTTTGTGTCGTGGCGCGCGCAGATACAGACTTCTTTTCCGTGGTGGTTTTTGTGGCGCGTGCGCTGTCCGATACAGTGTTGCCAGTGCGCGCCGTTGGTGTGTCAGATGCGGCGCGTTCGCGAACGGCGGGTGTGGCTTTTTTTGTGCCGTTGGTGCGTGATGCCACAGTTGATGTTTGATTTTTTGTTTCTGTTTTTGTTCGTTGACGTGTTGTTGATACGTTTTGTTGTGTGTTTCGACGTGTCCCAGCACGCGCAATATCAGACGCATCATCAGCCACCGCAGGCTGAAACACGAGCGGTGCAAGGCAGGCGGCTAAAAATAGTTTTAATCCCTTCATTCCTTATACGGGTATGTTAGCAGATTTATGAAAATCCGGGCAAGCAGAAAATGTGATAACCCGGTGAAAAGCCATATGAATAAAAATAAGTTGACAAAATAGTATTGTGTGCTACATTGTAGGTGGTAAATATGAAACAAAAAGGATAAAATATGTCAGTATGTAAAGCAAAATATTGTATTTTTGTTGCTGAAAATGGTGGTTGTACATTCAAAGGCAGTTGTGCAGTCAAAGATGCCAACCTGAACTGGTCAGAAGAAACTGTTGCGAAAATGCTGGTAGCAGAAAAAGCGGCAAAAATCGCAGAAGAAGCCAAAAAGGCAGAAATGGCAGAACGTGAAAATGCACGTTTGGTTTTTGCAAATGTTTTCCAACGTGGTAATGGATGTATGGCAAAGGTTGCAACAGAAAAAACAAAATAGTGTTTGTTGTTAGTTTGCTTGTTAAAAAAACACCGCCAATTGGTGGTGTTTTTTGTTTAGTTTATGCGTCACGATTATCATCATAGAATGAATTTAGATAGCAATCTTTCAACAATTCTTTGGTTGCGTTTGGATCGTTCATTCGTTCTGATTCTGGTTTGCTGAAAATCATTGCACGTGATTTAATAAAAAATACCACACAAGGTGGTATTTTTTATTAACTCTGGCGCATCCAGAAGGATTCGAACCCTCAGTCTTCTGATCCGTAGTCAGATGCTTTATCCAGTTAAGCTATGGATGCAACAGTTTGTTATTTTATACCTTTTTATTCAAATTGCAAGAAAAAATAACAAATTTATTTCGTTTTTTGTTCAATGCCGTGATACAGTGCGTTATAGTGTCCGCGACATACGGATTTATAGTTGCTGTCGCCCAAGGCAAATTGTTCGCCGGCGCGAATTACTTTGCCCGTGCTGTCAAAGCGCAGATGGTGTGTTGCCAGTTTCATACACCCATTAATTTGACAATTTGAATCCATACGATGTAATTTTGCGCCAACCTCAATCAAGCGACGGGCGGCAGGAAATATTTTTTCATTACTGTCGACCATCAGGCCATAGCACATGACAATCTTGTTTTGTTGGTCGGCAATGTGTACCAGTTGGTCAATGTCTGACGGGTTAAAGAATTGTGCTTCGTCAACCAAGATGACGTTTGTGCCTGGGGCAGGGGTATAGTTTTGCAACGTTGGCATTGCCATCGCGTCACATTCCAGACCAATGCGTGAAACGATTTTTTGTGTTGCAAAGCGTTTGTCAAATGCGGGTTTTATAATCTCAACCTTGTTGCCGTTTTTTCTGAAATTATAGGCATTGATAATCAGGGCAGCTGATTTAGAACTGCTCATAACGCCATAATGAAAATGCAAATTTGCCATTTTTTATACCCTGTTTATTTAATACTCATAGATTCCAGGCGCTGTATTCGTTTTTTTACGGGTGGGTGTGTTGCCATTAAGTTGCCAATAAATTCACGTGGTGCAGATGGGTTGGCAATGCAAACAGCAGACATTGATTTTACCTTGTCCATGCATTCAATGCGTGAATCAGTCGTTATTTTGCGCAGGGCAGATGCCAATGCAGCGGGATTTCGTGTTATGTGGGCGCCGGTTGCGTCGGCTGCATATTCGCGGTTGCGTGATATGGCCATGCGTAATAGCGGTGTAATAAGTGTGTTAAATACCATGAATGCCAACCAAACCATCAGTAATACCGCGGTTGCATTGCCGCGATTGTCGTTGTCGTTTGATGAATGGTTGCCATACAGTGCGGCACGTAAAATGATGTCTGCGGCAAAAACTGTGACCCCAACGCCGGTGATTAACAACATGTCCAGGCGAATGTCGCGATTGCCAATGTGTGCCATTTCGTGTGCGATTACACCTTGCAGTTCCAGTTTGTCCAGTTTTTTGATAATTCCACGTGTCAGGGCAACAGATGCGTCGCGTGGTGTACGTCCGGTTGCAAATGCATTCAGCGAGTCGTCATTTATTATATATACGCGTGGTGTTGGCAGACCGGCAGCCAGCGCAACATTTTCGACACTGCGAAAAATTTCACGGTGTTCAGCGTTGTCTGGTTTTATTTCCATTGCGCCAACACTGTGCAACATCATTGTATCGCCAAATGCCCATGATATTATCAACCATATTGCACATGCGATAAATGTTGGTATCGCAACAGAAACTGTTGTTTCAATTGCATGTTCCAGTGGTGTCACAATCCATGTAAATAAAAATACAAGCGCAATAAATATTAATGGAAACAGTGCAACAAGAATCAGAGTTTTGATATTATTGCTGCGAATATGATCGTATACGGTTTGAATTTTTTGCATGGTTTTATCCTTAACTGTGACATTATTAAATAAAAAAATAGGTATGTCATGAAAAATATTTGCTTTATTTTTTTTGCGATATTGTGATAGTATGCTCAGTATGAAGCGGAAAGGCGTTTTTTTTATATTCTTGTTGATGTATATTGTTCCAAACGCTTTTGATTGGACGGTGGTTCGGGCCGCAAAAAGTTTTTTAACCGCAGAAAAATTTCCGACTGTTTTTAATGATTTGTCTTTTACGGAAAGAATGGAAGTATTGGCAGATGGTTATGATGATGTTGCGTCGGAATTTGATGAAAATGGCGTTTGTATTTCAGGGTGTGCCTATGTTGGTATTACGTTAGAGCAGGAAGAGGCGTATATGGAACGTGCCGCGCGTGAATTTGGCGAAATTGTAAAGAAAAATGAAGCAGCCATGGCACAACAACAGCAACAATTACAACAGCAGGCAATGGCGCAACAACAAGTGTTTTCTGGATTGCCACCAGGGGCAATGGTTGTTCAAATGGTTAATGGTCAGCCGGTTTCCTATGCCCAGGTTCCAGGGCAACCAATGGTTCAGCAACCTGGCGTTGGCGTACAACCCCAGACGGGTCAACAGAATGCGGTTGGGGTAAACAATGGTGGAACATCTGTTGGGAATCAGGTAGTTTCTGCTGTGCAACCAACTGTATTGCAACCTGTGTCGTCTGGTGCTTTTTGTTCGGATAAAAATCCAGATATTGCCCAGGGAACATTGTTTACAGCGCCGATTGCAGGACGTGTTCAGTTGCATTCTGACTTTGGTGAAAGACGCCCACCAAAAACAAAAAATGGTTATGGTTCGCGTTATCATAAAGGTATAGATGTTACTGCCTCTTCGGGAACGAAACTTTATGCCGCAGCAGATGGTGTTGTCACATTTTCTGGTTGGTCTAGGGGGTATGGAAATAAAATTCAAATTGAACATACCCTAGCTGGGACAAATAAAAAGGCAGCGACCTTGTATGCACATCTTAGCAAACGCCTTGTTAACGTTGGTGATAAGGTATCAAAGGGGTGTTTGATTGGCTTGGTTGGAAATACAGGCAGCAGTGGTGGACCGCATTTGCACTATGAAATGCATTATGGTGGTGTTCGCGTTGATCCGCTGGGGTCGTATGTGTCGCCGATTTTGGATACACAGTCTGCAAGTAGTGCTGCAACGATGACGCAAGGTACGAATTACCTGGGGCGTCCGTATTGTTTTAGATCTAAAATATCAAGTATTCGTCTTAAACCGTATGCGGGTAATTCAAAATCGTTGAAAGAAAAATTTCCTGGATGTACCGGGTGGTGTAATTAAGTATTTGGGTGCTTTTTAAATTTTACAGAAAAACTGCCGTTATTAAGTGGTGAAAAAGACATAATATATGGGCTTAGTACACTGTCTTGCGCCCATTGTTGAAATTTTATTTTTAATATGCCGCTGGCACCAGTTATGATTGTGGCAGTACGAGTGCCGGATTTTGCCAGTTTCATAATCTCAGACCATGCTTGTTCTTCGGTATGTTCGTGCAAGTCTAGTTTTGCATGTAATGGTGGCGTTTGTGGTGTGTGCGGAATTCGTGTTGATAAATGTAATTGCGCGCGAACTGCACGGCGCGTGGTTGTGTTATTTGGCTGAAAATCTTCGCCAATCATTTTGGCAATATCTGTATCTGTTAGTTGTTTCATTGTTGTGCCACCGTAAATACCAGAACGCGTTCTGTGCCAGATAAATCATTTTCTGAACGTAATAATTTCCAGCCGTTTTTTATAAAAATATTTTTGATTTCTGTTCCTTGTTCGATACCGATTTCCAGGTACATTTTGCCGTCTTGTTTTATCCAAGTGTGTGCGTTTTTTGCAATGGATTTGTACGCGCTTAAACCGTTGTCGTCGGCATATAGTGCCATTGCAGGATCAAATGTTGCGCCATGGTTTACGCGTGCGTCATTGTGGGCAATGTATGGTGGGTTTGATACAATAATATCAAAGCGCTCTTTTAAACGATTGGGTGTGTTAAATGTTGTGTGGCGCAGTTTTATTTTATCTGATAAATTTAATGTTTTTATATTGCGATGTGCGACATGCAGCGCGCGTCGTGATTTATCAATTGCGATGCCAGATGCGTTGTGAATGTTCTTTGCCAACGCGCATATTATGCACCCGGTCCCAGTCCCCAGGTCAAGAATGCGTGGCGATGTCTTTGTTGTGTAATCTGATAACACCGCAGAAACCAATGTTTCGGTGTCTGGGCGTGGATCCAATGTGTGTCGATTTGTGTAAAATTTTAGACCATAAAACCATTTTTGTTTTATGATTTTTGCCACAGGAACACCACGGCGCAATTGATGTGCGTACCATAACACGCGAAAGCGAGTTAGTTTTTTTGTGTTGTCAGTAATTATACGTGCGCATCGCACACCACCGGCACGTTGTAAAATTGAGAATGCTTGATTTTTAGTCATAATGGCATTATAATCAGTCTTATGAAAAAAGCAAAAAATATTATGAGTACTGCGAACCTGACACGTATGGTTATGGCGTTGGCTGTCCTGCTTAGTTTGGTCGCTATTTTCTTGGTCGTGACCAAACGGACACCGGCACAGTTGAATGCAGCAAAAGAATGTAAATCAATTGTTATGGTGGCATCTGGTGATACATTATCAGAACTATTATTGGCACAGGGATTGTCGCACAGTGACGTTAATAATATTGCCAGGGTTTTAAAGAAAGAGGCAGAAATTTCAACCTTGCGTGCAGATAGGGATAGATTGGAATTTGTACGTGATACGGATGATGCGCCGGTGTCAAAAATTGTTGTTGTACCGTCCCCATGGCGTCAGGTTGAATTGACTTGCAATGATTCTGGCGATTGGGATTGCAAGACCGTTGATGTCGAACGTGATACGCGTGCCACATATCGAAGTGGTGAAATTTTAGATGGTGATAGTTTCTATTTGGCTGGTCAGCGTGCCGGAATCCCAGCAGGAATATTGGTAGAGGTATATGATTTATTGGCCTTTGAAATGGACTTTGAACGTGATGTTCGTGCAGGTCAAAAGTTTTCGGTGCTGTATGAAGAAAACTTTTCCGAAGGGGAAAAGATAGATAATGGCAATGTTTTGGCGGTTTCTTTCCAGGCGTTGCGTGGTAATGTTCAAATGTATAGATTTAGAAAATCAGATGGAACAATTGGATATTATGATGGCGAAGGCAATGGTGCAATTAAATCTTTAAAGCGTACACCAATAAATAACGCAAAGATTACCAGTAATTTTTCCAGAAATCGTAAACACCCGGTTCTGGGGTATACGCGTGCACACAAAGGTGTTGATTTCCGCGCGTCCACAGGTACGCCAATCCCGGCAGCTGGTGCTGGACGTGTTGTTGCGCGCAGTTATAATCGTGGACATGGCAATTTTGTAAAAATTCGTCACAATGGTTCGTATGAAACGTTGTATGCACACATGTCAAAGTTTGCCAAGGGGGTAAATGTTGGGACAACCGTGCGTCAGGGACAAACAATTGGTTATGTTGGGTCAACAGGCTATTCAACAGGACCACACCTGCACTATGAGATTATTAAAGATGGTGTACATGTTAATCCGATGACGGTAAAGTTGCCCGCGATTAGCAATTTGAATAAAGAAGATAAGAAAAAATTTAAGGAATATCGCAAGGTGTTAGATGATGGAATTGAGCGGTTGGAGAAAAATCCATCAATGTATATCCAATTGTAAACAGTAAAAATTAAACGGGGCAACTGCCCCGTTCTTTAATCAATCTGTACCGGTATAATAGTTTGGCGTTTGACTGTGTCCAATAGATGATACTGAAATGGAACGGTGGCAAAATCTATTTCTTTCATATTGATACTGCGAATCGCCCGGTTGTACATAGTGTGGTAATATATCACCATATTTTTTAAATCTGTCGCGACCGTCCATTGGGTTGCAGATGGCATATTGTTTGGCGCCTGACCGACTTTGAATTGTATGCCCAGCGGCACATCAAAGTTGTTTAAGATATGAAATGCCTGTTGCATGGTGTCGTATGCTGTTTCTTGTTGCAGCGAATATGTTTTAAAGAAAGCAGCGCGAACAAAGCGTGATGGTGGTGTGAAGTCGCCTGGAATCCCACGAAATCCGGAACCAGATCCAAATGCGCGCAGGGTTATCGGACCAAATGCAGTTGGACCTGCGCCACCAGGATGTAGATTTACGTAGTTGTTTAGGTTGGTCATTTGCCATTCAAATCCAGGTGAATTTGTCAGTACGCCAATTTCGTTTTCATAAAAGTGTGGCACGCCGTCAACGATTTCCATTACAACCTGACGACCGTTGGGTTCTGTTATGCGCCAATGTACGGTTGATGCGCTGGGGTCGATGTTTATTATGCGTACGTTGTTAATAGCGTTCTTGACCTGGTCAATGGTAGAAAAGCGTGATAATATCCATGATACAACCTGAAAGTCAGCCAGAGAAATGTCTTTGTCTGCTTCGTTATATGGTTGATATTCGCCATAATTTGGGAAATAGAATAGGGCTGCAGATAGACCTGCTTCGTTTGTGCCGTCGACAACAAATTCTGGTTGTTCTACCGCCATGCCTACATAGCCATAAAGGGAAATGAATTCCAAACCGCCCATTGTTTCGTCGGGCAACAGTGATTGCTGTTGATGACCACGTGGAACAACGGTATAAATATTGTTCATTTCTGTCCCAGACCAATCAATTGTGCGTGCAACAATTGTTGCGTCGTCTTTTGAGCGTAAAGTTATACCTGTACATGCATTGGCGGTCTGAACCAGCCCCAGACATATAACAAATGTTGCGATGAATTTTGAATGATTTTTTTGCATTGTGTATGCCCCTTTGGTTGATATATAAATTATTTATATTTCGTGGTATGGGTTCCATAGGAAGCATTGCACATAAAAAAATCCGCCGGGTTTGGCGGATTGTATAAAGATGTATATTTTTTTAGAATGGAATATCGTCGCCAATGTCTGCAACAGATATTTCTTCGCGTGGGGTCGTTGCTGGTGCAGATGGTGTGCCATAATCGCCACCCATTGAATCCATTGTTTTGGCGCCAGACAGAATTACCATTTGACCACCGAATGGATTTAATACCACTTCTGTTGTATAAACATCTGCGCCCTGTTGATTTTGCCATTTGCGCGTACGCAGTGAACCTTCTATATATAATTTTGTTCCTTTTTGCAACATGCGTTCTGCAACCTCTACTAAATTTGGGTTAAAGATTACAACGCGGTGCCATTCGGTTTGTTCTTTTTGTTCACCTGTTGCACGGTCGCGCCAACGATCAGATGTTGCCAATGAAAAACTGACCACTTTTTGTCCGCTGCCCATTGTGCGAACCTGGGGTTCTTGACCAATGTTGCCAACCAGAATAACTTTGTTAATGCTGCCTGCCATATTCACTTCCTTTGTTCGTTTTTTTTCCTTGTCTTGAATTTGAGCAAGAATCATACGAAATTGCAAGGATTTTTTATTTTAACCAACAGATTTATAGGGGCAAGAAATGATTTATGGTTATATTCGTGTGTCAACAGAACATCAAAATACAGAAAATCAACGGTTTGAAATTGAAAAGTTTTGTGAAAAACAAGATTTGATTATAGATAGCTGGATTGTTGAAAAAATATCGTCAACAACGGATTTAGAAAAACGAAAGCTAGGGCGATTAATCAAAAAGTTAAAAAAAGATGATATGATTATTGCATCAGAATTATCACGATTGGGGCGAAATTTGTTGCAGGTTATGAGTATATTGCACCATTGTATGGATGTAGGGGCAAGAATTTGGACAATAAAAGATAATTATCGCCTGGGCAGTGATATAACCAGCAAGGTTTTGGCGTTCGCATTTGGTTTGTCCGCGGAAATTGAAAGAAACTTAATTTCCCAACGTACCAAAGAGGCCCTGGCGCGTGTAAAGGCAGAAGGCAAGGTTATCGGGCGACCTCGTGGTTGTTTAAGTAATTCTAAGCTGTGTGGACGTGAAAAATATATCGCACAAAAATTGGGGGCAGGGCGCAGTAAATATGAAATTGCACGAAGATTGCACGTGCATCGTGATACGCTGACACGTTTTATAGAAAAAAATGAGATAATGCCAGAATGGGATTAAAATTTTAGGCGACCGCGCCCCAAAATGTAAAATTCGTCTGTGCCGTATGGATTGTCAACAAAGCCGGCTGTCACAAATTTATATGTTGCGTTGTATTCCAGTGTGGGGTCATGATTTGTTAAATCAATGGTTGCGCCGCGGAATGTATATTCGCCGGATGTGGTGCGTCCTGTTGGTATATTCAGGTGCGCGTTGCCGCCAACAATTGTGTCTGGTATGCCGATGCTGAAACTTAGGTCATTATAACGTGCGCCAATGAAAATAGATGCTGTGTATACGTTAAAAAACCCAGAAATCATTGATTCGGGTGTTGGGCGTGGGTTCATTGAACCAAATGTCGTCTGTTGGAATAATTCCGTGTTGCCAAGTTGGATTTTATCATCATATCTGATGAATGTCATGGTGTTGCGTGTGTTGGATTGTAAAAAACCGTCTGCCATCAGCAGGTCGCTTTGTTTTATGCCAAATGTGATTTTTCCGATTTTTGCCTGGGGGGTGTTGTGTTCGCGCAGGCGTTCGAATCCAATGCTGCGGTTCTGTATTTTTATGTTGTTGTTCAGTGACGTTTCAAATGCGCGGCCATACGAATCAACAAAGGCAAATTTTATATCTTTGGATTTTATTTGGTTGCCAATAGAAGAACCAACGCGTGCCTGGGTCAGGTTGACGGTCGTGCCATCTGATAATGGCACCAGTGGCGTGCCAACGGGGCGGGTTGCACGTTCCAGGTCCAGCATTCCGTGACCGTATGTTTCGTCAATGCCGGCGATGCCCAGGTCGCGTGCAGTTGTGAATAGTAAGTGTGTTATTTCTGTGGATTTCATGTATGGGAATGCTTCGCGTATTACTGCGATAGCAGATGATACGATTGGGGCAGCAAAACTGGTGCCGTTCAGTGTTTCTGATGATTGTGGCGTTGTTAAGTTTGTGCCTGGGGCGGTTATGCAATAATTCATTGTGACGCCACATGAATTGCTGAAGTCGGCCAATGCGCCTGTTACGCTGTCCCATGCGACGACGTTCACAACATGACCTTGTAATTCTGGGATAACATTTGGCATTGCTGCCAACGCGTTTGGTTGTGTGCGATATTCGTTGCCTGCTGCCCAAACAAAGATTGCATCGTTTTGTGTGGCAGCATTTGTTAATGAATTTATAAAGTTTACACTGGTCAAGCGTTCCAGTTGTGTTCGTGACTTTATTTGTGTGGCGGGTTTGTCCATTGCCCAACTGAAATTGTAAATATTTGATCCGTTTGCAGATTCAATAACATTTGCAATTTCGTTAAATGGCATAAAGTTTCCGTCGCGATCAGATACCATGTATGAATTTACAGTCGCGTTTGGTGCGATTTGACCAGACGCGAAATATGCAACATTTCCGCCGTGCCATGTGTTTTTGCCAGAATCGAGAACCGCAATTGTACTGCCTAATCCTGTATAGCCACGTGCTAAAGAATATGCCAAACGAATTTCGTTATATTGGTTTATGTTTTTAGAATATTCGTGGTCTTGGATTATCCGATTGATACTGGCGATATCGACATCGGCGCCGACATGGTCATATGTTGATGCGGTTGGTTGTAATGCTTGTGGTGTGCCGTTGTCAGAAGATGAATCCGATGACGTATTGCCGAACAATACGATTGCGCCACCGACCAATCCAATGGCAGAACCAGTAATAATCGCGCTTTTTTTTATGGTTGAATTTACGAATTTGTCACATTTGTCTGGGTGATAAAGTCGGTATACTTCGCTGTTGCAGTTTTGTGCGTGAACAGGTGCGCAAATTGCTGTTGCACATATAAGTGATGTGATAAAAATTCTATATCTTGCCCACACACAATAAATATAATACAAACAAATCGTTTGTCAAGATTAATAAGATGTTGGGAAAAGTTGGACAAAATTAACATTTTACTTGATTTTTTTATAAGATTTGGCTATTATCGTGGCACGCACGTTGTGCGAAGAACACAGCCGTTGTGCAAGATTTGTGTCCAAATCTGGTGATTTGGGTTCCGCACACGGTGAGGATAATAACACAAAAAAGGATGAAATCATGGCATTGCCAACATTTACAATGAAACAGTTGATGGAAGCAGGTGTTCATTTTGGTCACCACACACGTCGCTGGAATCCGTTGATGACACCATATGTTTATGGCGTCAAAGATAAAATTCACATCATTAACTTGAACAAGACTGCACCATTGTTGCATCGTTCTTTGGTTGCACTGGAAGCGATTGCTGCCGCAGGTGGTAAGGTTTTGTTTGTTGCAACCAAGCATCAGGCAAAAGACATCGTTAAAGATGCCGCAGAACGTTGTGGTCAGTATTATGTTAACAATCGCTGGTTGGGCGGTATGTTGACAAACTGGACAACAGTTTCACAGTCTATCCGTCGCTTGAAAAAGATGGAAGCAGATATCGCAAATGCAGAAAAGTTGGGCTTAACCAAGAAAGAAGTTGGTGTTATGACCAAGGAAGTTGAAAAACTGCGCGGTATTTTCGGTGGTATTATGGAAATGCACGGTACACCACAGGCGATGGTTGTTATTGATGTGCCACGTGAAATGAATGCTGTTCGCGAAGCGAAAAACCTGGATATCCCAACAATTGCAATTTGTGATACAAACGCAAATCCAGAAATGGTTGACTATCCAGTACCAGGTAATGATGATGCGTCACGTGCAACACAGTTGTATTGCGACTTGTTCGTAGATGCGATTTTGTCTGGTATTGAAAAACGTTTGGGCGGTGCGGCTGGCAAAAAAGCAGAAGCTGATATAAAGGCTGATGTTGCAGACGAATTGGAAGATGAAATCAAAGAAAAAGAAGCAAAAATCAAATCCAAAACGTCCGAAGCGCGCGCAGAACGTCGTGGCAAATTGGCAGAAAAAGCAGATAAATAATTATCTGTTGATATTATAAGTGTGGGGTATGTTGCCCCACACATACTTAAATAATTATGGGAGATTACAATGGCAGAAATTACAGCAAAATTAATTCAGCAATTGCGTGAAAAAACATCCGCCGGTATGATGGACTGTAAAAAAGCGTTGATTGAAAATAACGGTGACATCGAAGCTGCTGCTGATTGGTTGCGTCAAAAGGGTATTGTAAAGGCTGCATCCAAGGCAGGTCGTGTTGCAGCATCTGGTTTGGTGACGGTTGTTAAATGTGACAATATGGGTTGTGTCGTTGAATTGAATGCAGAAACAGACTTTGTTGCAAAAAATGAAAAGTTCCAAAAATTGGTCGCGGATGTCGCAGCCAAAGCGATGGAATTAAAGGGTGATTTCGATGCAACAATGGCAGCTGTAAAGGACGATATCGCGGCAACAATTTCAACCATTGGTGAAAATATGAACCTGCGTCGTATCGCAATGGTCGAAGGTGATAAAATCTTTACATATATTCACAATGCATTGGTCCCAGGTATGGGGCAGATTGGTGTTGCGGTTGCAATCAATGGAACAGATGCAAAAATTGACGAAATTGGTTCGAAAATCGCAATGCACATTGCCGCAAATAAGCCTGAATTTATGACAATCGCAGACGTTGATCCGGTTGCTGTTGAACGTGAAAAGAAAGTGTTTATCGAATCCGGCGCAACAGCAGGTAAACCAGAAAATATCGTTGAAAAGATGGTCGAAGGGCGTATCAAGAAATACTATGGCGAATCTGTTCTGGAAGAACAACCATTCGTTATGGATCCATCAAAGACAGTAAAACAGGTTATCGAAGAAGCCAACGGTAAATTGGCAGGCTTTGCATACTATGTCTTGGGTGAAGGTATTGAAAAACGCGAAGACAATTTGGCCGACGAAGTTGCCAAGATGTTGGGCTAAAAATACATTTAGTTAAAAAATCCCCCGTTTGGGGGATTTTTTTTGTAAATCTTTTATAGGTCAGATAATTCAAGTACAGATTGCCATATTTTTAGTGCTTGTTGATGGTCTGTGTGTGTGCTGATATACGCAATCGCATTTTCTATAATCTTGCGTTGTTGGCGTGTCCATTTTGATGATTGGCAAAATTTTTTATAAAAATCATAGACTGTGCCAACATTTTTTTCATGCAAAATATATGATTGTTCAAAATTCGCGCTGAACCAGTCGCAGACCATTTCGATTAGGCGTATTTTTGGAATATTAGAAACAGATTCATAATGTTCAATATGGTGTGGTTGTGAACGATGATGTTCACCATGTGCATGGTGAAATATATCAACGTATACAGGCAACATCTTGCACCCACGATGATATCGTACATAGTTCATATAGGCATATCCAATACGAACCGGGTCATTATTTTTGTCGTTATCATGTTCTGGGAAATGATAGCCCAATAATTGTGCAAAATAGTTCATGCATTTAATATGGCATGCGGTTCGTGTTTTATGAAATTCAAAGATTGTCTTTGCAGATACGTTCATAGTGTATGTTATTATACACTATTTTGTGACAGAAGTCTTTGGTTATTTAGCAACCATAAAAGTAATTATGTTGCTTGATCATGTTCGCAATTGCAGATGCACGATTGATGCACGCGGTCTTAATTTCTTTGACATTGTTGCGAAATATCTGCCATTCTTTGGTTGTGTGCAATGCAGAATCATTTAATAAACAATACCCATTGAATGTAAAATATGTAGATAATGTGGCACGAAAGTTCGTAGAAAAGTTTTGTTCAAAGAATTTTGCGCCATTGCGTTTAATCATGCTAGACGTTGGTTTTTCGTTATTAAAGGACACGACGTCGTTCATAATGACACTTGCAAATCGTGTTAAATAAAATTCTTTTTTTGCCAGAAATTCATTGGTGCCGTCAATTGCAGCTTGTAAAACAGCTTTGTTTGTTTTTATTCGTTGACCTGATAAAATTCCAGCGGTGAATGCTGATGCCTCGTCCATGCAATGCAGAGCGATATATTCATAAATATTGTTTGAAATCGTTGTTATTGGTTCGGATTTCATTCTGTTTTGTGCGTGTTGCATTTCGTGTGCTAAAACCATTGGTTCTTCGCGCTTTATTTCTGCAATCTTTTTATGAGCATTGTCGTTTTGGGGCAGTATTAAATTTGATGCGATTGTGTATCGGTATATAATAATTTTGTGATTGTTCGATATATATCGACCACGAACCCCCGGCAGCATGCGAAATGCTTGAATGTTTTTTTCATTAATAATAATAGTTTTGTATTCAATTGTTGGTTTTTGCATATTGTGCGCCTTTTTATGGGCAGAGTATAGCACAATAATAAAATTTGTCAATATTGTTTTTGTGTGTGGGGGGGTAAAAAGTGTTAAATTTTCTGCTTGCAAAATGTATTCGTGATGCATATAATAGGCGGGCATTGGGGCATAGTTTAATGGTAGAACTCCGGACTCTGACAACCTATATGCTACACAAAAAAATTCCCAGATTTCCGCGCAATACAGCCTGAATTTCGGGCAAAAATGGCCGTTTAACATTTGTGCATATCACTGCATACAGGCTGGTTTAAGCTGGTCCGTATATAGTTTCAGTTTTACATATTTTTTACACAGGAATTTTGGCATAAAAACACCGCCCATATGGGGCGGTGGAGTTATTTTGTGTATTCTGCGGTTTCGGCAATAATTTGTTTTAGTGCATTGACGTTGCGACTGCCCAAACCAGATTTTGTTTTGTTTGCGGCATCTTGGATTTGTGTAATACCAGCGTTCAATTTATCTGCTTTGGATTGCGCTTTGGCCAACTGCATTTTTGTTTGTGTGTTGCGAATCAATTCACTCAAAAACGCTTTTTCTTCATCGGATACTTTGGACAAGTCAATAAAGGTTGCACTCGTAAAACCACGATCTGACAAAATAAAGTTTCCATTTTGCTCGGTAATTTTCATTGTAATAACGGCTTCGCCATTGCCAGCATTTTTCAAGTTATCTGTCAGGGCAGATTGATATTTACTGTGCGGTGTGCGATTTTCAAATCGTACAAATCGTTTAATACGATTTGGGTTGCTGATTTCTTTGAATGAATCAATGTTTTGACCGTGGCCAAGTTTATCGCATTCATAAACAGCATCTGTCAATCGCATTATTTCAGTAATATTCATTGTGTTTAACATAGTATTTTCCTTTTTGTTATTTATATCAAATTCTATTGTGTCATCTGTCTAGTTCTTTAGTTCTTCCATAGTACCATCAAAATTAACGCGCCAGAAAAACTTACCTTCACGGCCATACCAACTATCACAAAAATCATCAACTTCATAGTATAAAGTGTCATAGTATCGACCAGTCCCACTAGCTGAAACCTCGATTATATCGTTTCCGAACAGTTTACACTCACCGCCACATGTCATAGGGTATTTTAGACCGCGCTCAAATGCATCTGCTGTCAATTTCTTACAAAAAGTCTTAGAAGAGTGTTCTTCGTCCTTAAAAGTAATAATTACATCATGAGTAATAGGGCTAGTACCGGTAATATATGCAGCACTTTCTTTACTAAAATAAACTCGATAACTAACGGTTTTGTGTTCAGTATTCCCAGTCAACAAAGCGTTATTTGCTTTATTATTTGCTATTACTAACGAACTTGCAAATTCTTGACACAACTGTGGACATTTCTTGCCACTATTACCTTGTCCTTCTTTTAACATCTTTGACTTGTTGCATTCTTCCATACAGACTTCAACAGCTTGGCGTGCCGAAAATGTATCCAGAGCTAACAACGCTTTAAGTATTCTATTATACACGGGTCCCACACTGGAACTTGGTTTAAATCCAGTATCTTTCAGTGCCTGTGAAATAACTTGTGTGTTCCATCGTATTGCCGTATCAAAGTTAATACCTTTTGCCAATGCCACGCTTAATGGTGTGGCAATCATACCTGCAATAAGTAGTATCTTTTTCATTTTATCTCAGCGCCCCCTCGCATTCATCGGCAACGGTTGCCGCACGTTTTATTGCATTTATTTGTGTCGCGTTAAATATTGTTGCGGTCGCCGATGCAACGGTTGTACCACCGGCCAACACATTTGCCGCTGTGTTCAAGTTCTTTTCTTTGTCGCTGTCGCCATCGCGAACGTCCTTTGAATTTGCCGATGCGGATGTTATTGTGCCGGCAAGTCCCAATCCCGCACCAATGCCAGATGATACTGTTGCGCCCTTGGAACGATTGTTGATTGATGTGATGTCAACCGTGGTCCATGCATCGCATGCACGAATAATATTTTCGGCACGTGCTAAATCTGTGTCTGTGGCACTGCCGTCTATGCGTGCCTGCATACGAATGTTGGACAATGTTTTTACAGATACCAAGCATTCATCAATTTGTTGTTTCAAATCTCCCTTGACCCGATTTGTGCCCGACATAACCGCACCTGCAATGTTTGTTGCTGTGGCGGCCGCCAATGTGCCGGTACGCCAATTGCCAAGATTTTTTGATTTTTGTTCAGCTACTGATATTTCTTGCTCTTTCGCCTGATAATACGCAATAAACTCATTCACCTGGCGTTTGAATAAGGCCTCGTCTTCTATTTGCAAATGTTCAATCGGCACATCACCGCGTTCCGCGTTTAAGCGTGCGATTTGGGATTCTAATTCTTCTATTTCTTTATCAACATTTGCCTTGGCAATACCGGTCCCCAGTGCCACACCACCGGCGACCGTTCCAACACCCGTCACCGCCGTTGTTATACCCGCCATTTTTTTCATGTCTGATAATTCCGCACTGATGTTTCCGCATGTGGCGCGAACATTTTCAATCGCCGCGGCCAGGTCTGTGTTTGCGTGTGCAACCCCCACCATCAACGACAATAAAATCCCAAATGTTAATCGCATATTTGTATTCCCTTTGTTATAAAATAACCGTCACAAAGCGGACGGTTGGAGGTTAAGAACTATTATTTTCGGAAAATAGCGCGCTTATTCAATATATTCGCGACCCTCCAACCAAAATAAAGTTGGAGGTATTTATTGTCCCCACGGACACCGAAAATAGCGAGGTTCTTACGCCCCAACACAGTCGCCTGTGTCATGGGTATTATATCACATTTTGCAAAAAATTTTACATATTTTTTACATAGAAAAAACTTTCTACTTGCATTAAAAATAAAAAAGGCTTATAATCCGCGGTGCTTGGGGCATAGTTTAATGGTAGAACTCCGGACTCTGACTCCGTCAGTGTTGGTTCGAATCCAGCTGCCCCAACCAAAGTTTCAAAACTTGCCTATCGAGGCAAGTTTTCTTTTGTTTTCTAATATTTCCACCGAGTTCGAATGTTGACAAATCAAAAATCATTATTTTTTGAACTTTCGAACCCTCTATGTTATAATGTTTCACATGATTAAGAAAATAAAAGATAAAACTAAATATATATTATGGCGATTGGGTCTGCGTATGACCATCCCTGCATCCATAATTAACAATATACCAATCAAAGAAAATGGCGAAAAATTGGTTGATATAACTGGTGATAAAACGATACGTTTTTCATCAGAATTAAAACAACGCAAAAATGTCTATCTGCGAAAAACAGTATATGATAAAATTAAACAAGCTCAAAAGATATTACCTGATAATCATTTTTTTAAAATATATTCTGCATTCCGCTCCCATGATGAACAGGTTCTATTATGGAATAAAAATTATCAAAAAATTAAAAATGCAAACCCTGATTTATCAGAACAAGAAATTATAATTAAAACCAAGGCTGTTTGTGCTGACCCACGATTTGGTTTTGGTGGTCATCAAACGGGTGGTGCCATAGATATTTCTTTGTGCGATAAAAATGGGAAAGATTACGATATGGGAACAAACTATCAGGAAACAAATAATAAAACTTGTACAAAATCAAAACATTTAACCCCAAAACAAAAATATAACAGAAAAATTTTAAAAACAGCTTTGGAAAATATAGGCTTCAAAAATTATCCTGGCGAATGGTGGCATTTCTGTTATGGGGACAGAATGTGGGCCGCATATTCAAAAAAAAGTATCGCTTTATATGGTATGCCAAAATAATTTATAATCCTAATTTCTCTTTTACCTCATCAATCTTTCGCCCAATCTCTGCCAACTCGGCTCGCAAATTGCACATGTTGCACAACCAAGATAGACAAACCCGCCAATAAAGGCGGTTTTTTTGTGGGATTATGGAAAATATGCCTAAAAAAAGTGTTTTTTTCAGCAATTTTTTACTGGCATTACATCAAAAAAATATGATAAAATAAGGAAAAATGGAAGTTGGAATTATGCCTAAAAAAAACACCGGTTTTTTTGGCTGAGCAGGAGAGAGATTTTGTTTAAATTCTTTGCATTTTTATCATTGTTAATTCCATTGTGTGCCGTCACGCCTGTGTTTGGGGCGAACGTGACTGTGACGGGGACTGTTGTGTGCGATGGTGATCCTTGTATTGGTGCAGCTGTGCAGGAATATTCAAATGTGCTAAAACAAGTGGTTAACAATGGCACAGCGGCCGATGCGGATGGAAAGTTTAAGTTGGATGTTGGTGTTGGCAGTTCGATTCAGCTGTCTTATGTTGGGCAGAAAACCCAGATTTTAGATGTAAGTTCAACAGATGGAAAAAAAGATTTTGGCACGATTAAGATGGAAGTTAATTCAAAGGTGTTGGGTGAAGTCACAAAAAAAGAATGTTCTTTAGAAGGTGCAAAGGAACAAGGGATAAAGGCGCGTGATATAAACAATAATTGTGCGCCGTCGGCATGTATCGAACCCCGTTGGAAATTAAAGGGCAGTGGTAAAAGTGCCAAGTGCAAAGAACAAAAGTGTAAGTTTGACAATGGAACCGGGGAATGGGTAGAGAATGGTGACGCTTGGGTCTGTAAACTGGAAAAATGTAAAAATGGCTATAAAAAGGAATTTAGCGCTGATGGCAGTGGGGAATATTGTCGTGAAATGCTGAACAAATGTACAGATGCCCAGGCAAAAGAACACCCAAATGCGACAAAAACAGGAATAAAAAAGGGTACGGAAATCTGTGTTGCCCAGGAATGTAAGTGTGGTTTTAGTTTGGAAAATGAAAAATGTGTTGCATGGGCAGAGAATAAAGAATGTACAGCAGATACAAAACCCCGTTTGCCGGATGATGCAGCCAGTGCAAAGATGATCTGTGATAATGACAAGGCGGTATGTAAGATAGATAAATGCGTCAGTGAAGATTACGAATTAAAAGACAATAAGTGCGAAAGTAAAAATAAACAGCCGTGTACGCCAGGTGATAAGAATGCGACCGCAGGTGAATATAAAAACCGTGGTGGTAAATTGGTTTGTGTGATTACGGCGTGTAAGAAAAATTACAGTGTTGATAAAGACAATAACAAGTGTGTTGCCGGTATGGTTCTGAGCGAGGAAGACCAAAAGGCGCGTGTTGCGGAACTGGAAGAAAACGCAAGAAAGATGAAAGAGAAAGAACAGTCGATGGAAAACAAACTGTTGGGTGCGGCTGGTATGGGTATGACTGGAATGGGATTGATGCAATCTATGTCTGCGGGTGCGGAACAAAAGGCGGACGAAGCGGCGGAACTGGACATGGCGGCGTATCTTGCGACGATGCATTGCAATTATGCGCCTGGCAAGAATGTAAAGGGTGGCGAAAAAGAAGTTGAATTGCCTGGGGCGAATAGTTTGTTGCCGTTATATACAGAATATGTTGCGTTGGCGAATGACTTAAAGGTTCGGAAAGAAGCGTTGGGTCTTCGTCCTGGGATAGAGAGCGAGGCGATATTAGACGGTGCGACGTCTGGATTATATGACGATGTTGCATTGGGCAAGACGAGTGGTGCGTATACATCGCTGGCACGTGCGTTAAGTGACCCGAATGGCGAAGATGCGAAAAAGTGGGCTGCACAGAAAGAAGAAACTGCGAAAGATAAAAAGACAGGTACGACATTGGCAGCGGTTGGTGCGATTGGCAGTGCGGTTGCCAATATCGCGATAAATTCCGGGGACGATAAAAAAGAAAAGTCAGATGAAATAGAGGCAGAGTATGACAAGAAACGTCAGGAAATTGTTAGCGATTCTGTCGTTATGCGCGTGTCGCCTGAAACACCGATTGTGCTTAGTGAAGAAGATAATGCCGGTATTACAAGCTTGCTTTCGTCCGTGACAGGTGGTACCGAAGGTGATGAGAAAAGTCAAATGATTGGTTCGGTGCTGAATTCTGTAAAGACGGCAAAGAAAAATGAAGATTGGGAAATTATTTCAATGCCAGAAATGATTGCAAATCAGGATTTAACCGCCAAAGGGCAGTCTGTTATTGATGGATACTTTGGCAAAATGGCGGGGCGGGCATGTTTGTTTGAGGTTGTCTTGCAAGAACCATTTTCTGAGAAAGATACGTTTAAAAGACGTCGTGCGGAACAAAAGGCGGTTGAAAAATATATCGCGTCAAAGATTAAAAGTACAAGCGTTCAGGTTGATGCGTCAGTGTATATGATACGTGGTGGTGGTTGTCAAAAAGATACGCCAACACCGTGTCCGTATGTGAAATTAAAATTGAAATGTATAGCTGATAGTGAAGTTGTTTCGCCGGGGGCAGGGAATACTGAATGGTTGCCTTTGGCTGGGGCATCAACAACTATTCTTTATCATGATATATACCAATCAACGTCACGTGGTGACTATATATATAAAGCTATTGAAGCTTGTACAGAAAATAAAGGTACATGGAAAGAAGATATTAGGGTTTATACTGTGGGGAAAAATACGTCTGGCACATATAATACATTTTTTGATGCGACGTGTGATTTTGGAACGCCGGATAATTCATCTGGTTCTACACGGTGCAAATATATGTGTGTAAAAGCAGGGGTGAATTGTGTGCAATCAGGCAGTTTTGGAAACAGTAATTATACCAGTTGCTTTATCCGTCCACCAAGTGAATGATTATAAAACCGCCGTTTGGCGGTTTTATAAAATTTAAATTTATGAAAAAATAATCCTAGACAAATATATCTTTATATATGATATAATTTTTTTGCAATGTGAAACAATATAAACAAAGGGGCAAAATATGAAAAAAATTTCAATTGCTGTGTTAATGGGTGTTTTGTCAATTGGTGGTGCGTCTGCTGAATTTGCAGGTGCGACGGCGGAAACTGCAAAACCATCCGCCGGTGCCAAAGGTGGGTTTGTTGGTGGCGCAGAAACAATCGTCACGGTAAAGCAGGTAAATGAAATGCGCGATGATGTGCCAGTTATTGTAAAGGGTAATATTGTTCAGCGTATGGGTGATGATAATTATCTGTTCGAAGATGCAACAGGTTCAATCACTGTTGAAATTGACGATGATGAATGGCGTGGTCAAACAATTACGCCAACAGATACAGTAAAACTGTACGGCGATGTTGATCGTGGTATCTTTAAAACAGAAATCGAAGTTAATTATGTTGAAAAGATTTAAAAAAAGTCCCCCATTTGGGGGATTTTTTTAACGCTGACGCTTGCATAATTCGTTTAATGTTTTTGCAAACTTTGAATTGCGTGTATCTGACATGGCATCGCGTGCAAATGCCTGGACCGCATATTCTGGAACGGCGGATTCATGTAGATAACGTCCGATGCCAATATATTGTTTCGGTTGTTGCATGATTTTACCTGTTTTTTTGTTTCGGCAAACCAACGTCCCAACGGCAGTATTTTTTGCATCAGGACATATTGCGTGATAATGGGTCAAATCGCCCCAACCAGGGTAGCGTATAGCGGTTATGATAACAACGGCAACGATTTCTTTGTCGATAAAGTTTAGTTGTTTTTCTAATGTTTTTTTCATTTCTATAACGTCGTACGTGTCCTTTGTAATATTTGGACGTACGTGTCCCATAAATCTGGCTGAATTCCAGTTGCTTGCGTCAAAGTTATAATACAGGATGTATGGTTTTCCGCTAAACAATTCGTTCATTTTTTTGTCGGTTAAAATTTCTTGGTTTTCAGGCAGTGCTGGATTAATTTCGGTTGCATGTGATAAAATTTTGCGTGCGCGATTGCCGCCCACAGAAATTAAAAAGTCGCGTTCTTCCTTGGTTAATCTGATGTCGAATAATGTGTTCTGTTTTTTCATGAATTTGCCTTTGTGTTGTTTTTGTGTATGCTAGCACAATGTGATGTTTTGTCAACGTGTTTGTGGGGCTGGTAATTTTTGTTTGCTTTATATATAATGTGGTGGATATGAAATTGGAATCAGTTGGTTTGCTAATAAATTTACGACCGTTTAATGAACGTGACTGTGTTGCGCGTATATTTACCCGTGAATATGGTGTTCTGGTCGGTATGATGCGGGGGGCGGTTGTGGCAAAAAAAAATCGCCCTTTGGTGGGACAGGTTGGTGTCGCAACATGGAATGCTCGCTTGGATACACAATTGGGGGTATTTCATTGGGACGCTGAAAAAAATCTATCCGTGCCATTAATGTTGGATTCGGTGCGACTGATGTGTATGAATGCGGCGTTTGATATTTTGGGGACTTTATTGCCAGAACGCGAATCGTATCAAAACTTATATGATGATACATGTCGTTTATGTCAAAAATTAGCGTGTGGAAATATGGACACTTATTTAGAATGGGAAATTGGTTTGTTGCGCGAATTGGGCTATGCGTTGGATTTATCGCGCTGTTCGGGATGCGGTGGGCTTGATAATTTGTGTTATTTGTCGCCGCGGACTGGACGGGCGGTGTGTGCAGATTGTGGCGCGCCGTACAGAAATAAATTATATACGTTGCCGGTAAATTTAAATGTGACATTGCGCTTTTTAGAAGGTATTTGTACACAACAGGGTACAGATGTTCCGTATATGCGTCGCGTGTTAAAAATGGTTTAATTTTTATATATTTATTCCTTGCGCTTTTTATAAAATTTGCTATGGTAAACCTGTTCAACAAAAGAAGGAGAAAATCATGACTTGGACAATTTTGGTACTGGTCTTGGGTATTGCACTGTACATGTTTGGTGGCATGATGTTGAAACGTGATGCCAAGAAACCATCTATGGGTGTTATCTTGACCAAGAAAGCAATTGCAGTTATTGCAATTATTATGGTTGCAGGCAGTGTTTGCCGTCTGTATGTTCCATATTATTTGACAAGCGTTAATCCTGCGATTATTCAAGAGATGGTCGAAGGTATGCAGGCGCAACAGAATGCGGAAAAGAACAAAGCAATCCGTAAATATGTTCGTTCAAAGGCTGATACAATGTCTGCAGATGCACCATTCTTGGGCGCACAGGATGCAAAGAAAACAATCTATGTTTGGACAGACTATTCTTGCCCATACTGCCGTCGTGTACATGGTGAATTAGATCGCGTATTGGCAGATCGTGACGACGTTCGTGTTGTTATCAAGAACTTCTCTATCCATGGTCCATTGTCTGATGCACCAGCCAAGGCAACAATTGCTGCAAAATTGCAGGACAATGCAAAGGCTGCAAAATTGGTTGATATGCTGATGACACGTGAATATTACACACAGGATGACATGAAAGATCAGTCAAAATTGGGTGAAAAAGTTCACAAGAATGTTATGAAATTCGCAGCAGAAGCAGGCTTGGATACAGAAAAGCTGGAAAAAGACATGAAAGGTGAAGTTGTTGCACGTGAAATGGCAAACGTTCGTGAATTGGCACAGCAGTTTGAAATTTCTGGTACACCGTTCTTGATTATTGGCGAAGAAGCATTCCCAGGTGCAATTCCTGCATCACAAATCAATGCAGCATTGGATAAATAATCTGGTTGATTGTATAAAAGACCGCCCGGTTGGGCGGTCTTTTTTGTTGTGTTTTTATTGGCTTGTTTTTTTATAATTTTTGCCTATATATATGATAAATTCGCGAATCGGGTTTTTATATGGTATAATTTCATAGATAGATAAATAAAGAGGTTGATGGAAATGGCTTTAATTCCAATGGTTATCGAAGAATCGCCACGTGGTGAACGTTCGTTTGATATTTATTCGCGTTTATTGCGCGACAGAATTATTATGGTTAACGGTCAGATTGAACCAACAATGGCAAACAGCATTGTTGCACAGCTGTTGTTCTTGGAATCTGAAAATCCAAATGCTGATATTTCAATGTATATTAATTCGCCGGGTGGTGATGTGTCCGCAGGTTGGGCAATTATGGACACAATGCAATATATCAAGGCGCCGGTTTCAACAATTGGTATGGGGTTGGTTGCGTCGATGGGATCTGTGTTGTTGGCTGCGGGGGAAAAGGGTAAACGCTTCGTTTTGCCGAACACCCAGATTATGATTCATCAACCGTTGGCTGGCGCCCAGGGGCAGATTACAGATATGGAAATCCAAATGGCGCAGTATCAGAAAAATAAAAAAATGTTGATTAAACAGATGTCTGAATTTACAGGTAAAAAAGAAAAAGAACTGTTTGATGCAATGGAACGTGATAACTGGATGTGCCCAGATGAAGCGAAAAAATTCGGTTTGATAGATGGAATCTTGGAACGCAAATAATTCGTAAGTGTAGGAAATGCGATATGAGTGATGAAAAAACGCCAAAAACAGAAAATAATCAGCAGTTTTGCAGTTTTTGTGGCAAGGCTGTATATGAAGTAAAAAAACTGGTCAGTGGGCGAAATGTTTGCATTTGTGATGAATGTATTAATCTGTGTAATGATATCATGGCAGATGATACACGGCGTGAAGTTAGCAAAGATGCAAAAAAATTGCCGACGCCGTCACAGATTTATAACTTTTTGAATGAGTATATTATTGGACAAGATACGGCAAAGCGTACCCTGGCAGTGGCGGTATACAACCATTATAAGCGTCATTCGGTTGCAACAACGTCAAATGTCGAAATTCAAAAGTCGAATGTTTTGTTGATTGGTTCAACCGGTACTGGAAAAACTTTGTTTGCCCAGACATTGGCGCGTATATTGGATGTGCCGTTTGCAATTGCGGATGCCACCACTTTGACTGAGGCGGGTTATGTCGGTGATGATGTGGAAAGTGTTTTAACACGCTTGTTGCAAAATGCGAATTTTGATGTAGAGCGTGCTGGGCGTGGTATTATTTATATCGATGAAATTGATAAAATTTCGCGAAAGTCTGAAAATCCATCGCTGACACGTGATGTGTCTGGCGAAGGTGTGCAACAGGCGTTGCTGAAATTAATCGAAGGTACCATTGCGAATGTCCCAGCCGGTGGGGCAGGGCGTAAACATCCGGGCGAGACAACAGTACAACTGGATACCAGCAAGATTTTGTTTATCTGTGGTGGTGCCTTTGATGGTTTGAACAAGATTATTGGAAATCGTACGTGCGAACGTCGTGGTATTGGTTTTGGTGCGCATGTTGAATCCAAGGAAGAACGTAATGCCAAGAATTTCTTGAAAGATGTTGAACCAGAAGATTTGGTAAAGTTTGGTATCATTCCCGAATTGATTGGTCGATTGCCTGTTATTACAACATTGCAAGAATTGGATGAAGATGCATTGGTTAAAATCTTGACAGAACCGAAGAATGCGGTTGTAAAGCAGTTTGCTGCGATGTTGGAAATGGATAATGTAAAATTGAATATTACAGATGATGCGTTGCGTGAAATTGCAAAAATGGCGGTTGCGCGCAAGACGGGGGCGCGTGGTTTGCGCAGTATCTTGGAACGTGTGTTGATGCAGCCGATGTTTGATGCCCCAGATAAAGAAGAACTGGCAGAAATTGTAATTGATGCAGAAGTGGTTTTGGGAAAAAAACAACCGATTGAGATATTTAAAGAAGCTAAAAAAGTTGCATAAATAAACCGCCCAAATGGGCGGTGTTTTTTATTCGTTTTCTAGTATTGCGATGCCGGGCAGGGTGCGACCCTCAATAAATTCTAGGAATGCACCACCACCGGTTGAAACGTATGTTATATCATCTTTGACGCCGCATGCTTCCAGTGCTGCGACGGTGTCGCCGCCGCCAACAATGCTTTCCAGTTTGCCGGCGCGTGTCTGTTCTGCGATTGCATTTGCAATCGCAAACGAGCCATATGACCATGTTGGTTGCCATTCAGCCATGCCGACGGTTCCATTCCAAATTACTGTTTTGGCGTTGCGAATTGCATCAATGTCGCGTTCGGTTGTGCGTTCGCCTGCGTCAATGATAACATCGTCGTCTTCGATTTCGGTAAAGTCTTTGTTTGTGCGTTCTGCATCACGGTCAAATACCTTGGCGACACCCTTGTCCAGTGGCAACAGGACATTGCAATTGTGTTCGCGTGCATAATTTAATATTTCCAGGGCGGTGTCTTTCTGGTCGGCTTCATATAATGAATTTCCAACGCGTCCGCCCTGGGCAAAGTTGAATGTTGTACCCAATGCGCCACCGATAATCAGTGTGTCTGACAATTTTGCCAATGCCTTTAAAACGCCAATTTTTGTTGAAACTTTGCTGCCGGCGACGATGGACAGCAATGGGCGTTTTGGATTTTCCATAACCGCAGTCAGGTGTTCGATTTCAGATGCCAATAATTTGCCCGCGTATGATGGCAATATTTCTGCCACGCCGACTGTGCTGGCGTGTGCGCGATGTGACACGGCAAATGCGTCATTCACAAAAATGTCGAATCCGCGTGCCAGGTCCGCTGCAAATGTTGGGTCGTTTTGTTCTTCGCCTGGGTAAAAACGTACATTTTCCAACATAACGATATCGCCGTCAGACATCTGTGACATGAATTCGCGGTCCAGGCAATCTGGAATTAATTTAATGCCCATGTATTCGGCGATTGGGGCCATGGTGTATTCCATGTTGCGCGTTCCCTTTGGGCGACCACGGTGTGCAACAATAACGATACGTGCGCCGGCGTCACGCAGGGCGTTGATTGTTGGCATGCTTTGTTCGATCCTGAATGCGTCTGTAATTTTGCCGTCAACAATTTGGACGTTAAAGTCATCGCGCAATAAAACATATTTACCACGAACGTTGATATTTTCAATTGTTCTTAGTTTCATTTTTTATCCTTTCCTTAATTGGACCAAAACTTTTTCGATAATGCTGATTTATACCATATAAATCGATTGCCTGTAAATGAGATTTTGTTGGATAGCCTGCGTTTTTGTCCCATCCGTATTGTGGATATTGCGTGGATAGATTGGACATTATTTTGTCGCGGGTTTCCTTGGCGATAATAGAAGCGGCGGCGATTGATAGTGATTTTGCGTCGCCTTTTGTAATGGCTTGACCTGTCAAATTGTGTGGCAATCTGTTCCCGTCTGCCAGTATGTATTCTGGTTTTAAACTTAATTTATTTACGGCGCGTGTCATTGCCTGCATTGATGCCCATAAAATGTTAAGTTCATCAATTTCGGATGGACTGCATTCTGCAACTGCCCAGATTGTGTTTTGTGTTATCCATTCATATGCCAATGCACGTTGACGTGCGGTCATCTTTTTAGAATCGCGAATGATTACAGGTATTTCGATGTCGCGATTTGGAAAAATAACCGCGCCTGCAACGACAGGGCCACATAGTGGGCCGCGTCCAGCCTCGTCTACGCCGGCAACCAGTTTGTGACCACTTGCAATTTCTATGCTAAAATCGGGTTCTGTTATAATCATTGTATAAAATATAGCAATAAAATGAAAAGAATACCAAACTTTATTTTATTGTTGACAAATATGTGTTTTTGTGATAAGATTCTGTCAACTAAAAACAAATAAAAGGATAAAAAATGACGGAAAAAGAAAGAGTAGCAAAAGAATTGCGCAAAAAAATGAATTGGTATTTTGTGCGTGCAAAAATGAATGACGCGGCGGGTAAGGCTGCATATGTTGCGGCGGTTATGGGCAGTGCGCCATATATTATGGGTTTCTATGAAACGGGTAATTTTAGGGCGTTTATGGTTCCTGGGATGATGTTCTTATTGGCAAAAATGTCGAAATGGGCAGCAGATGAAGCAAATGAAAATTTGAATTATAAGCGTGATAATATGAATCAAAGAATGCAAAAGTTGCTGGCAAGTCAAAAAACACGATAGTTAAGGGAGTCTCTTATGGACGATGGTAAAAAGAAGAACGATATTCCACGTGTTTTTGAATTAGTTTATCTGATGATGAACGGCTTTGCGGTTGGAAGTACGCTTAATGCAACCAGGGATATGGTTAATAACGGGTATAGCCAAGAAAAAATGGCAATTCTGGGTCTGTGGGCGTTGCTAAGCGTTTATTCTGGTGTCCGTTGGTATCAGTTGTTTCATAAGAACAAAAATAACAATAATCAAAAAACACGATAAAGAAAACGCCCGGTTTGGGCGTTTTTTATATTGTCATACGTTCGGCAATTTGTTGTTGAACATAGGCGTCTTCGCTGTTGTATAATGGCCAATTACCGTTGGCTAGTTCTTCCATTGATGTTAATGGTTGATTCAATCGTGCGCGATACAGCCATAAATTAGACATTACGCGTTTTATATAACTGCGGGTTTCGTATGCAGGAAAGCTTTCGATATATAACAGTGGGTCATATGTATAGAACGACTTTTCAAATTTGACCATTGTTCCCATGCCGGCATTATATGCCGCCAACATCTTTATGATATTGTTTTCAACGCTGGGGTGTGCCAACAAGTCTACGATATATTGTTGACCCAAGAACATATTATGTTCTGGGTTTGACATGTCGATTTGCGAAATGTCCACCTTGTTTTTACGCGCGACGCGTTTGGCTGTGCTGGGCATTAATTGCATAACGCCGTTGGCGCCAGCGGTGGATTTTGCAGATACGCGGAAATTACTTTCTTGTTTTGTGATTGCCAACAGTAATGCACGGTCGATTGACCAGCCACCCATTGGTTCCCAATCGGGCAGGGGGTATTGCGCAGAATAAATAATGTCGTCGTCAATTTCCAAGATTCCACGGTCTTTGATAACGCTGGCTGATTGGATTGAAACGCGCGGCATACTGTACGCGGTTGCAATAGAATTTACGGCATGTAGAGTCCTGTCGGATGCCTTGGATGTGATTAAATATTTTAAATATTCTTCGGCACGGTCTTTGCGTCCAACCTGTAATAATGCCAGTGCGATTTTTCCATATTTTGTGTTGCTTAATTCGATGTAGTCTTCGTCTGTGACGTCGTTTTCAAAGAATTCATATTGTGGTTGTTGACCCAACATCGTTGCGGATAATGCGCCATAAAACGCCATCGGATATGTTGCCGCCACGCGCCAGTACTGCTGTGCTGTTTCGCGGTCCCCGTTAAAATCAGCCGAGCGCCCAGCCCAGAATGCGGCCTCTGTCTTTCTGGCGTTGTTGATTTGTTTTAAGTCCAGGATGCGACTGAAATATTTTTGTGCTTCTGTATAATTTTCTTCTTTGAAGTATAGTAATCCCATTGCCCACAGACCGTATTCGGAACGTGCATCAGATGCGATAAATCCCCATTTTTTTGCCAATTCCATTTCGCCATTTGTATAATATATGTATGCCAAGCGACCAGAAAGACGACCATAGTCCGATTCGGTTAATTTCTTTTTGAATGATTTGTCTTCCAGAATTTGTCGGGCGATTTTTGTTGAGCCGGTACGAATTGCGCGCTTGAATTCGTTGATTTTTTTATTTGTTGTGCCTGTATATTTTTTTGCAGTCCATGTTTCAGATTGGGCGGTTTCAATCGATTCGGGTCCTGTCATAATGTTTGGAACGCGTGCGCGACGAACTGTGGCTTTTTTTATCTTTGCCAGTTTTTCCATGCGCTGTGCGCCCGGCATATCATAGTAGCGTTCCATCCATGCAACAATTTCGCGACCGCGTGTGTGGTATGTATCAGAAATATAACGCTGATATAAAACTTCGTTCATCAATAGTCTGTCTGCGATTTGATTTTCGACCTTTATTGCTGTGTCAATTTTTTCTTTGTCTTGCAACATGAATATTTGTTCATAAAGACTGGCGTCGACGTTTGTTAAAATTTGTGGTGTGTCCACCGCCATCACAGTCAGCGGTAAAAATAAACCGATAAAAAGGGAAATTATTTTTTTCATTTTATTATATCATCAGAATAATGACGTCTTGGGCAGTTTGCATACCACTGCGTCATCTTTATCCTCTGGTATTTGGTCAATGATTTTTTTGAAGTCTGACACGCGTGAAAACTTGCGATAAACAGATGCAAAACGTACGAACGCGATTGGGTCCAGATTTAATAATGAATCGGATACCATTTGACCAACCATAACACTGGTGACCGTATCATCTGGGGTTTCTGTTTCCAGACGGCGATGGATTGATGTGACCAGTTTTTCTATTTGTTCGTCGCCAACATCACGATTGCGACAGGCTAACTTTATGCTGCGACGCAGTTTCTCGCGATCGAATGCCTCTAACTTGCCACTATTTTTGCGAACCATCAGGTCGCGCATTTGTACGCGTTCAACGGTTGTAAATTTTGCGCCACACTGTTCGCAGACACGACGACGGCGAATAATCGCGTCTTCGATATCTGGGCGTGAATCCGTCACACGGCTATCCGTAGAATTGCAATATGGGCATCTCATGGTTATATACGGTAGCAATCAAATCCGAACTTGGCAAGTGATTTTATTTTTCAAAAAAATGCACTTTAACAAAAAATCAAGTGTTTTATTTCAAAAATGTGGGGTGGGATACAAATTTTTATAGTTAAAAATATGATAAAATGTCTTGCATAGGGAGAATGAGAGAGATGAACAAATACCTGAATCAAATTTTGCTGGGCGATTGCATCGAATTGATGCGTGGTTTGCCAGATGCGTCTGTTGATGCGGTATTTGCCGATCCGCCATATAATTTACAATTGGGCGCCAAGACATTATATAGACCCGAAGATCAGACCGCGGCACGTGCAGTGCGTGATTCATGGGATTCGTTTGAATCTTCGGATGCGTATGATGAATTTACGCGTCAATGGCTGGCGGAATGTAAACGCGTATTAAAACCAAATGGTGCCATGTGGACGATTGGCAGTTATCATAATATTTTTCGTGTTGGTGCTGCTTTACAGGATATGGGTTTTTGGATTTTGAATGATGTCGTTTGGGTAAAGACAAATCCAATGCCGAATTTTCGTGGGACGCGCTTTACAAATGCGCATGAAACGTTAATTTGGGCAACGCCAACAAAAACAGGTAAATATACGTTTAATTATGAAACAATGAAAAAATTAAACGGTGGGAAACAGATGCGTTCTGACTGGGGATTGAATATTTGCCTGGGTGAAGAACGTGTAAAGGGTGCAGATGGCAAGAGTTTGCATAATACACAAAAACCACTGGATTTATTACATAGGGTTATTTTGGCATCAACCAAGCCGGGTGATATTATATTGGATCCTTTTATGGGGTCGGGTACAACGGCGGTTGCTGCGCGTGAATTGGGACGCCAATTTATTGGCTTTGAACGAGAGGCAGAATATGTAAGTGCGGCACGTGAACGTGTTGCCGCAGTGACGCCAATTGATTTGTCGGATATAGAGGTCGCAAAACCAAAACGAGAGGAGGTTCGTGTTGCCTTTAAAGAACTGATAGCTGCTGGATTGTTGTATGTTGGTCAGACGTTGGTCAGTCCGCGTGGTGAACGTGTCATGATAACGCGTGATGCGATGTTGGCACATCCATTATTAGGCAAGGCATCAATTCATGTTATGGCGGCAAAGTTGCAACGCAGTGTCAGTTTTAATGGGTGGGATTATTGGTCTGCACAAAAGCGTGACGGTTCGTTGGTGGCGATTGATGAATTGCGTAAATATATTCGTCAGATTAAATCTGATATGAAACAGGTTGCATAATATTTAATATTGGGTATTATATGTACATGAAGAAATTTAGTGTATTGTTATTTATGGCATTATTGTTGGTGGGATGTGGTGTGAAGTCTGAATTAGTTCGTCCTGATTCTTCGTTCCCACGTGATTATCCAGTTTATTAAAAAAAACGCCGTTTGGCGTTTTTTTTATTTACGTACTGCCCAATATAACGCCCACAGCCATCCGATAATTGACCAACCGAATACCCAGCTGCCCAGGCGTACGGCGTGCATTTGTGGTTTTCCCTTGCCATTTTGGCGTGCAATCCATGATGGTGCCAAAATTACGCCCAACAATAACAACACGCATATTGCGTATTTGCCGACCAGCAAAAACATATCCCAATCAACCGACATTGCCGTTCATATATTATATGACAAAGGGGCACTTTTTATGCGCCCCCCTGTGTTTAGTTTGTTCATCTCTGATCGGATTATAAACCATATTTTGCGTCTTTGTCCAGTTCTTCTTCGATACGAATTAATTGATTGTATTTCGCCATACGATCTGTACGTGACATAGACCCCGTTTTAATCTGACCTGCGTTTGTTGCAACAGCCAAGTCTGCAATAGTTGTATCTTCTGTTTCGCCACTGCGATGAGAAATGATTACACCATAATTTGCATCCTGTGCCATTTTGATTGCGCGCAATGTCTCTGTTAATGAACCAATCTGATTAACCTTAATCAAAATTGCGTTTGCAACGCCTGCTTTGATACCTTTTTCCAGGCGGACTGGATTTGTCACGAACAGGTCGTCACCAACCAACTGGCATTTTGCGCCAATTGTGTCTGTTAATTTTTTCCATCCGTCCCAATCTTCTTCGGCCAGTGCATCTTCGATTGAAACAATTGGGTAATCTGAAATTAATTTTTCATAAAAAGCAATCATTTCATCGGATGATAATTTTTGACCCTCAAAGCTATAAACGCCATCTTTATAGAATTCAGAAGATGCAACGTCCAGGCCGATTGAAACCTGGTCGCCTGGTGTGTATCCTGCATCTTTGATTGCAGAAACGATTGTGTCCAATGCTTCGCGACAAGAATTAAAGTTTGGTGCAAAGCCACCTTCGTCACCAACGTTTGTTGAATTGCCACCTTTTTTCAAAATTGATTTCAAATGATGAAAGATTTCAGAACCCATGCGAATCGCTTCGACTTCTGATTTTGCACCATTTGGGATAATCATGAATTCTTGGGCATCTAAACCGTTGTCTGCGTGTGCGCCGCCATTAATGATGTTCATCATTGGGCGTGGTAAAACACATGGATTTGCATTGCCATAAATATCAGCGATATATTTATATAATGGTACATGTTTTGCATTTGCAGCTGCATGTGCCAATGCCATAGATACAGCTAAAATTGCATTCGCGCCTAACTTGTCTTTGTTTGGCGTGCCGTCCAATGCCAACATTTTTTCGTCTAATTCTGTCTGTTTTGATGCGTCCATACCAATTAATGCCGGCGCAATAACCTCGTTTACATTTTTTACTGCTGTCAAAACACCTTTGCCCATATATGCATTACCGCCGTCACGCAGTTCCAAGGCTTCAAATGTACCTGTTGATGCGCCAGATGGAACAGCAGCGCGACCGAATGCGCCGTTTGATAATTCGATGTCGCATTCAATTGTTGGGTTGCCACGGCTATCCATAATTTGACGTGCATGAACTTTTTTGATTTCGGACATAATATTCTCCTTCGATTTAAAATAATTGCTTGCTCTTGCGCGGGGGATTGTGCCACAATGTTCCTAAGAATGGAATGGAAAAAATAAAAAAATGATAAAAAAATTAATTTCTTTTGTTTGCTGTTTGGTGCCATTTGGTGCAAACGCAGTTGTTGTAGGACCTGCAAATATTGGAGATTCGTTTGTTTCGACAGATGGTTCTGCGTGGCAGGCAACGCGTCCAACGAATCAGACAATTACAATTTCTGATGCCGGGGTTAATAGTATTCAATCCCCAGGTGGATTTTCTATTACAAATAATATGTATGTTGGTGCGACATCTGATCAGGGCAGTCAAACTGGGAATTTGTACATACTAAATGCCGTTAACGGTGGAAAAAAGTCTTTTACCGTCGAATCGAATGGTAATGTTTCGATTGGTGCATTATTACAGGTTTTGGACGGTTGGAATTTGGGTTTTAAATCAAACGATGCGACAACTACGAAATTTAACATGACGGTTGCTGATGCGATAACCAATAATGGGACATTGACGTTTGAAGATATTGAAAATTTTGAATCCAGTAATATTGATAATAATGGGGTATTTGATTTAAATGCGACGACTGTTGCGACTGGTTCGATTAATACGTCTGGGGTGTTAAATATCGAATCAGATAATGCTGTCACTATGGGTGGTTTGGTTTCTGAAACAGGCGCGACAAGTACAAATATTACTGCGAACGGTGGCGTATCGTCCAGTGGCACGATTCAAAACGGTGTGGGCTCAATGGTTTTGTCGACATCTGGTGCAATGGTTGTGACAGGGAATTTTGAAAATTCTGGGACGTTGATGCAGGTGACGGGTATTGGTACAGATTCAACCACGGGAAACGCAAATACTGCGGGTGTTGTGACGATTTCTGGGACAATGAAAAACGATTCGCAAAATGGAACAATGCGCATGAATGTTGCCAGTCTGATGGTCACGGGTGGTTCTGGTACAGAATATTCCTTTGTGAATAGCGGTGATTTTTATGCCAATGTATCTGGTCAGACACACTTTGAAAATGGTATAAATTTGTCCGGGATGAAGGCAGCAAATGTATTTAGTTTGGAAACGGGCAGTCTGACGTTTGGAACAAATGTTTCAAGTGATATGAAATTTGGGGCATTTGCAAATTATTTAGATAGTTTTAATCTGATTTTGAATAATGGTGCAATAGATACGACCACGATATTAAATGGTGTCAATTCGGACGGTGATGTAAATGCTGATGCGAATATGAATATAAAGGCAATGGATATTTATGCGACATCGGTGAATAATCGTGGTAATAATATGACATTAAGTTCAGACAGTGATATGTATATTTCTGGACCTGTTGTCGCAACGGCAGGGACAAATACAGATTTGATTTCTGCGTATGTTTTGTCTGTTGCTGGAAACATTTCAAATTCTGGGGATATGTTGTTGAATGGTTCCACCGTTGATTTGCAATCTGTATCGAATTCTGGGATTGGGTCGGTGTTGGCGATTGAATCCTTGACAGATACAACCGGCGACATTGGGATTTCGGGTGATGTCACAAATTCAGATGGTGAAACAACAATTCATGCCAAGGATGTGTTCGTTAGTGGAACAATGACAAACAATAGTGGTACAACCACCCTTTATGGTTCTGACACGTCTGGTGGTGCGGTACAAATTGGCGGTATTAATGTTGTGGGGGGAACGTTTAATTTGAACGCTTTGGCTGGCAGTGTGACAGTTGATAATTCATTAAACATTGCGGCAACAGGTACCATGAATTTTGGCGCCAGTTTGTATGACACGACTGTTGGTGGCAATGTATATGTTGGTGGCAATGTTGTTTTGGGTGCAGATACAACGGGGGCAGGGAATCTGAATGTTAACGCATATGGTGCGCCGGTTGTTTTGACGGCAAATAATGGAAATGTTGAAATTTCAGGTGATATTATTGCAACGGACAGTGCGTTGACCAGGGGAATTCAAATTGTTTCCAATGATATTGGTATTGGGGGTGATGTAGACGTTGCAAATTTAGGTAGTGTTGTGTTTGGTGATTCTGGCACAGTTGGTTTGGCGACGTCAAAACTTGATATTGATGGTGCATTAATGGCGAATAATAACGGTGGTGTAGAAATTTATTCGTATGGTACCAATGTTGGTAGTATGTCGGGTGATGGTAAGGTTGTTGCGCATGGTGCTTATATTGTTGCTGAGGCGGGCAATATTGATATCGGTGGCAATGTTTTATTTGATGGGACGACGGCAAATACAGGATTAATTATCGAAGACACTGACAGTTTTAAGCTGGGTACGACTGTGGCAGGTTCAGATGTGTCTTTGGGTGCTGTGTCCATAGGAACAGGGCGTACATTTGAAATTGAATCTGCGGATGCTGTATTAGTTGGTGGCGCATTGTCAAATAAATCTAGTGTTAATATCGTGGCGGATGGCGTGGTTGATGTCATGGGCATGGTGACAAATTCAGGTGTCTTGAATGTCACGGGTGGTGATATTGAAACGGGCGATATTAATAATACTGGTGATGCAGAATTTGTTGCAACAAATGGTGATATTGTGACGGGCAGTGTGATGACAAGTGATTCCTTGGTTTTGTCCGCAAATGATACTGTGGTTGCGCGTGCGATTTCCCAGACGGGCGGTGTATTGGATGTTGACGCGTCTGAATTGGTGGCGGATAGCTTGGTTGTCAGTGGAACGACGGGAACACAGACTAATATTAATGCAGATGTTGTTAATATTGCCGGAAATGTTCGTGTCGCTGCTGATCTGGTTCAAGCAGGTGCAGCAGATGGCATGTTGAATTTGAATACTTCTAGATTGCAGGCTGGAAATCTAGTTGTTGGCGAAAATTTTGTTATCAATGCTGGTGATACGACATATGATGTTGGAACGAATGTTGTTGTTTCTGGTGATATTATTTCTGGGGCAGGGGGTATAGCAGATGTTTATGCAGGAAATTCGATAACTGGGGCTGGATTGACAAATTCTGGTACATTGCTGTTAAGTGCGGCTAATGGTATTGATTTTGATGACGTTGTTAATAATTCTGGTGTGTTGACACTGGATTCGGGCAGTGCGTTTATAGATGTGTCTGATTTGACAATAAATTCAGGTAATTTGATTTTAGATGGCGCAGGCATTTATGTTGATGGTGCAATTGCAACTAATGCGATGCTGTATCAGGGGTATGCGGGGGCTTTGTCGAGCAAGGATATAAATATTTCTGCAAATAAGTATGAAATAACAACGTCGAATTTAGTCGTGTCTGGTATTAATCAGAGTGGTTCTTTGGTAATAAACAGCAGTGATATTGATGTTGGTGGCAATATCGTCGCAACTGATTTGCGGTTTGTTGCACAAAAATTATCTGATGGTACAACAGATAATCAGATTGTTAGTGTTGGTGGCAATCTGGGTGAGAATGTGTCTTTTATTGGTTTGGAAAAGATGTCTGTTGCCGGTGATTACATATTTGGTGATAACAGCAGTATTAACGCAATTATATTACCGTATGCAACAGGTGCTGGTTCGACAGACCGTAATTATTGGGCAACAGTAAGCTTGAATTCAGATAATAGTTTAGGGCAAATAACAAATCCGCAAGATGCAACTGCACTGATAACTGTTGGTGGCAAGTTTGACGCGAACATAAATACAATTGGTTCTTTGACATCGGATGGCACGTTGGGTAAACCACAGATTGGTATTAATATCACAGATGCGATTGATCAGGGGACGGCGATTTTATTCTTGCAGGCAAATGATGGTATTAGCGAACTAGCAACGAAAATTCGTAATTTGAATGTCAGTTTCTGTAATGCAGATGGCAGTGTTTGCTATAACTATTTTGATTCTTTGACCAAGACAGGCTCAAACGATGAAGATGACTTGCCGGCATATGTTTCTGTTCGTGATATGAATGCAGATGGTACAAAGGAAAGTTTGTATATCGTATTTGATCCGCGTTTCGGTGGACCTGTGTTAATTGAAAATACAAAGATTCAACCAATTGTTGCGCGTCAGCCTGACTATACAACAGGCGAATATGTATCAGCTGGTGCGTTGGACAACCTGATCGCAGGTCAATTAGAGGATAAAGGTTTTTATAATCGCACCCCGATAGAGGTAATACCACTGATATTTGATGGTACGAATATAGAAGAATTGATGAATGAACTGTATAACCGTATGGAATACTACGTCGAAACGTCGAATGGCGAACCGTTGGCACGTTTCAGTCGTTTAGTTCAGGCACGTGAAGTTGAACAAATTATGGGTGTCGTTGCGTTAAATGAACATACTGCATTCCGTTCATTCGAAGACCGAATGTTTGATGAATTTATCTGGAATCGTAATCGTAATTTGAAAAAAGCATGGTTGGATGTGGATTATGGCATGTTCTATCAAAATGTTGCAGATGGCAAGCATACAGATGGTAATCGTTTCAGTGTGTCGGGTGGCTTTGATTGGCAGGAATCTAATACTTTGATTTTGGGATTGACTGGTCGTGTATCGCATACATCTTCTGCTGGGGCGGACAGAATGGATTTAAGTTATGCGAATATTGTTGAAAATGGTCGTGTTAAGGTTGATGTAGAAGATACAAATGTTGGATTTGGTGCATATATGATGAAGATTTTGGGTGAAAAGGCGCGCTTGTATGGAAATGCGTTCTTGGATATGCATTTCTTTGATATCAGTCGTTCTCAAAATTATACAGGTCATATTGATGGAGATGGTTATGCGTTGAGTTTGTTGACAGAATGGGGGCTGATGCATGATATTTTGAATCAATATGTTGTTGGTAATTTGTATGCGCGTGCAGGTTATAATTTTGGCTTTGATGTCAAAGAAAAGATAAATGGCGATGATTATATGCGTTTGGAATCAGATGGCTACTTTGTTCTGACGCCAGGGTATTCTTTGATTGCGCAAAAGCGTATATATCCATCTGCATGGTTCCAGATTCGTCCATATGCGTCGATTGGTGTGGAATATGATGTGTTGGGGACGCCCGATTTTGCAAAATATCGTTTTGTTCAGGCGGATCACAGCACGAAATATGATATTGATATTAATCCGTTATGGGCTAATATTGGTGGCGGTATAGAGCTGCTATCTGCGAATGGTGTTCAGGTTGGTGTTGATTATCGTTATCAATATAATTCAGAAATTCAGTTGCATAATATCAAGATTTCTGGTTCGTATAGATTCTAAAATAAAATCCCCTACGTGTTGTGGGGATTTTTTTTGAGAAAATTAAAAAAACTTGACTTTTTTGTCAATTTAGTGTAAGATATAACTTACAAAAGGGACGTAGTTCTGCGTCTAACATTTCCACAAAAGGATATTTTATGCATATTAATGAATTAAAGGCAAAGTCGCCTCAGCAGTTGCTGAAAATGGCGGAAGATATGGGGATTGAAAATCCGTCACAGTTGAACGTGCAACAGTTGCGTTTCGCGGTTATGCGTGTGTTCGCGGCTGATAAAAAAGTGACGTTGATTGGTGATGGGGTATTGGAACGTATGCAAGATGGTTTTGGATTCTTGCGTGCGCCAGAATCAAACTATTTGGCAGGACCGGACGATTTATATGTGTCGCCAAATTTGATTAAAAAGTATGGATTAAAAACCGGTGATTATGTCGAAGGACAGATTCAGGCACCTGCGGCAGAAACAGAACGTTATTTTGCGCTGGAAACAATTGAACGTGTAAATGGTGACGATCCAGAAAAACTGAAACATCGTGTGTCGTTTGATGATATGACGCCATTGTATCCTGATGAACAGTTAAAGATGGAGGTTCCAGACGATAAAGACAAGGGGCGCAATTTGTCTGCGCGCGTAATTGATTTGATTTCCCCAACGGGTAAGGGGCAACGTTCGCTGATTGTTGCGCCACCACGTACTGGTAAAACAGTTATGTTGCAAAATATTGCACACAGTATTGCTACGAACTATCCAGATGTAAAATTAATTGTGTTATTGATTGATGAACGTCCCGAAGAAGTGACGGATATGCAACGCAGTGTTAAGGGAGAGGTTATTTCTTCGACATTTGATGAGCCGGCTGTGCGTCATATTCAGGTTGCAGAAATGGTTATTGAAAAGGCGAAACGTTTGGTAGAATCAGGTCAGGATGTAGTTATCTTGTTGGATTCAATCACACGTTTGGGGCGTGCATATAATACATGTGTTCCGTCCAGTGGCAAAGTTTTGACTGGTGGTGTTGATGCATACGCATTACAGCGTCCAAAACGTTTCTTTGGTGCTGCACGTAATATCGAAGGTGGCGGTTCATTGACTATTATTGCAACTGCATTAGTAGATACAGGATCCAAGATGGATGAAGTTATCTTTGAAGAGTTTAAGGGTACGGGTAATAGTGAAATTATCTTGGATAGAAAGTTGTCTGATAAGCGTGTATATCCGGCAATTGATATAACAAAGTCTGGTACGCGTAAAGAAGACCTGTTGGTTGGCAAAGAAATATTGTCTAAGATGTATGTTTTGCGTCGAATAATTAATCCGATGGGTACGTTAGAGGCGATGGAATTCTTGTTAGATAAATTACGTATGACCAAGACAAATTCGGACTTTTTTAGTTCGATGAACCAGTAAAAAACGCCCATTTGGGCGTTTTTTTTTTAGTTGTTCTTTTTGTTCTTTTTAGTTTCTGTTCTAAACTGAATGTCGCGCAATTTTTTGTATTCCCCACCCAGGGCGCATAATTCAGCATCTGTTCCTTGTTCAATAATTTGACCGTTTTTGATTACGCATATAATATCCGCGTCCAAGATTGTAGACAGGCGGTGCGCAATAACAAATGTGGTGCGTCCACGCATCAGGTCAGTTAAGGCAGCCTGAATTAATTTTTCGCTTTGTGTATCCAGGGCAGATGTTGCCTCGTCCAATAGCAAGATGGGGGCATCTTTTAATATTGCGCGCGCGATTGCGACGCGTTGCTTTTGTCCGCCTGATAGCATGCCACCTGATTCACCAACGTTTGTATCATAACCATTTGGGAATTCCATGATAAAATCGTGTGCGTTTGCGGCGCGTGCTGCCGCGATGACTTCTTCATCTGTGGCGTTTGGGCGACCGTATCTGATGTTGTCGGCGATTGAGCCTTTGAACAAGAATACGCTTTGTGAAACCTCTGCAATGTTTTCGCGCAGGGATTTTAATGTGTATTTACGTATGTCAGTTTTGTTTATTGTAATTTTACCGGTTTGTGGTTCGTAAAAACGTTCCAATAAATTGAATAATGTTGTTTTACCGCCACCAGATGGACCAACAAGTGCGCACACCTTGCCTGCAGGAACATGTAGACTAAGTTTTTTGATAACAGGTTCTTCTGGATTATATGCAAATGAAACATCGTGAAATCCAACGGATAGATTTTTTGCTGTTAATTCGCGGGCGTCTGGTGCGTCAGTTATTTCTGGTTTGCTGTCCAGGAATTCGAACAAAATTTCTGCCGCCAATAACCCGTGTTGTAATGTGTCGCCAGTTGATGTGATGCTTTTTGCAGGTTTATATGCAGCAGTCAAAGCCAACAAGAATGCCGTAAAGTCACCTGTTGAGATTGCGCCACTGGCAATAAAATGACCGCCCATAATCATTGCGATGCATAAACCAATGGAAATCATGAATTCCATTAATGGTGAACGCAGGGCGTTTGCTTGTGTGCTTTTGTATGCATTTACCATTGCGTTATTTAATACGTGTGCAAAATTCTTTTCTTCGCGTTCTTCGGCGGCAAATGCCTGAATCGTTTTAATTCCGTGCAATGTCTGGTTTAATTGTTGTGAAACATTGTTTGCAATGCCAAATGATTGACGTGACAGTTTGCGACGTTTGCGCATGATAATAACCATTGGAATCATGATTGCAGGTGCCAAGAACATTAATACAATACACATTTGGTGGGCGTAGTAGAACATCAATCCTAATGTCATGGCCAATGTCGCAACGTTTTGAACGACACGGATAACGGTTCCTGTCACCAGGTTTAATACCGCGCCTGCCTGAACCCCGAAATAGTTCAAGTTTTTGCCAATCCCATCACCATAAAAGCGTGACAGATTCATATGCATCATGTGGCGATAAATCTTTTTTTGCAGATTTGCGCTGGCTAACAAGCCACCTTTGGACATAATCAAGGATTTTGCATATGTAAAGGTACCTTTGGCACCAAAGGCAATAATAACCTGAACGCCCAGCCAGTATATTGCGTTCATGCTTTTTTCTATGAACGCCTTGTCAACAACCTGTTGAACCAGGGTGATTGTATAACCCTCGGCGGCAGCGGCAAGTATAGTGAATAAAATACCGGCCACCAACCATTTAACATATGGTCTGCCGATTTCGCGCCAGACACGCCCATACAACGACCATTTAATACGGCCGTTTGATTCATCGCCTTTGATAAAGGACTTTATAGAGTTTGATATCTTTTTTACCATAATGAGTATTATTATACGGTGTATTTGATAAAAGTCTAGTTTAAAAGCGATTTTATTTTTTATAAAAATAATTTTTGGATTGACAAAGTCTTTTAAATTGTATAAAATGCGTTCGCTTTCATGATGAAAGTGCAAAGTTTTGGGGTTGTAGCTCAGTTGGTAGAGCACCTGCTTTGCAAGCAGGGGGTCGTCAGTTCGAGCCTGATCAGCTCCACCAAAACAAAAGGGGAAGGGGATGAAAATCCCCTTCTTATGTAGAATAAGCGAAAACGTGTAAAGGGGGTGAATGACCGATGGTAAAAGTTCTGGTTCGCGACAATAACGTCGAACAGGCATTGCGTGTTGCAAAACGTAAATCACAGAAAGAAGGCCTGTACCGCGAAATGAAAGAACGTCAGCGTTATGAAAAACCAACAACACGACGCAAGCGTTTGAAGGAAGAAGCTGTTCGCAACGAAAAGAAACGTCAATCAAAACAGCGTATGGTTTTCGGCTTCTAATGAAATCAACCCACCAATTGGTGGGTTTTTAAATGTTTTTGGGGTTTAAAATGCGAATTTGTATTTTTTTGACACTGTTTGGTGTCATTTTTTTTGCTTTTTTTGTGGGAAAATATGTTGGGCATACCAATTGTCAGACAGAAACACTGGTTGCACAATCGAATATGCAATCAGAAATATTAAAAAAGGTAGGTGATGTTAATGCAGAAACTTTTAGTCGTGGTCTTGTCGATATTCGTCGTATCTTGCGCGAAAGATACACAATTGCAGAATAATGTATGCCTGGATGTGTCCTGTATACCAATATATGGGCGAATGACAGATTGGGAGGTTATCAGTGATGATTTAGCGCGAAATATATATCGACATAATAAAATATGCGAGGAGTTAAATAAATAGTTGTTGACAATGCGTGTATTTGTCCTATATTTGTATTGTGATGGGACAAGGTATTAAATTTTTATCGTATAAAGAAGGTAAACGGCGTGTAAAGCATGTTGCGCTGACTGGTTTTTTGCGTCGAAAATGGAATCGTGATACTCGTATTTTGCAGAAAATAGTACATTGTACGGATGTGTCGCCATATTTAGGCGCCTTGCCACCAGAATTGCGTAATCGTTTGCCAAAAGAAGATGTTTCGCGCGTGACATATGAATTTCGTAATGGCTTAGAAAACTTTTTAATTCAAAATATATATGACATTAGAAATAAGGATGGCAGTCGCGTCTATGATTTGAAGCAGATTTCCGATTTGTTTGATACGCCATGTAAAATGTTGGTGCGTGGCGTCAATGAACATGGAATAAATATTTGGCAGGGCGGCGTTGGCTTTGTTTGTAAATTGTCTTTTCCGGAAATAAACGCACATTATGCGTTGAAACTGTATGACGATATACATTTATGGGGGGATAATTGCGATCATGGTATTTGGTTTGAAGTTGCAACTGCCTTGGCAGCATCGTATGCGGAACCGTGTGATAATAATAAAATTTATATGGCGTCGTTAAAACACGAAAAATATATGTTATCTGCGTGGGCTGGTGATGTTATCGATAATATTCCAAGTCGTGAAAACAAAAATGAAATTTTTGCAACAAGTGAAAATGAAGATGATTCCAGAAATCGTCGTTGTGGGCGCAGAATAGACTGGGGTGAAACGTATAAGACAAGTTATGGGTCGTTGTCTTATTTGTCGCGTAAATTGTATCGTCAAATTATGAGTTATGATATGGCGGCAGTTGAAAAATCCATTGCAAGCGCGCGCTGTAATACACGTAGTTTAAAAGAGATGGAACAGGCGATTGATTTAATTTCGACGTATGCTTCCTGGGTTGATGATAAACGTCTGGAAAATTTTATTGCAAATATAAGAATTCGTTAATTATACCAGTATCTCAATTAAATCGTGTGTGATTTGTGCGCTTTGTTTGTCGCCATTGGGGGCGTACTCTACAAATTCGAAACAGTGTGCATCTTTAAAGGCGTTAATAAAGTATTTAGCAGCATCAACGCAAAGACCATTTTTTGCAGGAACCAGCACGTCACGAAAGTATTTTGGGTCGATTGCGTCAAAATCAAATGATACAACGAATGGTCTGTCGTCGATTCGTTCGCGAATTTCTGAAACGGTTTGTTCCCAATCAGATAATGTGTTTAATTCATTGGCGTATTTGATATAGATATTTTGTCGTGTTGCGAATTCTATTTCCGCCGGTTCAAAAGATCGTGTACCGATGTAAAATAAATTTTCTGGATGCAGGGCAGGGCGTTTGTCTTGTAATGTTAACCAGCGTGCATCACCATTCCCCAATAATGCGCGAACATTTGTGCCGTGTGGTGCGCCAGATGCCTGGGCAATGGCGGTTTCGGGGGTGTGTATGTCCAGGTGTGCATCAATGTATATCAGGCACAAGTTTTGTTCTGGCAAGGCATTTGCCAGTGCGACAAAATGACCATAATTTACAGAATGGTCGCCACCAACCATAATATGTGGTGTGTTTGGCGTATTTTGGCATATTTTTTGTTGTATTTTAAAATTTTCGCCAAAACGGTCGTTCGCGCATTCGATTGGATTAAATGGTTCGGCGGTAATTATTGACCATTTGTGCGCTGGAAACATTTTTTCTATCGCACGTGGTCCCAGTGCAGGCCCCCCATCAATTGCGTTTTTTAAGCAACCGCGTCCGTATTCGATTCCTAAAAAGTGTGTCATTTGTATGCACCTATGATACTTTCGGCGGCATTTTTCAATTTTTGCAGGGCTTGTTCGTAAGTGTTGCAGTCACGTGCGATTTCAGATCGATATGCGTCACGCAGGTTTGATGCCATGTAATAACAGCCACGCAAATGCTGAACACAATATTCATGACCAGTTGTAAATGCGTTTTGACCGCGAACACGGCTTTCCATGCCTGCCCAATCGATGTTCAATGCGTCATCAATATTCGTCCAAGAATTATCGCCCGAATATTTACCGATTGTGTCCATCCAGTATTCGTTCATTTCTGTGTCGGTCCATTTGTTTATGCCTTGTAGCGCAATAATCTGTTTAATAAGACTGTCGATTTCAGATTGGTATGTCGAATCGATTTGCGACAGTTTTGAACTGCAATAACATCGATTGTATGCAGTGTTTTCGCGTTCACAATACCTGTCCATGCATTCCATATAGTCTGCCAAACAACGGGTTGATGACGTGCGCTGGGTTGTTGTGTATGTATTGTTCGTGTTGGTTGCATTACGGTATGTATTTGTGGTTTCTGCACGTGTCCCAGTACGCATGTTGCCCGGTTGATTAATGCCGGCACGTGCAACGACACGGCGATTCGCAGGATTGGTCATACGACGTGCATTTGTACTGGACGCACTACGTGCAACGACGCGACGCGTATCGGATTGCGTGCTGGTATTAATTCGTGGTGCCATGTTTGTGTTGGATGCACTGCGTGCGGTGCTTGTCTTGCGTGGCACAACGCGTCTGTCTGCGGATAATTTTGTTGTTTTCACGACGGTGTTTATCGGGCTTAATGATTGTGATGTCGTGACACCGGGATTTAGGTCGGTACGCATCTGATTGTTCATATATGGATACATATAGTTGTAATTATAACCAGTTGTGTTGGTCAGTTGCGCATCGCGTGTCATGGCATATGCACCAGTGGCGACAACAGAAAATATTATAAAATATTGAAATATCCTTCTCATTCATTTGTATGATATAAAACTTAATGAAATCAAACAAGCATAAAATGTAAATAAAAATTTGCATTTGAAAAAAATGCTGTTATAATACCTCTCGTTTCGGGGTGTAGCTCAGTCTGGTAGAGTGCTTGGTTTGGGACCAAGATGTCGAAGGTTCGAATCCTTTCGCCCCGACCAGAGATAAACAAAAATACCGCAGTTAATGCGGTATTTTTGTTTATTTTGGTGGAACTGTGGATTCAAACGACAAAATCCTTTTGTCGGGTTCGAACGTTTCACTCGCTTTATCACAAAATGTGATAAATCTGCGTGGCATTCGTGACAATTTGCCTGCGTTTGATACTTGGCAAATTTACTCATTGTCGCCCCGACCAGAGATAATAATAGACGTGTGTTCGGCACACGTCTATTTTTTATATCCCAGAGTTCTGCGGGGGTGCGGGTGATGTTTTTTGATGTGTGTAAACGGATGTGTTTTTGCGGATGCAAAAATGCATAAAAAAAGCGCCATTTACATCCAATAGGCTTTTTCGCACTGCCACTTTGTTGGCAGGGTATGAACGTAACATGATACTTCACATATAAAATCCAGTTTTACAGGGAATTTTTATTTCGTATGTTGTGGTTCGGCAAATCGACGCATTGCATCGTATGCCAAGCCAAGGCCCACACTTGCCATTTTATTTGCTGATGACAATTCTGCATTTGGGAAATAAGATTGCATAACACGACTGACATATGGAATTTCGGTCGAACCACCCGTTAAAATGACTAATTCTATATCTGTATTTTTTATGCCTGCCTGGGCGATGCACTCTTGAACAGACTTTTCAATTTTGGCTATATCAGACTTGATAGAGTCTTCAAAAATAGAACGATTAGTTTTGACCAATGGAGCATCTGCTAAAAAGTCTAAAACTATTTCATAGTCCTGCTGTGAAGATAGTGCCATTTTAGCATTTTCAACATAATCTAAGTTTTTATGCCCCAGACGATTTTCTATTATTTCATATAGACGTTTTGTTTTTTCTGGTTCCAGCCCCCAAACAGTATAGCCACGCACCATATTCAGTGTTTTATAGTTATACACTTCGTTCACAGATGACCATGTGGAAAGACTGATATACGGACTGGTTGGGATTGTGATGTTTTTATCATACGATTTATACTCTGTCCCCAATCCAAAACATGGCATAAATGATTTCATTGATAGCGCCTTGTCAAAATCATTTCCGCCAATACGAACACCCGTATTAGCCAATACATCTTCGGTTCTATCCAACTTGAACTTGCGTTCTGGCGATAATCTGATAACTGTAAAGTCAGATGTCCCACCGCCAATATCAACAACAAAAGCAAGCTTTTCCGATGTTAAATTCTGTTCGTGTGCAAAGGCTGCTGCAATTGGCTCATACTGAAATGCGACATGTTTAAAACCGGCTGCAAGTGCGATTTTTTCCAATTCCGCCTGGGCTTGGGCATCACCAGCAGGATCGTTATCACGAAAATGTACTGGTCGCCCCATAACAACATATTCAACCTTGGTGCCTGCTGCCTTATCAATTTTCTGTTTCAGGTGTTTTACAAAATATTCAATAATTGTATCAAAGCGGGTCATTTTTCCATTTACGACCGTCCCACCACGCATTGTTTGTGATCCCAAAATACGCTTCATGCTGCGCATAAAACGCCCAGAACCATCGCCATTTGTATATTTATTCTGTGCGTCACGACCATAATGCACACTATTGGTTTTATCTGCAAAAAATAATGCGGTTGGAATTGTGTCTTTGCCGCCTTCTACATCCACCATACGTGGTGTAGCCCCATCAGAAATCGCAGCAGCAGAATTAGTTGTCCCAAAATCAATCCCAGCAACATATTTAGTCATAAAAGAACCCTTTGATCTTTCATTATTTTATACCAAGCATGTTAAAAGTCAATCTAATTACAATATATTATTTGACAAGACGATATAATACGATAGGCTAAAAAGAAACCTCTCTGTAATATGAATCTTATACCATATCCAAAATACAAGCTGATTGACGAAACGATACTTGATACCGAATGGCTCTTTTCTCACTCTATGAAACAAAATATAAATCGTGCAGATATCTTGGTAAGAATGCTGGCGATTGATAATTACTATCAGAAAAATGACTTTGGTTTTCAACTATATGATACCATGCAACGTCCTGGTTGTGTCATTGTTGATTTAGGGATTTGTTATTGGATATATGATTTTATGTTTGCAATTTTAAAAAAAATAATGTATAATGTGCGCCGTTGGTGCTGTCTGACAAATTAGTGAATATACTTTCGGATGGTTGGCAGAGCGTGTTGAGATGAGCGGTCTTGACTACGAAGCGCCAGCGAAGTGGAGTGTGAGCATGACAATGTCATGTGAAACACCAAAACCGTCGGTTTGAAAGAACCGCCGGCGTGTATAGTTTCGGATGGTTGGCAGAGCGGTCGAATGCGACGCTCTTGAAAACCGTTGTGGGGGCAACTCCACCGGGGGTTCGAATCCCTCACCATCCGCCATAAAAATTAAATGCCCGTTTTGGGCATTTTATTTTTATGTTGCGGTGGTTGGATAAGAACACCCGGATGAGCAACGAAGTTGCGTGGGGTTCGAAGCCGTAGGCGAAAGGGGCCCATAGAGCGAAAGCGAAGATGGGAATTTACAATCCCTCACCATCCGCTATAAAAATTAAATGCCCGTTTTGGGCATTTTATTTTTATGTTGCGGTGGTTGGATAAAAGGGGCGAAATAGCTAATTTTGATTAGAATTTAATTCCTGAATATGTTATCATGCTAATATGGCAAAAAATCAATCAATTAAATCCGTTAAACGTGGGCTGTATTTGTTGCGGGCAGGGTGGTTCTTTCACAATTTTATGTTGGTGTTGCCGGTGATTGTTTTGGTTTATACGCAACGTGGTATCAGTGTTGGTGATTTTTTTCTGATTCAGGGAATTTTTAGATTGGTTGCTTTTTTGTTTGAAATTCCATCAGGGTATTTGTCGGATAGATTTAGTCGTCGTCGTGTGATGATTATGGGTGGCGCGTTTTGTGTGGCGGGATTTTCTGTAATTGCGATGGCGTACGGTTTTTGGGCTATTGTTTTAGGAGAGGCTTTGTTAGGTGTTACGTCCGCACTGTTTACAGGTACATTAGAAGCGTATACGTACGATTTGTTAAAGCGCAATAAAACGCAAAAACAGTTCTTGAAAGAGTTTGGAAATATTATGACGTTTGGCAGTGCAGCATCATTCGTTGCTGCGATTTTCGGTGGCGGTTTGTTTGCACGTTTTGGTGGTGATTGCTTGCTTTGGGTTCAGATATTGTTTGCATTAATGTCGGTATTTGCGTTTTGTTTTTTACCAGAATTATTAGAGGTAAAACGTGTTGTGAAAAACAAAACAGCGATTGCAGATGCATTGGGGATTACATGGCATACGTTGCAAAATCCCAGATTGCGAAATTTGATTTTATTTCCGGCAATGTTTGGTGCGTTTACAATTGTGTTGTTATGGATTTCGCAGCCGATAATGGAAACAGCAATGGTCCCGGTTCAACTGTTTGGATTGTATTTAGGTATGAAACAATTTTCTGAAATTGTTTTGTCGAAATATGCGTATAAAATTTGTGAAAGATATGGCGAAATTAAGGTTTCGATTATAACAATTGGTGCTATTGTTTTAAGTATATTTATGGGATTGGTTGCGATTTATGCGCCGAGCATGGCATTGGTTTATGTTGTGTGTGCTGTGCTGGCGATGCTGCCGGCGGTACGTGTGCTGAATAATTTGCAATATAATACATTGATTCATCATAGTATAAAATCGCAAGAGCGTGGAACTGTGTTGTCTACGCGTGCAATGGTGTCGACAGTTTGTGGGGCAATGACATTAATGTTGGCAAAGGTTTTGTTAGATGGGTTTGGTATAACGGCGACCTTGGTTGTTTTCTTGTGCATGACGGTTTTATTGGTTTGGGCATTGAAAAAGGTTTCCGAATTTTTGGTGACAAGAAAATAATTTGTTGATTTTTCTTAATAGTCTGATACAATCTCGGTGTGTAAATTAATCAAAGGACAAAAACCGATGTGTAAATAATATTGTGAATTTTATTTATGTAATGGCGCGAATATGTGCCGTTGGTTAACACAATATTATGGGGTTTTTGTTATGGGTTTTATTTCAGTATTGAATATTTGTTTTGGTTATGAATCTGACAATGTTTTGTTGGATGGTGTTTCATATGTATTTAATGATAGTGATAAGATCGCGATTGTTGGTGATAATGGCGCAGGGAAATCGACGTTGTTGCGATTGTTGGCAGGGCAATTGGTGCCTGAATCTGGGACGGTTGATAGAAAGGCATCTGTCTATTTTCTAAATCAAATAAAACAAGATGGTTCAAAAAGTGGTGGTGAACGTCAGTTGTTTGAATTGGCGCGTGCATTTGATAGTAATGCTGAAATATTGTTGTTGGATGAACCAACAAATAATCTGGATGTGGATGCCAAGAGCTATTTTTTGGGTGAATTGTTTGCGTATCCGTTTGGTGTGGTTATTGTTTCGCATGATCGGGAATTGTTACAATATGTTGATAAAATAATTGAGATATCAAATGGTAAAATACGTGTTTATGGGGGAAATTATGATTTCTGGATTGCCCAGAAACGTGCGGAACAGGAAAATATTTATGCGCAATATGTTGATTCAAACAAGGAAATTGCGCGTCTGCAAGGAACATTAAATCGGGCACAAAATACACGTCAACATCATGTCTTGAAACAGAAAAAAGATAAAGCAAATAGCGCGGCAGGGTCCAGGATGGTGGTCAATGCATTAAAAGGAAAAAGTCAAGAAACCGAGGCAAAAAAGCATGCAATAATTCAAAAAAAGTTGGACGCACAGTTGGCGTTGCAACAAGATTTATCAATGCAAATGCGTGATGAAAAAATAAAAATTCCAGTGCCAAATAAGTCTTTTTATAGCAAGGAATTGGTGCGTGTTTCTGATGTGTGCTTTGCATACGATAAAAAGAGCGTTTTGAAAGATTTTGATTTTGTTATGTATGGGGCGACACGTGTGCGTTTGACTGGAAAAAATGGGGCAGGAAAATCAACGTTGTTAAAGTTGATTTGTGGGCAATTAATACCACAGTCGGGAACGATTAAAACGTTTGGTAAAATTTCGTATTTGAATCAAGATTTGTCTGTTTTGGATAAAAATAAGACAATTGTTGAAAATATTATGGATGTTGCCGGTGTCCTTAGACACGATGCACATGCATTTGCAGCAAACTTTGGATTTCGTGGGGATTTATCAAAAAAGGTTGTTGGTGTTTTGTCTGGTGGGGAACTGTTAAAAGCAACCTTGGCAGCGGTCTTGGGTGGTGCCGAACAGCCAGATTTATTGATTTTGGATGAGCCGACAAATAATCTTGAAATAAAAAGTATTCAGATTTTAGAAGATGCGCTGAATCACTATCGGGGTGCAATATTGTTGGTCAGTCACGATGAAATGTTTGCGCGGAATATAAACATAGATACGGTTGTACAAATTGGGTAAAAAAATACCGCATAATTGTGCGGTACTTTTTTTTGTGATTATTGAGGTACGCGTTCCCCGCCAGGCTGGGCATTTGGCACGTCAATAAACTTTATCAAATCTTGGATTCTGGAATTTGTGGCCTCTAATATTTTTGCAATGCTGTTTGTTGATGGCCACCGTGGCTGACCATATTTTGACCAGCGTTTGCTTTTGTTAAACGTTGTTGGATCAAGCCCGCTGTATTTTGCCAGACCAGAACATGACATTTTATGTTCTTGGGCAAAGCAGTCTATTGCATACCAGACTTCATTATGTTTCATTTTTTTCTCCTTAGTATTTTGTGAAATTGGTATGCGTTTATTATAAAATAGGCTTTATTGTTTTATTTTATACCTTTTTTATTCAAAATAGTGTATAAAAAGGGGATAGGAATTGGAAAAAGTTCGGTTTTTCGGGATTTTTTGACTAAGATGCTCCTTGGTTAAGGTATATATTCTTAGAAAAAAATTTGTGGGACACGGGGTCTTTTTTGCCTATATAGGAAAATAATATTATTTTAACAGTATAAGGGGGTGTTTATGGCGACAATAAAAACCAAAATTGCGCTGTTGCGTGAATTGTTGGCTTTGAAAGAGGTTATTGATTTTGGACAAATCTATGCCGCCGCGGAAAGAAATGGAATAAAACATTCAAATATGTCCAAATTGATTTCAGATTTGGAAAAGCGATTTAATGCAACGCTATTAATTCGTAGTTCTGCAGGGTGTGTGCCGACAAATATGGCGCGTCAATTGTATACAGAAATTGAAAATATTTCAAATATTGCAAATTCATTGCTGGATAATTTAACAGGGCCCGAAGAATTGGCGGGTTATATTTCAATTTGGACCGAAGAAGGATTTTCAGGTAGTGGGTTATTGACCGGTTTATCTAAATTATATGCGAAACATCCAAAGGTGCGTCTGGACATCTTAACGAATCGGCATATGAATATGGCAAGCCCAGATATAACTATTGTGGATGCGCGTTCGTTGCAAAAAGTACCTGGCAAGGTATTGTTTAAATTTAAAACAAAGGCAAAATTCTATGCGTCGCCAGAATATTTGGCAAAGCATGGTATGCCCAAAGATATGGATGATATGCTGGAAAATTTTGACCTGTGTATTAGACAGCTGTTCTTAGATTTGCCTGAATTTAATTTTGTCCTGAAACGTGCCAAGAAATTAAATACAACTGCAGATTCTGCGTCAATAATATATCAGTTAACGTGTGATGGTGCAGGAATTGCATTGATGCCAGAATGGTGTACAAATAAAAATGCAAAATTGATAGAGGTGCCAAATATCGATTTTGACTATGAATACTTATTGACAGGAATTGTTAATCCGTTAAAGGTAAAAAGTCAAAAAATTCATGCGTTTTTGGAATTCTTTTATGATTTCTGCAAGGAATATGATATCTCAGTGGAATTATTTGAATAAATTCGTTTAGATGTCTATTTATGAATTTATACCCGGCGAAATGTCGGGATTTTTTTGGCATACTTTGTATATGAATACAAAATGGAAACGAATTTTTGTGTGGACTTTTGTTGTTATAACAATTGCCATAATTATTGGTCTGGTTATACATTATTTTGTTAAGAAAAGACCATTTGTTTTTGCAGGAACGTTGGAAACAACCAAGGTGACTTTGACGTCGCGTGTCGCATCGGATATTTCAGATGTGTTTGTTATAGAGGGGGATAATGTATCTGTTAAACAACCGTTAATGAAAATGTCGTGTGATGCATATAAAATTTTAGCGCGACAAATCGATAGTGATTATGACAGGGCAACCAAGTTATTAGAACGTGGGCATTTGTCACAGGCAGAATATGACGTATTAACACGTAATAAACAAGATAATGACTTAAAGCTAAGTTGGTGTAATATATTGTCGCCAATAAATGGCATTGTTGTCACAAAATTTCGTCAGGTTGGCGAAATTGTTGCGCCTGGAACAGTGCTAGTTTCATTGGCAAATCCCTATGATATATGGGCTTATTTTTATGTCCCATATTCTATGCTGCATAAATTGAATGTTGGACAGGAAGTTATTGGTTTTTTGCCAGAAGCAGAAAATATGCAATTTTTGGGACGTATTATTAAAATTAGCGAGCAGGCAGAATTTACACCAAAAAATGTTCAGACACGTGAAGAACGTACGCGATTGGTATATGGTATAAAGGTGCAATTTGAAAATCCTGATTTGATTTTGAAATCTGGTATGACAATTGAAAGTACATTGATGCCAAATGAAAAATAATATCGAAATTCACGTCACAAATGTTTCAAAACGCTTTAAAGATATTTTGGCGTTGGATGATGTGTCTATGCGTTTTAAAAGTGGTAATTTGTATGGTGTTATTGGACCTGCCGGGGCTGGTAAGACAACGTTGTTTCGTATAATGCTGGATTTAATGCGTGCAAATTCGGGGGCTGTACAATATCATGAAAATGGTATGCCTATTTTGTTTGATAAAATTCAGGAACATATTGCATACATGCCACAAAGCCAAAGTTTATATTCTGATTTGTCTGTGGCAGAACATTTGGATTTTTTTAGAAAACTTTATGGAATCAATGACAATGATTTTCGGCATAAAAAGGCAGAATTGCTTCATTTGGCACGTTTGGATAAATTTATCGATAGGCCTGCCGGCGAATTGTCTGGTGGAATGTATAAAAAGTTGGGGTTGATTTGTGCATTATTACGGTCGCCACAAATTATGTTATTAGACGAGCCAACAAATGGTGTTGACCCGATTAGTAGACGTGAATTTTGGGATTTATTACATAATGCAGTCTCTGATGGGATTTTGGTGTTGATGTCTACTGCATATATGGACGAGGCAGAACGTTGTACAGCGGTTGTTTTAATGGAATATGGACACGTTTTGGCACATGGGGCGCCTGGAAATTTATTACAGAAATACAATAGTCGAAATTTTGATGAATTATTTTCGTCACGTGGGGGAATACGAGAATGAAAAATGCAATTGTTCGTGTTAAGAACATGTCTGTGCGTTTTGGCGATTTTTATGCAGTGCGGAATGTGTCTTTTGATGTCGCGCGTGGTGAAATTTTTGGCTTTTTGGGGGCAAATGGTGCAGGTAAAACGACGACAATACGTGTTTTGTGCGGACTGTTGCTAGCCAGCGCAGGTGATGTAGAAATAGATGGTGAAAATTTTATCGCAGGACGTGAAAATATAATAAAACAGAAAGTTGGATATATGTCCCAGCGATTTACGCTGTATGATGGGCTGTCGGTCAAAGAAAATTTTGATTTTGCAGCTGCGTTGCGCAGACTTGATAGCGATATGTATGTAAAACGACGTGAAAGGTTATTGGATTTTATCGGTTTTGATAGAAAATTAAATGTTTTGGTTAAAAATTTGCCGGGGGGTATAAAGCAGGAAGTTGCCTTGTGCGTTGCGTTGTTGCATGATCCGCAAATTGTATTCCTTGATGAGCCGACTGCAGGTGTTGCACCTGTTGCGCGTCAACGATTTTGGTTCTTGATAAAAAAATTGGCAGAAGATAAAAAGACTATATTTGTGACCACGCATTATATGGACGAAGCAGAAAATTGTAATCGTATCGCATTGATGCGTGCTGGTGAATTGATTGCAATTGATACGCCGTCGGAATTAAAACGTACAACATTTGTAAATGGTTTATATAGATTGCGTCCCAGGCATGGTAAAGCAAAAGCACCTGATATGGCATTGGTCGATATTTGGCAACCGTATGGACGCGATTTTCATTTGCGCTTTAAAGAAGATGTCCCTGTTTCGTATCAGTTAAATCTGTTGAGGGCAGATTGGGAAATAGAGCAAATTCAACCGTCATTAGAGGATGTTTTTGTTCAATTGGTTGAGGGGCAAAACAGATGACGGTCTTTTCGTGGCGACGTACGCGTGCAATTTTGTCCAAAGAATTTAAGCACATATTTCGCGATCCGTTTACGTTGATGATGGCACTGATGTTGCCATTGTTGATTGTTTTGATTTTGGGCAGTTCAATTGAATTTAATATAAAGTCGATTCGACTGGCGTATTCTGATGCAGATAAATCATTTGCATCGCGAAAATTAATTGAAACATTTGGCAGTTCTAATTATTTCAAACCGTATGATGTTGATAATCCAGAAAGCATATTTGATGATATTGTGTCGGGTGTGGCGCGTGTTGGGCTGATTATTCCGCCAGATTTCGAAAAAGATGTTTTGGGGCGTGGCGATGGCGCAGTTCAAATTTTGGTTGATGGAACAGAGAGTTCATCAATTTCATCTGTTTCGAATTATCTGGCAACAATAAATAATAATGCATATTTTAAAGTTTTGGATATTCCTGTGGGGGCGGTTGTTCAAAATCCATCGTATAAAATTAGATATTTGTTTAATCCAGAATTAAATTCACGCTGGTTTGCGGTGCCTGGGTTAAGTGCAGTGATTATCGCACTGGTGGCAATAATGTTGACCACATTGACAATATGTCGTGAGTGGGAACGAGGTTCGATGGAAATGTTGTTGTCTACGCCAGCAACGCGCTTGGATATTATTGTGGGCAAGGTTGCGCCATATGCAATACTTAGTTTTATAGGCTTTGTTTTGGTGTTTTTTATCGCGCGTATTGTATTTGGTGTGCCGTTTGTCGGTTCGTATTGGCAATTAATTTTAGGAACATGGTTGTTTATATTGGGTTATCTGGCGATTGGGTTGTTGATTTCTGTTTCAACTAAAAAGCAAGAGGTTGCAATTCAATATGCCGCAATAATAGGTTTGTTGCCGACGGTTATATTATCTGGATTTGTTTTCCCAATTGAATATATGAGCCGTGGCTATCAAGTTGTTTCGTCGTTGTTTCCTGCACGATTTTATATGGATTTAACACGTGATCAATTTTTAAAAGGCAGTTTTTTTATAGATATATGGTGGTTGTATGCGGTATTAGCATTTCAGGCATTAATTATATTGGTGTTTTGTGTCTTTCGGTTTAAGAGGTCGCTGGAATGAAGGTTTTGTTGGGATTTTTTAAGAAAGAAATGATTTCATTGCTGCGTGATCCGATATTGATGATGGCGGTCTTGATAATGCCGGTGGTTCAGATGGTATTGTTGTCGGGGGCAATTACCTTTCAGGCAACAAATTTACGTTTGGTAATGCAAAATATGCCAAATGATTCTGTTATGAGTCGTATTTATAATGATGCATTGGGTACTGGTTTTTTTGTGCCTGTAAACGATATGGGACGCGATCCTGTTGATATGGTTCAGGGCGGACATGCAGATGTTGCAATAATTGCGCCAGATGGTGGTTTAACGCGCGCCTTGGTTCGTGGCGATGGTGAAATTCAAATACTTGTTGATTCTATGAATATATTAAAGGCGCATAGTATAGAGGCGTATCTGCGTGCAATCATAACAAAAACATTGGCGGATATGACAAATACACAAATAAAGTCTCCGATAGATTTTAATTTGCGAATATTATTTAATCCTCAGTTAAATACTAAGTTTTTTATGGTGCCGTCAATGGTGTCTATCTTGGTGTTTTTAGCATTGTTGATACTGGTGTCCATATCAATAACCAAGGAAAAAGAAACAGGCACAATGGAAACGCTGATTTCAGCGCCGATTTCAAAGTATGATATTGTGTTGGGCAAGGTTGTTCCGTATGTCTTGGTTTCTTTCGTTGTTATGTTAAGCGTTGTTATTGTTGGCATGGCTGTTTTTGGTGCGCCATTTGCAGGGTCGGGGTTAATGTTTTTGCTGTCTTTTTTGGTGTTTTGTGTGCCGGCGTGTGGAATTGGTGTTTGGCTGTCAACGTATACGCATACACAGCAACAGGCGATGTTAGGATTGATTATTGTGGCATTCTTGGCGTTGATGCTGTCAGGGGCAATTATATCAACGGAAAATATGCCAATTGTTTTACGCTGGATAAGTTATATAAATCCATTAAGTCACTATTCGTATTTGGTGCGGAATATTATGTTAAAGGGACCGGATTGGATTTATTTTTCAAAACACGCGTCGGCAATGCTGGGGGCAGGGGCTGTGATATGGTTGATTGCGCTGCGCAGATGGAAAACAACGTTATAGATACGGAGGAACAATATGAAGAGGATGTTTTTATTTATATTTTTGTGTCCATGTGTGGCAAATGCAGACATGTATTCGGCATTGCAATATGTATATGATTTGAACCCTGTTATTAACCAGGAACGCAGTGCAGTTGAGGTGGCCCAGGCAGATGTGCGCGCGTCAACAACAGAATTTCAGCCGTATTTGGGGCTGTCTGGTAATGCAGGCGTTGCACGAACCAAGGTTTTAGGCGAAACGTTTGATTATTCGCCACTGCAATATGGACTGGAATTTCAACAGACTTTGTTCCAGGGTGGGGCGAATTTTGCCCGATATAAAGGTGCAAAGAATAATTTAGTTGCACAACAGGCAAGTTTATACGCAACACAGCAGGACGTGTTTATGTCCGCGATAAATGCGTATATAGAGGTTTTAAATGCGAAACAGGTGTTATATTTGAATGAAAATAATCAGCGTGTTTTAACAGAATATTATAATTTTGTTCGTGACAGGCAATCGGTTGGTATGTTGACACGAACAGATGTTTCCCAGGCATCTGCGCGTCTGGAAATGGCGAACTATCATGTTGTGGATGCGCGGGCCCAGTATGAGAATGCGCTGGAAACATTTCGGCGAATTTATGGTGATATTGATTGCAAATGGACAGATGTCAATTTGGCGCCTGTATCAGGTTTGTTTCCTGATGATATTGATAGTGCGGAACAAGGTGCGCTGCGAAATCATCCAATATTGCGTGCATTGACTGCACAAGAAGAAACCGCACGTGCAAATATAACGGTTGCATATAAATCAATATTGCCGTCAGTTGATGTGCGTGGTTCGATACAACAGATAGACGATGTACCATATTTAGATGATATTCGTGACAGTCGTGTTGGTGTTTATTTAAAGGTTCCATTGTATGACAAAGGTAATGCATTTGCCAATGCGGACAAGGTTCGTGCAACTGTTGCGGGTATTCAAGAACAAACAATAAATGCACGTCGTGTGATAATTGAAAATTTACGGTCGGCATGGAATGTATATCAGGCGCAGGAATATGCAATATCTGCGACACGGGCCAGTATTGATGCAAATAAGCTGGCCTTGAATGGTATCCGTGATGAACAAATACGCGGTCGTCGTACGGTTTTGGATGTGTTAAACGCGGAACAAGAACTATTGAATTCCCGGGTTGCGCATACGCGTGCCAAACATGCCCGGATTTCTGCATATTTTGCAATATTGTCTGCGATTGGTGTCTTGACCCCAGAAAACCTGGGACTTGAAATTCAAAAAAAATAGTGTAGAATACATAGTGTGCGCCCTTAGCTCAGCTGGATAGAGCATCAGATTTCTAATCTGCAGGTCACAGGTTCGAATCCTGTAGGGCGTGCCAAGTTTTTGGCGCGGACAAAGGATGAGAGCCGTCACAGGTTCGAGCCGTAGGCGAAAGGGGCCCATTGAGCGAAAGCGAAGATGGGAATTTACAATCCTGTAGGGCGTGCCAAGTTTTTGGAGGAGGAATGCATGAAAAAGTTTTTAGTTGCTTTGTTTTGTGTTTTATCGGGTGTTTTTAATGCAAATGCAGAATCTGTGATGGGTACAGTTTGTGAAAAAATTATTACGGGCGCAGATGGTGATTATTTGTTAAAATGTCCACTGACAAAAGATTTAGAGATATTTAAAATTCAAGATGCAAATACTGTTTTTGCGTCTGTTGTGTCACAGGTTAATATTGCAGATTTGATTCAAGAACAGGGTGTTATTTATGTAAATGTTGTCCCAAATGGTTGTGCGCCAGATGTGCCATCGCACAGATTCTTGATAAAAGATACAGGGGAATATTATACGTATGAGGCATGTATATAATTTTTAAAAGTCCCAAAAGGGACTTTTTTTAGTCAATCGTTCCTATGATATTTTAATAAATTGCATGATATAATTGCGAACAAAAGGAGAAAAAAATGAAAAAATTTTTAACTTTTGTTTTAGCGATTGTAATTTCATTTATTCCAGGGATTATTGGTGGTTTCTTTTCGCCAATGTCACCGGGGGCAAATGAATGGTATAATGGATTGGCGCAGTCTGTATGGACGCCAAATGGATGGGTGTTTATGGTGGTATGGCTGATTTTGTATACTTTGTTGGGAATTTCTTTATTCTTGATAATGAATAATACAAAAACCAGACACAGTAAATCCAAGGCGTATATATTATTTGTGGCGCAAATGGGGCTTAATGCGTTGTGGACGTACCTGTTCTTTGGTTTGCATTTTGTTGGTGCTGCATTGTTGTGTTTGGTTGCGTTGATTGCGATTTCAATTTGGATGCTGGTCGCGTTTAAGCCAATTAGTCGCGCTGCGTCATATTTAGTGTGGCCGTATATTGCATGGTTGTTGTTCGCGTTATATTTAAATGGAACAATATTGTTATTGAATTAAGAAAAATCCCCCAATTTGGGGGATTAAATTTTTAATATTTTTACGCCAGGATCGCCAATGTTTAAATATTTTAACCCCAGTTCTTCGACATAATCTGGGCTATAATTCTGAATCAATTCAATATGACGATTCGTATTATCCAGTTTTTTGTGTTCCAGGACCAGTTGTTTTTGTTCTTGGTTTAATTGCCATATATTGTATGCAAATTTCTGTATGTTTACGTCGCCCAAAAACATACGTATAAACATAAGGAATGCAAAAAATGTAAGCAATATACCCAACTTGCCACGCCAGCCACCAGACCAGGCGCGTGACAAGAATCCAAATAAATTTTTGATTTTTTCCTTCATAGATGGCATTATATCACAAATGTTTGATAATCAGAACCAAATTTTTGTTGCACCACTTGCCGGGATAACAGATCGTCCATTTCGACGTGTTGTTCGTGATTTTTCACCAAACGCGCCATTGGTGACGGAAATGATTTCGTGTCATTCGCTGGTTGGGTCGCATAAAAATTGTTTACGTAATTTCGATAATTATTTGACTGAGGGGGCAGTGGGCGCCCAGATTTTTGGTGCGGATGTTAATTTAATGGCAGATGCTGCACGTATACTGCAAGATCAAGGTGCAAAATGGATTGATATAAATATGGGATGTCCTGTGCCAAAGGTTGCAACGCGTGCAGGGGCAGGGGCGCATTTGATGCGTGATCATAGGCTGGCAGAAAAAATTATGCGTTCGGTTGTTGGCGCGGTACAGATACCTGTTTCAATAAAAACACGTTTGGGCTGGGATGCGGAACATATGGATTGGCGTGATTTGATAAATATTGCGGCTGATTGCGGCGTGTCTTTTGCGGCACTGCATGGGCGTACGCGTGCGCAATTGTATCTGGGGGCAGCGGTTCTGCCAGATGTTTCAGATGCACCAATGCCAATTATTGCAAATGGTGATATTCGAACGCTGGAGGATATTTTACGTGTAAAAAAATTGGGGTACAGCGGTGCGATGATTGGGCGTGGAATTCTGGGGCGTCCGTGGCTGTTGTCGGAATTATCTGGTGGTGGTGTGCCAGAAAATATTGGACAGGTTGTTTTAAGACATTTAGATTATGCCTTGGAATATTATGGTGAAAAAACAGCCGTTCCGATGTTTAGAAAGCATGCCGCATGGTATAGCGCGGGGATGCCGAATTCTTCGGATTTTCGTATAAAAGTTAATAGAATTGATGATGCTGATGCCTTAAAGGTTGCAATTCGTGAATTTTGGGGTATTATTTAGCGTGAAAATAATTTTAGGGGATTGTGAAAGATGACAGAAAATATAGAAAATAAAGAAGTTGTAGAAACGCCTGTTGAATTAACCGCGGGTGAAATGTTGCGTAATGCACGTACAACTGGGCGTCGTAAACGTGAAATTCCAACAATTTCAAAACAATTATGTATTCGTGAGGAATTTTTAGAAGCCTTGGAAACAGGGAATTATTCTGTTATCCCGGAACCTGTATATATTTTAGGTTTTGCGCGTAATTATGCGTTGGAATTGGGACTGAATCCAGATGAAATTGTTGCAAAAATTAAAAAAGAAATGGGTATGACAAGTGATTGCGCAGCAGATGATGACGAAGATACTTCGGCATGTGCAATGCCCAGTATAAAAGAAGAAAATTGGGCAAAGGTCACTTTTGTTAAGGTTTATCAGTTTGTTTATCAGCATTGGATTTGGTTTGTTGGTACAATTGTTGTTATTGCGCTGACAATTTGTGTCTTGGTGATGTTAAAGCCATCAGAAAAGATGTCACAGGAAGTCAAGGAAAATGTAGTTGTTGTGGAAAATGTTGTCGATGAACCTGAGTATAATATGGCGGTGCGCGAACGTTTTGGAACAGAGAATCGTGAAAAAGCACGTATAATATTACAAGCGAATCAAAAAACAGGAGAAGCAGGTACTTGGATTGAAGTCAAGGACGCGCGCGGTCGTACAGAACAGAGTCGTGTACTGTTGCCTGGCGATGTATACTATGTTCCAAGCGGTGGAGAATACAGGGCAACGATTGGCAATGCGGGTGGAATTGATGTGTGGGTTGATAAAAAGTTGGCACCACAAATTGGGCCGGAATATACCAAGAAATCTGGTGTGTTGTTGACCCCAGAAAGTTTGATGAAAACAAAAAAATAAGCTGTATAAAAAAGGGCGAAAGGAATCTTCGCCCTTTGTCTTGAATTTTTCAATTTTTAGTCTATATTTATTGGTACTATGGCTGGTGTAATTAAAATTCGTGGTGCGCGCGAAAACAATCTTAAGAATATTGATTTAGACATACCAAAAAATAAATTGGTGGTCTTTACCGGCGTGTCTGGTTCCGGGAAATCATCGTTGGCGTTTAATACTATTTATGCCGAAGGACAACGTAGATATGTGGAATCGTTGTCCAGTTATGCACGCCAATTCTTGGATATGCAAAAAAAGCCAGATGTTGATTTGATAGAAGGATTGGCGCCTGCGATTTCAATTGAACAGAAAACAACATCAAAAAATCCACGTTCAACTGTTGGTACAGTGACAGAAATTTATGATTATTTACGTTTGTTATGGGCGCGAATTGGTGTGCCGCATTCGCCTGTGACGGGAAAACCGATTAAGTCACAAACGGTTGCAGAAATGGTCGACTGGACAATGAAAATACCGTCTGGGACAAAAATTTTTATACTGGCGCCCTTGGTGCGGGAACGCAAAGGCGAATATCGTAAAGAATTGGCGTTCTTGGTAAAGCAGGGTTATCAACGTGCGATTATTGACGGGGAAATTGTTGATTTGTCTGCTGTGCCACCATTGGATAAAAATAAAAAGCATACAATTTTGGTCGTGGTGGATAGATTGCAAATGCCACTGTTGGATTCGGATACAGAAGAATTTAGGTCGCGACTTTATTCTTCGTTTGAAGGGTCGTTGCGTTTGGTGCCGGGGTCTGTATTGGTGCGTCGTTTGGATACGAACGAAGATACGCTTTATTCGCAAAGTTATGCATGCCCGGTTAGTGGCTTTACCGTGCCAAAGATTGAACCAAGATTGTTTTCATTTAATGCCCCGATGGGTGCGTGTCAGAACTGTGATGGATTGGGGGTACAGTTAAATATGTCGCCAGATTTGGTGGTGCCGGATCCATCAAAATCGATTTTAAGTGGGGCAATTGCGCCGTGGTCGCGTGGTGGCATGCTTAGTCAATTTGAACATTTGTTGGATGCGCTGCATAAAAAGTTTAAGATTCCGTTATCAAAACCGTGGCATACATTAACCCAGGAACAGAAAGATTTGATTTTATATGGCAGTGGTGACGAGGCAATAAAAATAAATTGGAATGGATTTGTTTATGAAAAGCCATATGAAGGTGTAATTCCAAATATTGAACGTCGTTGGCGCGAGTCTGAATCAGAGGCAATGCGTACGGAACTGGCAAAATATCAGTCTGAAAAGCCTTGCCCGGTTTGTCATGGCAAGCGGTTGAATATTCATGCCTTGTGTGTGCGGATCAACGATGCAGATATTATGGATGTTTGCGATATGTCTGTTGACGACTGTTTGCAATGGTTTCGTGATTTGCCGAATCATTTGTCGCAAAAAGATAACGAAATTGCACGAATTGTTTTGCGTGAGATTACAGACAGGTTGTATTTCTTGCAAAATGTTGGTTTGGGATATTTAACGTTGTCGCGTATGGCTGGTACATTGTCTGGGGGCGAAGCGCAACGTATTCGTTTGGCGTCCCAGATTGGCAGTGGGCTGTCTGGTGTTTTATATGTTTTAGATGAGCCGTCAATTGGTCTGCATCAAAGCGATAATGATAAACTGCTGGAAACATTAAAAATGCTGCGTGACAAGGATAATACCGTTATCGTTGTTGAGCATGATGAAGACGCAATGAGAGAGGCGGATTACCTGGTCGATATTGGGCGTGGTGCGGGTATCAATGGTGGAAATGTTATTGCGCACGGAACGCCGCAACAGGTTATAAAAAATAAAGATTCAATTACGGGACAATATTTGTCGGGTGTGCGTCAAATCCCCGTGCCGAAAAAACGTCGGTCTGGTAATGGTAAGTCAATTGTTGTTGTGGGGGCGCGTGAAAATAATTTAAAGAATGTGACGGTAGAATTCCCGTTGGGTAAATTTGTGGCATTAACCGGTGTTTCCGGGTCTGGGAAATCAACGCTGTTATTAAATACGCTGTACCCGGCACTGATGCGCGCACTGTATAATTCAAAGTTGGAAACAGGGGCGCATGATATTATTCGTGGTATGGAAAATGTGGACAAGGTTGTCGATATTGACCAGTCGCCAATTGGACGTACGCCACGCAGTAATCCGGCAACGTATACGGGCGTTTTTGGCGATATTCGTGATTTCTTTGCAGGTTTGCCAGAGGCAAAGGCACGCGGTTATACGTCGGGGCGTTTCTCGTTCAATGTTAAGGGCGGTCGGTGTGAAGCGTGTCAGGGTGATGGTCAGATAAAAATAGAAATGAATTTCTTGGCAGATGTGTATGTCGAATGCGATTGCTGTCGTGGAACGCGTTATAACGAAGAAACGCTGGCGGTAAAGTACAAGGGAAAATCAATCGCAGATGTCTTGAACATGACTGTTGAAGAGGCATATAGATTCTTTATTAATGTGCCAAAAATTGCCCGTAAATTGGAATTGTTAAAGCGTGTGGGGCTGGATTATATAAAATTGGGGCAGAGTTCGCTGGATTTATCTGGGGGTGAGGCACAGCGCATAAAATTATCCAAGGAATTATCGGCACGCAGTACAGGTGAAACAATTTATATCTTGGATGAGCCAACAACAGGTTTGCACTTTGAAGATATTAAAATGTTATTGTCTGTTTTACATGAATTGGTAGAGCAGGGTAATACCGTAATAGTTATTGAGCATAACCTGGAAGTCATTAAAACAGCGGATTGGATTATAGACTTGGGACCAACCGGTGGCGCCAAGGGCGGGCAAGTTATTGCAACAGGGACGCCAGAAGATGTGGTGCGAGTCCCAGAATCGCAAACAGGAAAATATTTACAAAAGTATCTGGACAAAACAACAAAAGACAATAAAATAAAGAAGAGTAAAAAGGAGTAGAAATGTTTGGTTTTGGTAAAAAGAAAGAAAAAAAAGTTATTGCAGACAATGTGACAGAGGCTGATGTTAAAGCAGCAGAGAAAGATTTAGGTATGGATAAGATGCCCAGTGGCATGAAAGAAACAGCCCAGCGCATGATGTCTGGTCAATTCGATATGAATGATATGTTGGCACAGTTAAAGCAGATTAAAAAGATGAGCAATTTTAGCGGTCTGTTAAAAATGGTGCCGGGCATGAAAGATGCAGTCGGTGCAATGAAAGAAAAAATCAAAGACGGCAGTGTCGATGCTCAAATTAAAATACTAGAAGCAATGACGTCGGCAGAACGTGCAGAACCAGAAAAGGTTTTTGCAAATGCCAAGGCGCGTATTGCTGAAACGGCGGGTTGTACTGTGCGTGACGTTGAACATATTATTAAGCAATACACAAAAATGAAACAGCAAATGGCAATGATTCAGCGTATGGGTGGAATGGAAGCTGTTATGCAACGTATGCAACAAGGTGGCTTTCCAGGTGCGAAATAATTTAAATGACAAGATATGAAAATAACAAATAAAAAAATTGCCAGTAAAAAATCTTCTGTCGCATGGCTGCAACGCCAGGCGGCAGATCCGTATGTTGCGCGCGCCCAGAAAGATGGGTATCGTGCGCGTGCGGCATATAAACTGATTGAAATGAATGAAAAGTTTAAGTTTCTTAGTAATGGTCAGGTTGTTGTTGATTTGGGGGCGGCGCCGGGGTCTTGGTCACAATATATTGCGCGTACGTACCCGAAATCAAAGATTTTTGCGATGGATTTGCTGGAAATATCACCAATTGTTGGTGTTGAAACATATCAAGGTGATTTTACATCGGATGATGCGTTGCGCTGGTTGGAAGAAAAGTTGGGTTTGGCACCGGATGAAATGGGCAATGGTACCGCAGATGTAATTGTTTCTGATATGGCACCAAATACTGTTGGACATAAAAAGACAGATCATATTCGTCAAATGGTGTTGTTGGAATATGCGTTCGATTTTGCATTGCGTGCGTTAAAGCCAGGTGGAACATTCGTTTGCAAATCGTTTACCGGCGGTACGACCCAGGATTTGTTGAAACAAATCAAAGAAAAGTTTGATGCCGTTCATCATATAAAGCCACCTTCATCGCGCAAGGATAGTGTTGAAATGTTTATCGTTGCAATGGGGTTTCGTGGATAAAAAAAGCCGCCGTTTCGGCGTTTTTTTATTTTAAACCTTCGGCGGCGGTGCGTGCCAATATGTCAACCCGTTCGTTCATTTCGTCGCCATTGTGACCGCGTACCCAAAACCAATGTATTTTTTTTGCAGATGCCAATTTATCAAGCTGTTGCCACAGGTCTTGATTCTTTACCGGTTTTTTTGTTGATGTACGCCAATTATTTTTCTTCCATTGTTTCAGCCAAGACTGCATGCCGTTTTTGACGTATTGGCTGTCTGTGTGTATTTCCAGTTCATCGTGTTTGCGTGCGGCGGTTAATGCACGGATTACCGCCATTAATTCCATGCGATTGTTGGTTGTGTCACGTTCGCCACCGCTGCGTTCAGCAATGTTTTTGCCGTCTGTTGCAACAAAGCCCCAGCCCCCCGGTCCGGGGTTGCCAAGACAAGATCCATCTGTCCAAATTTTTAACATTTTATATGCGTCCTTTTTATGATATAATACCACACATGACATATAATTCCAAAGATTTAAAAGAAATGGCAAATGCGGTTCGTGCATGGGCGTTGCATGCAGTGCGTGTTGCGCGCAGTGGGCATGTTGGCATTGTCTTGGGGGCGACGGATGTTGTGACAACGCTGTTTGCGAATTTTATTCGTCGCGGTCGTGACCGATTCGTTATGTCTGCCGGGCATGGCAGTGCGCTGTTATATTCTGTGTTAAAATTGGTCGGGTATAATATCGGCGATTTAAATGGTTATCGTAAAATTGATGGCTTGCCTGGGCATCCTGAATATGGAATCCCAGGTGTTGATGCAACAACAGGGCCACTGGGGCAGGGTGTTGGAAATGCTGTTGGTATGGCAATGGCGGAAAAAATAAACAAGACCGATTCGCGTGTGTATTGTTTGTGTTCTGATGGCGATTTAATGGAAGGTGTCGCCCAAGAGTCAATCGCGTTTGCAGGTCGGTATAAGTTAAATAATCTGATTTTATTGTGGGATGATAATGGGGTCAGTATTGATGGTGTGGCATTGACGGATGTTGATGTGCCTGCGCGTATGGTGGCGGCAGGGTGGCGTGTAATTACGGTAAATGGTGGCAATTTTGTGCAGATTAATCGTGCGTTGAATGCAGCGCAAAAATCAGATCGTCCTGTCTTTATTCAATGTAAAACGGAAATTGGTCGTGGTTCCAGTCGTGCCGGTTCGCACAAGGCACATGGTTTTTCGTTGTCGGATGCAGAATTGATGGATTTGGTTCAGCGTTATTTGTCGCCAACGGGTGATGCGTTGTGGGGAAATTTGGCGACAGAACGTGTTGAAACAGTGGGGCGTAAACCAGATGTTTCGATTCCAAATATTGTTATGCCTGTGGTTGGTGGGGCGATGTCGACACGTGAATTGTCGGGGCTTTGTTTAGAAGAACTTTTTAAGGTTGGGCTTCGTGTCGTTGGTGGCAGTGCGGATTTAGGTGGCAGTACGAATGTAAAAAGTAGTGCAACGCGTGATATAACGTCAGATGATTTTGCCGGTAATTATATAAACTATGGCGTTCGCGAACATGCAATGGGTGCGATTATGAATGGCATGGCGTTGTCTGGGTTGCGTGTTTTTGGTTCTACATTCTTGGTGTTCAGTGATTATTTGCGACCCAGTATTCGTCTTGCAGCCTTGTCCGGATTGCCGGTTGTTTATGTGTTGACGCATGATAGTGTTGCAGTCGGCGAAGATGGACCAACGCATCAGCCAATTGAACAATTGCCGTCGTTGCGATTAATGCCGAACTTAAATGTTTTTCGTCCATGTAATGGGGTAGAGGTTATGTATGCATGGCGACGTGCGTTAACAGAAAAAACACGCCCATCATGTATTGTTCTGTCGCGCCAATTGATTGGTTTGGTTGCAACGCCGTTGGGTGCTGATTTGTCGCGCGGTGCATATGTGGTGCGGTCTGCGTCAAAGTCGCGTGTGTCTGTGACATTGCTAGCAACGGGGAGTGAGGTTCCGTTGGCAATCGCTGTTGCAGAAAAACTGGGCGATGCGGTTCAGGTGGTGTCTGTGCCATCTGTTGCAGATTTTCGTATGCAAGATTTACAATATAAACAACAGATGTTGCGTGGTTTTGTCGTTGCGATAGAGGCGGCGGCATCTGCACCATGGTTTGAATTTGCCGATGCGGTTGTTGGAATTGATAGATTTGGTATGTCTGGTTCAGGTGATGCGGTCTATGCGCGGATGGGTTTTGATGTAGACGCAATCGTTGCAGATATAAAGCATAAAATGAAATAGTATGATTTGGTTCAATCGTTTTTTGTTTTGTGTGTTGATGGTGTTTGTGCCTGTCTGTGTATGTGGCGTTGAATCAAAAGAACAAACAATAAAAGAAGAACTAAAAAATGCAATTACATGGCGTCAGGTTGATTTTGCGTTGGGGTATTATGGTGACAATATTCCGTCGTTTATTATTACCCAGGATTTTGAACGTAGATTAAATTCTGATTGGGGAAATGAAGAGCAGGTAAAGATTTTACAGACGTTGTTACAAACGGGTAAAGTCGATTTTTCGCGTAGTGAGTGGGATCATTGGCTGGCGGGTTGGTACAGTACATTGTGTGCAGCGCAAAACCCTGAAAATACAGGACATCCTGTTTATGAGGCAAAGCGAAAATTCGTTAAACTTTGTTTGATAGATTTAGAGTGTGGTATAGAATATAATTCCCGTTGGGCTTTCCGATATTTGTTTGAAGTAGAGGCAATAAAAAAGAAGTATCAGGATTTTTATATATGTCTTTTTTCGCAGCTGGCACAAAGTAAAAAAAGCAAAGCAGAAAAAATAGAGTTGTTGGATTATGCGATAGAACAGGCAAATGAATTTGATAATGTTTTGTTTGGAGAAGTTGGTAAGTTGTTAAAAGAGGAAATAGAAAAGGTTGAAGATGGCGACTGATTATGTTTTTACTTTGTCGTCGGGTGAAGAAATTCCGGTTATAATTACAACGCGACGTGGTTTGCGAAATATTACATTGCGACCAAAATTGCGCCCGGTGCGCGAAATTCATATATCAAAACCATGGTTGGTTTCAACGGCGTATGCGTTAAAGTTCTTGGAATCAAAACAAAAATGGCTTGAATGTACATTTCAAAAATGTCCGGCTAAAATAAAGTTAAAACCGGGTGATGTTATTGAATTTTTAGGTCGGCAGATAGTATTGCGTCACGATGCGTCTGTTCGGTCAAACAAGTATTCTGAAAATGGCGAAGCATTGATAATTGGCGGTGATATTTCTATGTTTGAACGGCGTGTGCGCGACTTTATTAAGGCAGAATTTTTGTGTCAGGTTAAACAGATGATACGTAATACGCCGCGTGAATTTTGGCCGGCACGTATCGCAATTCGTGACACCACCAGTCGCTGGGGCAGTTGTTCGACATCTGGAACCATGTCTTTTTCGTGGCGGTTGGCGTTTGCGCCGTTGGATGTTATGCGTTATGTTGTGATGCATGAATTAGCGCATAAAAAACATATGGATCATTCGCCAGAATTTTGGGCGCAGGTTCGTGATTTGTATGGTTTTGGGGTAGAACGTGCAAAACGCTGGTTGTCGCAACATGGTGGTGAACTGCATCGGTGGTTTTAATTTAAGAATAGGTACCTGTGGCAATTATAGGTGCTGTTTGGTATATTGTGTTATGTAGTCAGATGAAAATAACGCTGATTACATTCGACAGGAATGTGACTTTTTGTGGAATGCGTTAATAAGAATGCTTTTCTTTCTGCGTTTGCAAATTGATTTCGCATTCCTGTTTCTTTATTGTTTTTGCTTGAAAAAAAATATTTTTATCCTATTATTAATGGGATGAAAAATAAAATGTTTATTTTTGTTGAATTGCATCACGCCCATGTGGGCGAATATTAGCATATTGTCTTTTTATATGATATAATGTGTGCATAATGTGCATAAAGTTTTTTCCATTAGAACAATAGGGAATTAAAAATGGATTTAAAACCAACAAAACCGCTATCGGGTTTTATAGAATTATTACCGACCGAGCAACGTTGCTTTGACTTTTGTGCGGCGCGTATGTTGAATGTGTTGAAAATGTCTGGGTTTAATCAGTTGGATTTGCCGGCAATTGAACGGGCCGAGGTTTTGACAGACAAAGATAACTGGGATGAAATTGAAACGCAGATGTTCTTGTTTCAAAAGGGCGATACCAAAATGGGGCTGCGATATGATGGGACGGTCGGGTTGTCGCGATATGTTGCAGGACATCTGAATGATTTGACGTTCCCGTTTCGTGCAAGTCAGTTTTCAAAACGTTATCGTGGGGAACGTGCGCAACGTGGTCGCTATCGTGAATTTTATCAGATGGATATGGATATAATGGGCGTAAATTCGTTAAGTACGAATTATGATGCGGAAATTATTTCTGTGATTCAGCGGACTTTAAATTCTGTGTCCGAATTTATTGGTGAAAATGCGGTGCGTGTCGGTTCGCGACCGTTCTGGGATGCGTTATTTGATTATTTGGAAATGACAGACGGGCAGAAAAAAGATGTATTCGTTTTAATTGATAAAAAAGATAAAATGGGTGACGATGATTTTGCCGAAGGTCTGTCTGATGCATTGAATGATGCCATCAAAGAAAATCAAATTAAGTCTGTGTTTACAAATGGGTATTCTGATTTCTTAAACAAGTCTGATAAGTTGGATTTAGCGATTGCGGAACTGAATGATTTTATGAAAACGTTAGAATTGTTCGGGGTAAAAAATGTAGAAATAGACCTGTCGATTACGCGTGGTTTGGCGTATTATACAGGACTGGTATTTGAATTTAAGTTGTTGCGTTATCCGGAATTGGGGACGGCGGCTGGGGGTGGTCGTTATGCAGATTTGGCTGGAAAATTTAGTAAGACCAAGATTATTGGTGTCGGGGCGGCGATTGGTTTTTCGCGTATCTTTGTGGCGCTGATGGAATCTGGTGCAATCGATTTGTCGCAATTTGAATCGCCGGTTGATGTTGCGGTGCTGTGTATGGGTGATGAAAATTTGTCGTACGCGGTTTCCATTTTGAACGCGTTTCGTGATGCGAATATTGCATCAGTTGCGTATTTGGGGGCAAATAAAAAATTCAAAAATCAAATCGAGTATGCCGATAAAATAAAAGCTAAATACAGTGCAATAATTGGCGAGGTTGAGAAAAAAAATCAAGTTGTTGCATTGAAGGATATGACGTCTGGTAATCAGGTTGTTGTGCCGATTAAAGATGCAATAAAATTAGTGTTGGGGGCATAATAAAAATGATTATCGAACAGAAATTAAAAGATATTCAAAGTCGCGCAGCAGAGGTCGAAGCGCAAATGAATTCAGGCACTGCAACAGGTGATGAATTGACCAAGTTGTCCAAAGAATATTCGCGTCTGAACGAAATTTTGCCGCTGATTAATGAATATTTTCAAACAGTGTCCGGGATTAATGATGCCCAAGAAATGCTGAATGATGTAGAGTTGCGTGAAATCGCGAACGAGCAATTGTATGAACTGAATCATAAATTGCCGGACATTGAAAAGAAATTACAAATCGCGTTATTGCCACGTGACGATGCCGATGATAACAGTGTTATTATGGAAATTCGCGCCGGTGTTGGTGGTGAAGAATCTGCACTGTTTGCGGGTGATTTGTATAATCAATATAAATCCTATGCGTTGCGTCAGGGGTGGAAGGTAGAAGTTATCGAAGAAAATGCAACGTCTTTGCGTGGGTACAAGGAAATTGTCTTTAAGATTGATGGGGCTGGTGCCTATGGTCGTATGAAGTTTGAATCAGGTATTCATCGTGTACAGCGCGTCCCTGAAACAGAGGCGGGTGGTCGTATTCATACCAGTGCAGCATCTGTCGCCGTTATGCCAGAGGCAAAAGAAATAGACGTGGTTATCGAAGATAAGGATATTCGTATCGATATTTTCCGTGCGTCTGGTGCCGGTGGTCAGCACGTTAATAAAACAGACAGTGCGATACGTATTACTCACTTTCCGTCGGGGATTGTTGTGACGTGTCAGAATGAGCGTTCGCAGCTGCAAAATAAAATTGCAGCAATGTCTGTTTTGCGTTCTAAATTATACGAAAAACAGCGTGAAGAACAGATGAATGCCAGTAATGCGTCACGTAAATCTATGGTTGGGTCTGGTGACCGCAGTGAAAAAATACGCACATATAATTTTCCAGAACAACGCGTGACAGATCATCGTATAAAACTGACTTTGTATAAGTTAGATGATATTTTGGCTGGTGGCGCTGGGTTGGATGAAATGATTGATGCGCTGATTGCGGCGGATCAGTTAGAACAACTGGCAAATATGGAGTAAGTAAAAAATCCCACGTTCGTGGGATTTTTGTTGGTTTAAAATATGTATCTGATATTTAGTCCGCCAATCCAGCCATCGCGTGGGCCTTCGTGTCGTCCGATATTGCCAGATATATTCAGGTTGTATACAGATTTTTCGATGGTTATGCTGTATTCGAAAAAGTTTGTTTCGTTTAATTCTGGTGCTTTTATGTTATTTATGGTCATGTCGCCACCGTTTGCAAAAAACACAACATATTTGGCGTTAAGTGATCCGTACCAGTCTGCGCCGATATGGCGTATCAGGCGCAGACCAGGCGTCAGTTCGAGCATGCTAAATGCGTCATTGTTGATTATCGCGCCAGATGCGGACGTGTAATCTTCGGATTGTATCCAGGTGTATCCGGCATGCAGTTCTGGACGCAGGGCGGTTTGGCTGTCCAGTATTATGTTGTATTTTGCGTTAATTGCACCGCCAGCCCAGAAATTAGAATAGTCGTCTGTGCCAAATAGTGTGTCGGCAGAATTGCTGAATGCGCCACCGTTGATTGTGGTTGAAATGCTAAATCTTTCTAAGTCAAAGCCGTTATAGACGCCGAAATATCCACCATGGCTGTTGATTTTCATGTCTTTGTTTTCCAGGTCGCCACCGACGTATCCAACATAAATGCCCCATTCTGAGATGCCGTTGCCCATTTTTGCGCGACCGCCAGCCAATCCCATTGTAAATGTGTTAAATTCTGATTCTAAACTTGGGAAATTATCAAAATTTACGTCGTCGCCCAGGTGTTGCCAATTGAACCAAATGCTGTTTAGTGCGGCGTCTGCGTTGATTGTGTCGCCGCCATTTCGACCGGCGCGACTGTCGTCATTGTATTCGCCATAAATCGACATTGTGCCGTACATTGGTGCGTGGCCGTATTGGTCGGGTGTGTTTTTGGAAATTGTTGGTGCGCCAGATGTATATTGTCTGTGTGGTAATGCCAATGATATTGAGCCGTCAAAAGATTGTATGGCGGTGCTGGTGATTGAGTGTTGTAATGCGGCAATGTTGTGCGCGGTTATTGAATTTGCATATGTGTGTGGTGCAAATGCGTGTGCAGTACCGCAAAGCAATAATGCAGACGGCAAAATTGCGAATTTATATGTTCCCATGTAATTTCCTCTCTCATATATTATGTGATGATTATAACATAAAAACGATGTTATTAAAAATAAATAAAAATACCCCGGTAGTCCGGGGTTGGTCTATCGAATAATACCGCCATTTATGTGAATTTGTTGTCCGTTTATATAGGCGGCGCGTTCTGATGCCAGAAATGCTGCTAAATATGCGACTTCTTCTGGTTTTCCAAAGCGTCGCATTGGGTTGATGTCGCGTAATTCTTTGCGACGTTGTGCCGGAATTGCCTGGGTTACTTCTGTGTCAATAACGCCCGGTGCAATACAGTTTGCAGTAATGCCGCGGCGTCCGTATTCGGCGGCGATTGATTTGGTGAATGCAGCCATGCCGCCTTTGCTGCCTGCGTATGCAGACATTGCTGCGTCGCCCGTTGCGCCGGCAATTGATGTCATATTAATTATTCGACCGTATTTATTGCGTAACATATGGGGCAGGGCAAGTCTGCAAAGATTGTATGGTACAATCATGTTTACGTGAATCATGTTTTGTAAATATACAGGGTCTGATTTTAAGAACATGCGTCCATCAACGTTGCCGGCATTGTTTACTAATACGTCAATGCGATTAAAGTTTTTATATGCTTCTTGTATCAGTGTTTCTTCTGCACCTGTTGCGGTCAGGTCTAGTGGAATGCATAGTGGTTCCAGGCCTTTTTTGGGGTCTGCGTGTAATGCGTCGCGTATTGCAAATAATTTTTCGTGGTTGCGACCGGTTAGCACAATTTGTGCGCCCAGATCATAGAATTCTGATGCGATGGCGCGTCCGATGCCGCCAGTGGCGCCGGTAATGATAACAACCTTGTCTTTTAGTCCATAATCCAACATTGTACAAATCCTTTTTTTTGGAAATTGTGGCGTATTTTTTTATGTTTGTCCAGTTTTTTATTGTTTATGGCGTGATTTTTGGTATTATTAGCGCTGTTATGAGTAATTTAAACGAAGAATACGAAGATTTTATTGATAGGCCTATTGTTATGGTCGGCTTGATGGGGGCGGGTAAGACCAGCGTTGGTCGTGCGTTGGCGCGACGGTTGGGGATACCGTTTGTTGACTCTGATAAAGAAATAGAAGCCGCCGCTGGGTGCAGCGTGGTTGATATTTTTTCAATGTATGGCGAAGAAGAATTTAGGCGGGTTGAACAGCGTGTGATTGAGCGCCTGTTGGATACACCGCCTGCGTTAAAAGTGATTTCAACGGGCGAGGGGGCTTTTATAACCCCTGCGGTTCGAGAAATGGTTTTGGCGCGCGCGCTGTCTGTTTGGTTGCGTGCAGATTTGGATTTGTTGGTAAAACGTACAAATTCGCGTGATACGCGTCCGCAGTTGTTAAATGCAGATAGTCGCAAGATTTTGGGGCAATTAATAGATGAAAGATATAAGACGTATGCGTTGGCTGATATAACGGTGCAGACGCGTGATGAAAATTTGCGGAAAACCTTGGCAAAAGTGTTGGACGCAATAGAAGATTATTCTAATAATAAAGAAAAGGAGTAAAAAAATGGCAAAAAAAACAGGTTTGTTAAAAGAATTTAGTACATTTGTTCAGCGTGGTAATGCAATCGATATGGCTGTCGGTATTATCGTTGGTAGTGTGATGACAGGTGTTGTGAATTCACTGGTAAAAGATGTTATTATGCCGCCGATTGGGTTGCTGATTGGTGGGGTTGATTTTTCGCAGTGGTTCTTTGTGTTAGGCAATCCGTCTGGTGGTCATTATGAAACGATTGCCCAGGCGCAGGCAGCAGGTGCAACAACACTTAATATGGGCTTGTTTTTGAATTCGATTGTTAGTTTCTTTATAACAATGTTTGCGATATTCTTGTTTGTTCGCACAATGAACAAGATGCGTGATAAAAAGCCGGCGAATACACATGCGTGTCCGTACTGTACATCAAATATCAGTAATGCCGCAACAAAATGTCCGTTTTGTTGTTCAGATGTAGAGCCGGTTGAAACAGGGGTAATTCAAGAAAGCGATTTGAAAAAAGGCATTAAGGAAGTGACCAAGTTTGCATCTGGTGTTGCTGATGGCGCGCTGGGGCAAATAAAAAAGATTCAGAAAATAAAAAAAGTGACAAAGCATTAATGTATTTTTAGTTTTTGAATTTTGTAAAAGCAGGGCGAAAAAGTCCTGTTTTTTTGTTGGATAAAGGCGAACACAAAAGGCGCATAATGTATATTATGTATAGTTTAGTCTTGCTGACGCAATCCAATTTGTTTGCTTGTTTGTTCGTGGTTTGTGATTGTTAGTTACTGTGTGTAGTTTTTTTTTGTCGTGGATGTATTTGTATGCTTTTTTGTAGAAAAATGTCTTTTTATATGGTGTTTTTTTACATTTGCTTATATTTTAATATGGTTGTCAAAACAAATAGAAAAAATCTTTTGTTAAAGTTGCTTTTTAATAATTTGTCGGTTTTTTTTGGCGTTGTGGCAAAAAATAGTGAAAATCGCCCTATTTTAGTTGTAAAAAGGCGTAAAAATCCCGGAATTCTGCGGTTTTTTGGCTTTTTTGTATAAAGTGGTGCGATGGAGCGGCGTGTAATGCTAACAAATTGGTTTTGATTTGATTTGTTGTGCTTTGTTTTTACGGTATATTTGTGTGTGTCATTTGTGTGATGGTTGATTTTTGTGAATGATTGCGATATTATATGTGATATGAGATTAGATCAAGCGTTGGTTTTTCAAAAAATATATCCCAGTCGTGCTAAGGCGGTGGCGGCAATTGATGCAGGGCTGGTGACGGTTAATGGTGTAGTCGCCAAGAAGCCGAGTCAAACAATTGCAGAGTCTGATGTGTTGATAGGTGGTGAATTGCCCTATTCCAGTGGTCGTGGCAGTTTAAAGTTAGAACATGCGTTGGATTGTTTTAAAATAGATCCAGATGGTATGGTGTGTCTGGATGTTGGTGCCAGTACGGGTGGTTTTACAGAGGTTTTGTTAAAACGTGGCGCATCTCGTGTTTATGCAGTTGATGTGGGGACTAATCAGTTAGTGCCAGAATTGCGCGATAATCTGCGCGTTGTGTCTTTAGAGCAGACAGATATTCGTACCCTGCCCCCGTTGAGTCGGGTTGATTTGATAGTGATAGATGTTTCGTTTGTGTCACTGACGAATATTGTGGATGTTTTGCCGCAATGGGGTGCGAAATTTGTGGTTGTGTTGATAAAGCCGCAGTTTGAAGTTCCGCGGGAAGTTGCGTCAAAGTATAACGGTGTTATAAAATCGGACGAATGGCATCAGTGGTCGATTAATCGTGTTGTAGAATGTTTTCAACAATGTGGTTTTGTGCTGTGTGGCGTGACGGAATCGCCGATACGTGGCGGCAGTGGGAATGTTGAATTTTTGGCACGCTTTGATGTTAAGAAGTAAGATTGGCAAAACTGTTTAATGTATTGTTTTTAGGGATATAATGTCGCGCTGTGTGTCGTTGTTAAAGTTTTGTGTTAAATTTTTGGCATAATCTTTTGAATTTTGTTGGTTTTAAAATCCATAATCTGTTGCGTAAAGATATTCGCGTGTTGGCTGATCCATTGTGACATTTTGGGCGCATTTTTCGGGGCAATGTTTCAGACAGTCTGTTATATCGCCACCCATATCTTCAACATCCAGGGCGAATACCCATATTAGACTTTCGTACGGTTGTATCATTTTGCACCAACAATTTAGTCCAACAGACGATATTGGATTGTTGTCGCCGTTGTGATCACCGTCATGTGGGTTGTCGCGTTCCGAACACCACGCCAGTCCCAATGAAGTATGGTCGGCAAAGGTGACTGTCCATGTCATGGCATCAGTGCTGTATGATAGACCATTCATGATCGGATCCAGTGGCATTTTATTGTCTGCGAATGCCGGGGTTAGAATGAGCATAAGGGGTAAAGATGATAATAGCTTTTTCATGTCTGATTCCTGATTTTTGTGAATTATAACATAAAAATTATAAAAAGCTAAGAAATATCTTGAATTTTTGTGCCTTGGTAGGTAAAGTTTGTGGTGCTTTTAATAACAATATAATCTGAGGCAAATAAAATGGCAGACGATATGAAAAAAATTCATGAGCGTGAAGCAAAATGGCAGAAAAAGTGGTTGGATGTGCGTGCATTTACACCAAAAAACGATGGAACAAAACCAAAATATTATAATTTGATTGAGTTTCCCTTTCCTTCGGGTTCTGGATTACATGTGGGGCATATGTTGCCATATACAGGTATGGATGTGTTGGCGCGTTGGCGTCGTATGCGTGGATACGATGTTTTGTTTCCAATCGGATACGATTCAATGGGTATTTCGTCTGAAAACTATGCTACTAAGATTGGTAAACATCCAAGCGAATCTGTTGCGGAATTGATTAAGATTTTTGAGCGTGATATTTCGATTATGGGATTGTCTTTTGACCCAGAATCCAAGGTTTCTACATCAGATCCAGAATTTATTAAATGGACCCAGTGGATGTTTATTCAGTTCTTTAAGGCAGGATTGGCATATAAGTCTGAATTGCCAATGAACTGGTGTCCGGCGTGTAAAACAAATCTGACTAATGAAGAATTGGAAGATGGTTGTTGTGAACGTTGCCATGGACCGGTTGAAAAAAAGATGAAGCTGCAATGGAATCTGGCAATTACAAAGTATGCAGACAGACTGATTGATGATTTGGCTTTGGTTGATTATCCAGAACGTGTAAAAACGGAACAGATTAACTGGATTGGTCGTTCGCATGGCGCAGATGTTGATTTCCGTGTTGGTGACGATGTCATGACTGTTTATACAACGCGCGTTGATACAATCTTTGGTGTGACGTTCTGTGTTATTGCACCGGAACACGCGCTGGTAAAAAAGTGGCTGGATGAAGGTAAGATTACAAATCCACAGCAGGTGCGTGAATATATTGCGGCGGCACGCGCGAAATCAGAAATTGAACGTACAGATGTGACACGTGAAAAAACAGGCGTTGAATTACAGGGGATAAAGGCAGTAAACCCATTTAATGGTCGCGAAATTCCGGTCTTTATTTCTGACTATGTTTTGGCGGATTATGGTTTTGGTGCGATTATGGCGGTACCGGCGCATGATAGCCGTGACTGGGACTTTGCAAAAAAGTTTGGATTGGAAATTATCCCTGTGTTGGCTGGTGGCGAACCGGACAAGGTGTGGGAAGGCGATGGTAAACATATAAATTCGTCGTTCTTGGATGGTATGGGTAAAGATGATGCGATTGCTGCCGCGATTAAATATGGAACAGAACATGGTTTTGCACGTGGTACAACCAAGTATAAATTGAAAGATTGGGGATTTTCGCGTCAGATGTATTGGGGTGAACCAATTCCATTGGTGTACTGTGAAAAATGTGGTTGGGTACCAGTGCCAGAATCTGAATTGCCATTAATGCAGCCATATATGTCTGATTATAAGCCAACAGATGATGGCGAAGGACCATTGGCGCGTGCCACAGAATGGGTAAATACAAAATGTCCGCATTGTGGTGCGTCGGCAAAACGCGAAACAGATACTATGCCACAATGGGCTGGGTCATCTTGGTATTTCTTGCGTTATCTGGATTCTAAGAATAATGATGAATTCTGTTCGCGTGCGCAGTTGGACAAGTGGATGCCGGTTGATCATTATAATGGCGGTATGGAACATACAACGCGTCATTTGCTGTATTCGCGTTTCTGGTACAAGGCGTTGGCAGATTTAGGATATGTTCCAGGGGTTGAGCCATATAAAAAACGTACAAGTAATGGGTTGATTATGGCGGCTGATGGTTCCAAGATGTCAAAGTCACGTGGAAACACGGTGCCCAGTTCAGATGTGGTCGCACGCAGTGGTGCAGACGCATGTCGTATGGCTATATTGTATCTGGGACCATGGGAACAAAGTGCAAATTGGTCCGAAGATACATTGCGTGGCGTTGAACGTTTCTTGAAACGTGTAGAGGCGCTGTCTGATAATCTGACTGATGATGCGATGACGGCAGAACAAGAACGTTTGGTCAATCGTTTGATTGCTGATGTGACAGAACGTCTGGAAAATATGAAGTTTAATACGGCAATTTCTGCAATGATGGAATACATAAATGCATTTGGTGGTAAAATGCCCCGCCCTGCATATGAAACATTGTTGCAAATGTTGAATCCGTTTGCGCCACATTTGACCGAAGAAATGTGGGAAAAATTAGGTCATGCAGATATGTTGGTGTTTGCGCAATGGCCGACGTACGATGCGTCTAAGTTGATTGCAACGGAAATGACAATTGTTGTGTCTGTTAATGGGAAACGTGCGGCGGACTTTGTTGTTTCGGCAAATGCAGACGAAGAAGCTATTGTTGCGGCGGCAAAAGATGCGGCGGGTGTCAAACTTGATGGTGCAACAATTATTAAGACGATTGTAGTGCCAAAGAAACTGGTTAACTTTGTAATAAAATAAAATCTAATGGCGTATCTGCGCTTAAACCCGCAACCTTATGTAGCGTCTGTACACTGCGGTTGCGGGTTTAATTGCATCTACATCATTATCTTTTATTTTATAAAATCCTGGGTTGTAAAAAAAATCCCCCGTTTGGGGGATTTTTATTTTTGTTATATGTGCTTTTTATGATATTTTTTCAATGCGACGGATGCGACGTTCGCAATCATCAAATGGGCTTTCCAGGAATGATTGAACGCATAAGAAAGCAACCTCTATATCAATATCGTCTGCTGCCAACGCTAAAACATTTATGTCGTCATGGAATCTATCGTCGCGTGCCTGGGTTGGTGTGTTGCAACGGGATGCGCGAATGTGACGGTATCTGTTGGCGGCAATCATAACGCCTGCGCCCGTGCCACAGATGATGATGCCACGTGATTTTGGATCGTCAATCATTGCATCGGCTAAGTTTGCAGCGACATCCGGATAGTCAACAGATGTATTTGGGTCGTCAACGCCCAAATTTACAACGTTATAACCAGATGCAGCCAGCATTTCAATCAGGTATAATTTTAACCCTGCCCCACGGTGGTCGCTGGCGATGTAGATTTTTGATATGGTCTTGTTCATTTTTCCTTGTCCTTTCTTTTTTGTAATTTGCATTCCAGTCCTGTGTTGCCAGTGATGTTCAGGGTACGGTATGATAATGTTCCGGTCATTTGTGCCGCGCTGAATATGTTTGCGGTATTGACCGTTGCGGGACCATCTAAGCATCCGTGCAGAAATAACACAGGGGTTTTTACTTCACCTATGACACGACCGCCGCGACCAATGACAACAGTTTCAGCAATGATATTACCAACAACTTCGCCGTGAATTTGTACAGTGTGGTCTGTTTTTATATCGCCTGTTAATTTGCAGCCCGCCCCGATGACGGTTGGAGATTGCTTTTCTGTAGAGTTTGTAAATGCCAGCATTTTATTCTTCCTTTACAAATTTAGTTGGGTCAAATGGTGAACCCTTGTATCTGATTTCATAGTGCAAGTGCGGTCCCGTAGAACGACCGGACGAGCCTGCTAATCCGATAACGGTTCCAGGACGTACCCAGTCGCCACGTGATACCAATATTCGTGATAGATGGGCATATAATGTTGTAAAGCCCATTCCATGATCAATTTCAACTGTTGTGCCATAACCAACGCGTTCGCCCGCAGATACAACGCGACCAGGGGCAACCGCCATCAATTCTGTGCCAATTTTGCCGGCGAAATCGATTCCGCGATGCTTTTTGGGTTTGCCTGTGAATGGGTCGTTGCGTGTGCCATAGTTTGAAGTGATGCGTGCATTTACAGGTTTGCCTAATGGCAACATTTGATTTAAACGACGTAATCCATTCCAACGTTCCAGACCGTCAGCCAATTTTTGATATTTTGCGTCCAATGTCTTGTCAAATTCAATAGGACTGAATGCAGAACCAACAAGCAGGTTGGAATGCTTGTTGGCGTTCCTGACCAGTGTTTGTTCGTCCAGCCCAAGTGATGCAAGCGTACTGTTTATCTGCTTGATGTTTTTGTGTAATTCTTCTGTGTTTTCTTTGGTTAATGCGGTGACAGTATCGACGATTATGTTATCGGCGTCTGCAATGGTTGCCATTGATTCTGTCATCTGTGCATTGCGACGTTTTAATTCTTCGTTTTCGGCACGTGTTAGTTCGTATTCCACAGATAATTCGGACAGTTTTGAGTATTCTGGTTCAAATTCTTCGTCGCGTAACATTTCAACAATACGTGTACGTAAAAAGTCAAGTTCGCCCCATGTTTTTATGCGACTGTTCATCAGTTTTTCTTTTTCTGTATCGCTTAGTTCCTTTGTTCGCAGGATTTTGTCGTCTGTGACGTTTAAATCACGGGTTAAGTCGTTGTATTTTGTGAGGTATGTTTGCAGTGCGCTCATATGTCGGGCATGTGTGGCGCGCGCTTCTTCCAGTTGTTGTGTGCGTTTTTGCAATAATGGGCGATGGTATACGAATACGTATGTTGACCATGTCGCCCAAATAATTAATCCGACCTTGCCGCAAAAACGGGTAAAACGCCAAAAACTGCTTTGGTTAAATGTGTATACGTTGCCACGTGGTGTGTCCATTACGGTAAATTCACGTGGTGGAAATATACGCACAATAACGCGCCAAATGGCACGAAATGGTGATGTTATGAACGCCCACAAAGACGTAAAGTATCGTGTTATAAAATTTATCATTTCTGTGATAGTGTAGACAAAGTATCCGCAATAGTCAAGCCGTTGCGCAAAACAGGCTCATAATTCATCGATAATCCGTTGTGCAATATTGATATGCCCTTGGTACCCAGTTTGCCGGATATAAGAACGCGTTCCGCGGTGTTTTTTGCACCAAAAAGTGGGAATATTGTTATGTCGCCTAATTTGTGCGACATCGCAGATATAACCAGCGCAATTGTTGTTGCATCTGTAATTATGCAGAATGTCCCCATTGGGCGTACACGTGCGATACAGCGTGAAATCCATGTGCGTAAATCTGCATTATGATGGGCATTATGTTTTGCAGGTGTACCATTAAAATAAGGTGGGTTGGTTAAAACCAAGTCAAAAGTGCGATTTGTGCGCCATGTGGTAATGTCTTGTTCGATTGTTTCAATTGTTGCGTTGTTTAGTATAGCGTTTTGTTCGCATTCGCGTAACATATCAACAGATGTGTCGATGCCTGTTATTTTGGCAGATGGATTGTTTGCCAGATAACATAAAGATACGCCGCCTGTACCAACACCGACATCCAGTACAGTTTTTGCGTTATTGGGTGCAAAGGCTGCCAGCCATACAGCGTCAGATGTAGGATTATAATGTCCGCGTTGTATTTTTACACGACCGCCCATCAGGGTAAAAATTTCTTGTTTTGTGTTCATATCCCTTTATAATAAAACAATAAAAGTAAAAGGCAAGTTTATGTTTGATGATATCGTTGTTGTGCAAAGTGCGGTTAGTGCATTTAATAATGCAGCATTATGGGCGCCTGCGTTTTTATGGTGGGGTATGTTGGCAACGCCGTTGTTTATTGTAATCTATTGGTGTTCTGGTGTGCTGTTAAATAAATTGGGCTGGACGCGCAATAATATATTGCAACAGGTATCATTGTGGACGGTTGTGTTAACGTTTGCGTGGATAGTATTATTCGGCGGTAATTATAACGTTTTGCGTGACAGTTTGTCTGTGCTGCCGATGATGGTGGCTGTTATAATATTTTTGTCTGCGTTGTTTGTTTCGTCGCACTTGCGTTCACGCCCCCTGCCCTGTATGGACTGGCGAAAATGGGTGTTTGTGCTGTCTGTTGTTGCAATGGTTGGGTTGTCGGATACGCATGCCTGGTGGGGGCCGTTGTTGCAGATTGGTGCGCTGGCGTTGGGCGTGATTCTGGGGCGTCGTGCAAAGTCAGAAATGCGTGTAATCCCGGGTGTTGTCTTGATAGTATTAATGACAACAACTGCGATTTTGATGCAGCCCGAATTTTTCAGATTTGGTCAGTTGGGCAATCTGACGATTGTGCATCTGTTGGCTGTGTTATTATTGGGGGTATGCGCCGCAATTGTGATTGCAGTACGAAATGTTAAGGCGTGTGGCAAAGTTCATCGTAGTGCATATGTAAAATTAAAGTGGCTGGGACGTGTGGTCTGTCTGCTTGGGGCTGCATTATTTGTTTTGACAGAGGCAGTACCCGTTCTGTTGGGTACATTGGTTGCAATTTGTGCGTTGACTGCGTTGTCTGTTTGGCATGTAAAGCAATTGAATGTCGCAATTGCAGATAAAATGTTTGCAGTGATGTTGGGGTTGTTTGGGCTGATAACTGTTATGCCGGTGATAAGTGCGCTGGGGGTTTTGTATTGGTTAAATACTGATTCTGTTGATTTTTGGGCAGAAACAAAACGTTTGTTATAATTGGTTATATTTATTTAGTATCAATTTGTATGGCTATAATGTATTATTCTTGGCGATAATAATGTAAAAACAAGCGGGAATTTATTATGGCTATACATCCAACTGCAATTATTCATGAAGGCGCAAAATTGGGCGCGGATTGTAAAATTGGTCCTTTTTGTATTGTGGGGGCAAACGTTGTCCTGGGCGACCGTGTCGAATTGGTCGCAAATGTCGTGGTTGATGGCAAGACGTCAATCGGCGATGATTCTATTGTTTATCCGTTTGCTGTTGTCGGCGTGATGAGCCAGGACTTAAAATGGCAAGATGAAAGCACAATGACTGGTGTGCGTATTGGTAAACGTTGCAAAATTCGTGAATATGCAACAATTCATTCTGGAACACCTGCGTCTGATGGTACGGTGATTGGTGATGATTGTCAGATTATGGTTAATGCACACGTTGCCCATGATTGCAAGGTTGGCAATAGTGTCGTTATGTCTAACTTGGTGCAATTAGCAGGACATGTAGAGGTTGAAGATTTCGCAATTATCAGTGGTGGTGCCATGGTTTTGCAATTTGCGCGTATTGGGCGTAATGCATTTATTGGCGGTATGTCGGGGGTCGGTAATGATGTGTTGCCATATGCAATTTATGACGGCAGTCCACGCGCAGTATATCGTACAATCAACCGCGTCGGTCTGATGCGTCATGGATTTACAAATGAAGATATGCATGCCATTCATTCTGTGTATTCTGCGGTGTTCCGTGGTGGTGAAGGTACGGTGTCAGAACGTTTGGCCAAGGTTCGCAAAGAAGTAAAGAATAATAAGTATGCCATGGACGCTATTGATTTTATCGAAAATCGTTCAAAGCGTGGAATTGGTACGTCTAAAAATGCAGAATAATAAAAAAATCAAGGTTTTTGTCATCGCTGGCGAGGTTTCAGGTGATGTCCTGGGGGCGCGCATTATGTCGCAAATGACGGATGCTGAATTCGTCGGTGTCGGTGGTGAAAATATGCAAAAGTTCGGATTGAAATCGCTGTTCCCGATGGGGGATTTGTCTGTTATGGGTGCAATAGAGGTTTTGGCACATGCGCGTACGTTAACCACGCGAATAAAGCAAACGGTTGATGCGATTATTGCGGAAAAACCGGATGTTGTTTTGACAATTGATTCGCCGGGCTTTGCAAAAAGTGTCATAAAACAGATTAGGAAAAGTTCGGTAGGTTCCGAATTAATTGCCAGGGGATTAAAGTTTCATCATGTTGTTGCACCCCAGGTTTGGGCATGGCGTCCGGGGCGTGCAAAAAAGTATGCCAAAATGTTTGATAAATTGTATGCCTTTTTTGAATTTGAGGTACCTTATTTCACAAAGCATGGTTTGGAAACGGTGGCGGTTGGACATCCGATTGCAGACAATTTAATTGGAAAGTATAAATCGCAAAAGAAGCAGACAGAAAAGATTATTACCCTGGTCCCAGGCAGCAGAATGAGTGAGGTTAAGCGTCTGTTGCCATTGATGCGTGATGTTATTGATATGCTGTCGCGAAATGGGTATATGGGGTATCGTTTTGTTATTCCAACGGTGGAAACAACGGCCGAATATATAAAACAAGAAACGTCGCGTTGGCGGGTAAAGCCGGAATTAGTTCCTGCGTCTGAACGTTATGATATATATGCAAAAACATATATTGCAATTGTTGCCAGTGGTACTGTATCGGCTGAATTGGCAATGTTGCATGTGCCGGCGATTGTTGTGTACAAGATGAATCCAATTACAACATGGTTGGTACGTCAAATGATTAACGTGCGTTGGGTGTCGTTGGTGAATATTTTGTTAAATCGTGGTGTGTATCCTGAATTTTTGGGACCTGCGGCGACGGCGACAAATGTGTTGGATGCGGTTCAACAGTTAACAATCCCGTCAAAACGCGAAAAGATGATTAATGATTTAAAGAGTGCGGATAAATTATGGCAATTATCTGATGAAGGTGCAGGTAAGCTGATCGCAGATGGTATACGTAAATAAAAAAACGCCAATTTGGCGTTTTTTTATTATCTTAATCCCTTGGCACGACAGCATGCGGATGCCGCGGTTTTCCAATCAGAATACTGTTTCGACGGATTGCGCAGGTCGCGCCATGGTTGCCAGCCGTTGCAACGTTTTTTATTACCTGTGCCTGTGCATTTTGCATATCGGCGCAGTGAACATGTTTGATTTGATAATTTGCCGGTATCGGTTGTGCATTTTACAACAATATTTTGGTTCTTTGCGTCGTTTTTGCCCAGTTCTTTGGACGATAAAACCTGATACGCATCGGCGGTATAAATTGCTGAGATAACGATAAGCAATGCAGATAATAGTTTTTTCATTATTGCCTCCTTACTTTTATGTATTGATTATAAATAAATATCAGAAAAAATACAACAGGAATAATTATTCGCGTTTCAATGGTTGTTGTGTCGGATAATGGCAACCGTTTTTTCGATACAGTTTTATGCCGCGCATCCAACCCTTTAAGAATTTTCTATTGTTGCCTTGATAATTTTTGCAGCAGTGATAGTTGTATCATCAAAAGCGATAAAAAAAGACAGATGCGCAAATTTCATTTTATTTACTTGTTTGGTTCGGCGGTTGTCCATGGCGTATCTGTCATAACCAAGTAATATAGTGCGGCGGTGTCAGACCCAGGGTCACGCAAAATTGGGCGTACAATAAAGATGTCGATATTGCAGGGGCTGTTTGAATCTGATTGTAATTCCATTATGTCTTCGTGAACCTTGGCTGCAAAATCCATTGCCTGTAAATATGCGGCATCATCATCGGCGGCGTTTAGTGTGTCGCCAACCCACATTAACCACATACCGTGATTGATGACATTTTCTTGCCCTTTTATATCGTCGGCAGATAACAGCAACAATGGCGAGAATTCAACCCCACTGGTAAATTCGCCAGTGCTGGTGTCGGTCCAATCGTACATGTCGCCTGCGATTTTTGTTGCGGTGTATATTATACCGCCGGTGGCCTCTAGCTTGCCAAGGCGACCTGCATTTCGCATTGTTGATTGAAATAGCCAATCACGAATACGACCAGAAAATTTGCCACTGCGTCCCAGTTTTGCGCCCTTTGAAATTAATTTGTTGCCAGACCACGCAGATTTGCCGGCACGTACTGCGCGTGCGATAATATTGCCACGTTGTGCCGGACGCATCAGGCGCAGACTGCGTCGATAGGCGTTTAATTTTTTATATGTGTCAACGGTTTCTTTATACTTTTTTACGTCGTCAATATTATCAAGCGCTTTTAGATTATCTTTTAATGCGTCCAATTCTTTGGTTTTGTCAAGGATTTTTGCTGCGTCTGCAACCTTGTCCAATGCTTTTATTTCGTCTGTTATTTTATCGATACGTTGGGTGGTTTTGATAAAATCGATAACCTTATCAGATGTTTTTAGTGTATTCAGGGTGGTTTTCATACCCTTTAACGCTTTGGATGCGCGTGCCGCCTTGGTGGCGCCGGTAATAATGGTTCCGCCACCCAATGTGACGACTGTGATAACAATATCAAGTGCGATTTCCAGATATGAAATCCATCGCAGGCTGACATCGCCGGCGACATAATAGTCATTTGTGTCATCTTCGCCGGTTGTTTCTTTCATGTTTACTGTTTTTGTGACAGCGCGATTAATCATGTTTGTATCGCCTGCCAGAGCACTGCGACTGGTGCAGTTTCCACCGTTAAACATGGCAGTTGGGTATAGTTCATCAATATGATCGTTAATGTATTCAAGCGAGATCGTATTATTTTTATCGGGGCCAACAAAATTGTCCAGTGCGCCGTGTTCGGTCACCATAATTGCATACCATGCCGGGTCTGTATTTGTCCAAACGGCGGTGTCGTCGATACTGCCAACGCGTGGATTTGGGTCATTGGACGGCAAACCGCGTTTCGTTGCCAGTGTCAGGCGTTGTTTTAAAACCTTTGGTTGTGTTTCATAGTTTACGACGATTTCACGACCGCCTGGAAAGGTGTATTGAATTGGTTGGAATTTAATTGTTTCATCTTCGGCAATGCTGGTAATTTCTGGGCATGTTAAAACTTTTGTTAATACATCACCCTGGGATAATGTTTGCTGAATCCATGTTTGTACGATATGTTCTGGATCGCTTTCTTTTACACTGTTTGCGTTTTGTGCCAGTGCATCTGCAAATATTTTCGTTGCACATTCTGTTTGTGATGGTGGTGTATATAAAATATCATCGACGGTCATTGCGTCATCGTACCCGTCCGGTGTTGTGCCGTCGCCGACAAGTGATGCTGCCTCAGACGCTGTTGCGGTGACGGGTGTCGCCGTCACGTCTGTATTTGCAAACGCTGAGATAGAAAATAAAGCGATAAAAATGAATATAAGTTTTTTCATTTCTTAATATCATATATTATATGGTCCTGCGATAACCATTACTTGGTTTAGTTCTTCTATCGTTCCGGGAACAAGGGAAATGACGCCAACCGCTGCAACGGCGACCCCGGCAACAATCCACCCGGCAACAGGGACAGTGGATGCAGCCCCAGCAACAGCAAGTGTTGCGTTTACTAATGCCATGCTGCCTGTAGCCGCAACAATTGTTGATGCGGATAATGCGGTGGCAAGACCTGCGAATGCCATTACGCCACCGCCAATCGATGCGCCTAATGCCCAACCGTCTTTGTTGGTGTTGTCTTTTTTTACATCTAGTCCAACCACATAGACTGCCAATCCCTGGGAACTGCATGCAGAATTTTTTAATGCAGATTGAAATCTTTGTGCGGCATCAATGGCGGATGTCAAATCTGTAAATGTGACGATTTTTTCGGTTGTTGAACTTGTTTCGTCCATTAAAACCAGACCTGGGAATGCGCGACGGTTGTTTCCTTCTTCGAAATCAAGGAAGTATTCATTGTCAGAACCGCCGTATGATGCGAATGATTTTTGTCCGGCTTTATTAACGGCGGCATCGTCATCCAGATTGTCCCATATTGTGTGGTCAGAACATTCGTCAGACCAATATAATTTTTTTATATCGCCAACTTGTATAACGTCGCCTGCTGTCCTGGTACGATTGTTATAAACCATTATTCCTGTGCGCAGGTCTAAAAATTCAAAAACGTCTTTGGGATTAAATACAAATGCATATTTTTGATTGTTTAATACAAATGATAATTTGCCTTTTTGTGCGGATTGTAGTTCAGCAAGCTGTTTATTGCATTGTGTAAAAATATTTCCAGCGATTAATGTTAGGATTTTTGCACGATTTTTCTTAACTATACTTTCTTCTAGTTTAGTGGTGTTTGGAAAAATTTCTGTACTAAGTGGTTTAATAAATGTCTCTTGGTTGGCGCCAATTGTTGCCATGCAATCGGTCATGGCATCGGCATTGGCGTTTGTGACAATGGCGCAAAATAAGAAAAATGTTGATAAAAATCGTGTTATCGTTTTCATGGTCATAGGTAAAATACAATTTCGTCGTTGTTGGTTGTTGAATCCCCACCAGGTGTTTCGCCACCTGACGATGAACTGTCACCACCGCCAGAAGATGATTGTCCATTGGTTCCGGCGTTGGATTGTTGACCCGTATTTTGTTGTTGGGTGCCAGTCAAGAATTCTGGTTTTTTTAGCCCCAGTGATGAACATTCTGCCATAATCACATCCATTTCGGCATCAATTTTTTTGACAATGTCGGTGTATTCGTCGTTTACACTCAGCATTGATGGTTCCGCAGCAGTTTGTGTCGCGGTTTGTGAATTTGTTGTCGCAGGCTGAACCAATACATATTGTGGTGTTGCGGTATTTGCAGTGTTTGTGATAGCGTTCGCTGTATTTGCAATGGTGTTTGCAGTATTCGCGACAGTGCTGGCAACGTTTGCAACAGTGTTTGCTGTATTTGCAACGGTGTTTGATGCAAACGAAACCTTGGTGCATGTTGCCCCGGCAAGAAAAGTCATGAAATAACAAATGAAACGTTTTGTCATAAATAATCTTTGATTCCGTCACATTTTGATTTTGGTGTTTTGTTTGCGCGACATTTACGTATTGCGTTTAATGCGACAATCATTTTGTCAAATTCTGTTTTTTTGTTTAAACAGGCGCGCTGTTGTTCCAGTTCTTCAATCTTTTTTCTGCGTTCCAGATATGACGCCTTGTCTTCAACCTTGATTGGAATGTATGCCTTTTTGTCCTTGTACGGTTCATAACCAGTCGCCAGGTTGTTCATACGATCTTGGAATGACAGGTCTGCAAATATGGTTGGAAATTCTGTTTTGGTTAATTCGATTTGATTTGCGCCATTTTGTGCCTGTAAATCTAATAGTTCTTGTTTGCGTTCCATCATCTCAGTCGCCCAATCTGGGGCAGATTTCTTGTATGGATTTTGAAATTCAATTTGGGGTGCAGGCTCCTCAACAATGGCGTCAGGAAACTGTTCAACGCCGGTTGGCATTGCATAACCATATTGTTTTACATAGTTATCAAATGCACTGTCGATATAGCCGGCACATGCCGTTGCATAATTCCCACTGGGGATTTGTGACAGTTGCAACATTACGCCGGGGCGAATATCACTAAGCCGTGCGTCGCGACAATTGTTGCGCATGGCACATTGGGTTGCAACCAGACCGGCAACAACCTGTTGACATTCGGCAGTTTCTATCTGAACGCCTTGGACATAAACAGGCTGTGGCAGGCGTTGATTGTATGGACCGTTTGCGTCCCAATATGGGTTTGTTGAATAGTTTTGTACGTTCTGAATTACGCCATATTGCGAAAATGGAACGGGGCCCGCCGCATATGCAGACGTCAAAATTAATGCAGATATTGCAAAGAATATAGATGAATTTACTCTCATTCCTGTTCCCTTGTATGTGTGTATTATAACAAAATGTGAATTGTAATCAAAGATAAAAATCCACCAAGTAAAAAGAATGGTGCAAAAGGGATGTATTTTTCGTGTCGACAATATGCCCAAACTGCACCGGATATGCATGCAATAATTAATGAAATTGCCAATCCTGTTGTCCCCAGCCATAATCCACCGACCCCAATTAGCTTTATGTCGCCCATGCCAATTGGTGGGGTAATTGTGTCGTTGTTTTTGTGCATATAGTAATCAAATATGAATCCGACAAATGTCGCCAGTAAATAACCAGACGTGGCACCAATAACTGCGTCAGCAATGCTTGTTGGAAATCTGAAAAATACAATTAAAATCAGGCCAATCAGCATCAGTGGAAATAAATATGCATCTGGTATGATGCGACGCTTAAAATCTGCAATTGAAATCTTTGTTGCCAGACAAATTGCACCCAGAATTAAAAAAATGAAAAATATTTGTAAAAACATTTTTCCCCCTTGCCTTTCGAATCGAATATATGCTACACTAATATCATAATGTATAACAAGGGTTTTGTAAAATGAGCAAGGGTTGGGATAGTGTCGCGTTAAAAAAGTTAAAGGCTTTGACTGGCAAGGGGTTGTCGACAGCTGAGATTGGCAAGCGTTTGGGAATGTCAAAAAATGCCATTGTTGGTAAACTGAATCGTCTGGGCTGGAATGCCAAGGCAGGTGGCGCAGCCAAGGCAGAACCGTTGAAAGAAAAGAATACTGCAACGAAAAAAACGTCTGTGAAAGAGGCGGTGGCAAAAAAAACGGTTGCAAAGAAGACGGCAGTTGTCGCAGCAAAAAAACCAGCTGCAAAGAAGGTGGTGACAAAAAAAGCTGAGCCAAAGAAATCTGTTGTTGCAAAAAAGGCGCCGATTGAAAAGAAAATTGCGACGCCAAAGAATACAGAATGCAAGACAGTGTCGGCGAAAACAAGTGCGAAAAACTTGGCAATGCATCAGCGGATTATTCAGCATTCCTTGGAAATGGCAAGTTTAAAACCAAATCAGTGTCGGTGGCCGATCGGCGATCCTGATTCTGAACATTTCCATTTTTGTGGCGAAACGGTTTTTGTGGGCAAACCGTATTGTTATGAGCATTGTAAGCAGGCTTATCAGTTCGCGCCACCAAAAAAGAAATAAAAACAATTGGGGAGTATGCGTATGCCGAACGAGAGAGAGAATTTTAACGGTGCTTTGAAAATTGTCGAATATGATATTTCTGGCGGCTATATGCGCGCGTATTATGATGCAGATGGAAAGTTGGTTTGCGTCTTGGATTTTGCGACTAGCGATACTAAACCGAATGTTTTGTTGGTGACGAATCCTGTTGGGAATCGCAAATGGGATGATATTCTGGTCAATGATTATGATGTCGATTTGGAAAGTGTTCGTCCAAAAAAGGACAATAAATATCAAAAACTGGATATAGAGTATACAGGACTGGGGGTTTATGACAACCTGTTTCGCGCATACGATGATGACAAAGATGTTGCCGGTGCGTTAAAGCAGTTGGAGATATTCAGAAATGATGCGTCGCGTCGTGCCGCGTTTGAACGTCTGGGGGTGGCGGAAATAACCGCCGGGAACGCGCGCGAAACAATCGAAAAGACCAAGCAAACGATTGCGGAACAGCAGGAAAAATTAAAGGACTTGCGTTCCAAATTAACGGCGCAACGTAAAAAGGTTGGTAAAGAACCAACAAAACAATCGGCGTCTAAGATATTAAAGACAGAGGCGCAAATTGATGCAATAAATGAAAAGATGGCGCGTTCTAAAAAGCGCTTGGTTAGTGCGCAACGCAGATTGGTTGCAGCCGAAGAAGATGCGGATGTCGCGCGTGACATCTTGGAAACGTTGGATGATTTTGTGGCGATGAATGACGGTACAGATTATGAATTGCCTGCGATGCCGGCAACAACAGATGTTGCGGTGGTCAAGGATCCGTCTGTGCCAATGACGTCGTCACCACAATTTACAGATTTAACCATACAAACAAAGGCAGATGATATGGCCGATGAAGAAGTAAAACCATTATTTGATGAAGATCCAGAAATCTTGGATGAAAATATAGCGTTTAAACCAATTGATTTTGGTGCAACGTCTGGTGATGAGGTTAAACCTGCGCCTGTTGCACATGATGACATTGATATTGAAACGAAGGGTGCTGTTCAGCCACTGTCGTTTGCGCCGCCTGTTCGTGCATCTGATGGTATTCCGGTGGAAGACACGGCACCAGTGCTAAATTCGTTGACGTCTGTGCCGTCCCAGCAGTCTGAACATATTGATTCTGAATTAATGGCAACGGTTGATATTCCTGGATTTACAGATATTCCAGATGTCCCGTCTGAGACATCTGTTGTGACAAAGACAGAAGCACCGGTTTATTCGGAGCCTGTGTTCCCTGTTGAGCCTGTGCCTGAATATACAGAACCAACAGTTCAGGAAATTGTTGAAGAGTCGGCACCGACACCGATGCCAGAAATTGAACCCGCGCCAACTGTGCCAGACGCGCGTCCTGTGTCGCCAATTACTGGGGCGGTTTCAGCTGTTGGTGCAACCCGTCGCAAACCGACGAAATTGTATTATTTGTTGTTGGTGGTGCTGATTATTTTGTCTGTGTTTACGTTGTGGTTTTATCAAAAATCGACCCCTGATATGAATGTCCCTGCCCTGGATGCTAAGGTTGAAGCAGTAGAGGAAGTGCCAAGCACAGTGGTGGCAGAAGAAGAGCAAAAAGAAGATGTTGTGCCAGAAAAGGAAGCAACAGATGATGTGTCGCCGTTTATTGTTGATGACGCGACCGAAGAAAAATCAGATATAGACACAGTTGATATTGTTGCAGATGGTGAAGATGTGGTTGAAACGACGGAACAACCCCAGATGGAACAGCAGTCATCAGAATCTGTTGTGGTGCAAGAAGATGCAGATGATGTGGTTGATATTAATGCCGCTGTATTCCCAGATGTTGAGCCTGTTGTGGTGCCGGTTGTGACAGATACGCCAGAAGAAGTGGTGATTAATGATGAGGTTGAAGATATATCAGATTCGCCATTCTTGTCAGACGAGGTTGTCGCACCTGCTGAAACAAAATCTGTGGCAGAAATAATCGCATCGAAACCTGTTTATAATGTTTCGCAACAAGAAAAAATGTTTGTCGCAGATGAAGAATATGAAACAGATGCGGTGGATACTGTTGAAGAAGCGGTTGTCGTTGATGCGCCTGTGGTTGATTATTCAGAACCAGTGGTTGTTGGTGCGATAGATGCAGATGATGTGGAACAGGAAGTTTGTTCTGATGGTAATGCACCTGATATGAATGGTTGCTGTGCTGGTGAAACATTTGTTGATGGTTTGTGTTGTGCAGATGGGACAGACGAATGTTTCCCACCAATGTAAAAACAAATCCCCCGTTTGGGGGATTTTAAGTTTGTAATATTTATCAATAAATGTTATAATGTGAGATGTGAAATTGTATGAGAAAGGAGGAGTATAATGGTTGTGCCTTTGATACCGGTTGCGATTGGTGCTGCTGGTTTGGTTGCTGGCGGTGCAATTGGTTTTGGAACTGGTGCTGCTGTTTCTACGGCTGCTGTTGCAGGGGCTGCGACGGCTGGTGCGGTTGGTGGTGCTGGATTTACGTATGGGGCAATGAAATTGCGTGCAAGAATGTTAAAGAATAAACATAAAAAGCGTGCACGGGGAAAGTCCAAGGATACGGTTTCGCAAAAGAAGTTAGCAGAGCTGACGCAAAAAAATAGATAGATTCTTTTTCAAGAATAGAACAAAAATCCCCCAAATGGGGGATTTGTTTATCGGGCGACGTCGCCACGCAGGCGTTCGTGACAAACATAGTCTTTTAGTTTAAAACCATCATTTGCATGCCAATTTAACATGCCGTGCCAATTTTCATCTGGTATTTCAACGGTTGGTAATGGTAGTGGTTTGCGTTGCAATTGTTTTTCAACCTGGGGCAGATGGTTTGTGTAAATGTGTGCGTCGTGTAATTCGCCTTTTAGAATGCCGGGTTTTAAGCCCGCCTCTTTGGCGTATAGCAACAACAACAGTGCATAACTGGCGATATTATATGGAATGCCCAAGAACATATCGCATGACCGTTGGGTCCAAATTAAATTCAATTTGCCGTCGCGTACAATTAATTGGTGCATCATGTGGCATGGTGGTAATGCCATTTGTGGAAAGTCAACCGGATTCCACGCAGATACAATAATACGACGGTCGTTTGGATTGTTCTTTATTTTATCAATCGCGTTTGCGACTTGGTCGATACCTGGTTTATGTGGGTTAAAATTATCTGTCGGATTGCGTTCAATGCGATTTTCGTCCCACTGATATTCGCCACCAAAGTGACGCCATTGGAATCCATAGATTGGCCCCAGGTCGCGCTCTTTGTCCATGATAGAATTGCGGACTATTTGTTTGCTCTTGTCGGGTGGTGTTATGTTAAGGTGTTTTAGCGCGTCCATTCGCGTGTTGTATTCTTGTTCGACTTTGATTGGATTTGCCCATTCGTTCCAGATTTTGCAGTTGCGGTCGGTCAGCCATTTTTTGTCGGTTATTCCGTATAGGAAAAATTCTAGTTCTGTTGCAATATTTTTTAGTCCCATTTTTTTTGTTGTAATTAGTGGGAATCCCATGTCCATATCGTGAACAAATGTTGCGCCGTGACCAATTCCGATATCGGGAATGCCGGTACGATTATTGCGAACGTCAGATGTGTAACGCTTTTTATAAATGTCGCTTAGAATATCTAGGTATGCTTTCATTTTATATCTTTTTTAACGGGTTTTTATTGAGAAAGGAGAGCGTGCCTTTTTGAAAAATTTAGATTTTCTATTTTCAAATTCGTTGGCCAGCATTTTTTTGTTGTGTTTGTGTCGTTCGTCTTCAAGGCTAATTAAGTGTTTGTTTGAGTCGCGTATGCCTTGTAGTTCTTTTAATGCGCGTAGTTTGCTGTTTCGTGTTGCTTGTTCCGTGATATATTCATGATATGTAGGGTCTTTTGGTATAACTGTTATACAGCCAAATGCGCCATATTCTGTTTGTGGGGTTGGAACATGCAGTACATGTGTCATATCAATTAATTGAACCAGAATTTCGCGTATTTTTTCGAAATCGTATTCATAAAAGACACTGGTATATGGATGTAGTTGTGTTATCAATTTTTTTAATTTGTTTTTGTCTGTACCTGGGTTTGCCAGTACGCTGGCATTTGGGGTATGGTACCAATTTGTTTTGCATACATTATAGAATGATTTCTTGATGCAGTATTTCCCAACGCCCAGCGGTCGATATATGCCATGGTATCTGCGTGGAATTTGTTTGTATTTTTGTTCGTCAATTATGTCTTGCCAGTGTGGTGATTTTCGTTGTTCTGGTAAATAATATTTTGTGTATATGTGTATCAGATATGCCAATATATCATGAACTTCGGTTTGTGTTAGTTGCTGATTGGACGCGGTGGTTTTGCGGTCTAAATTGTGTTGATGTGCGCCATGTTTGATAATACAACTCTGGGTTTCCGGGGCCAGGTTTTTGATTAGTTCATATAGCCAGTATTTTGGATTGTATTTTTGTGTAGTCATATGTAATTCCTTTTTTTTCTTGTGATAAAAAAGCGCGCCAATGGCGCGCTATGCATTTATCGTACAGATGCTTGTTTGAACAAATCGTCGGCTTTGACCTTTTTTTCTTTGGTCTTGACGTGTGTCAGCATTGCGTCCAACGCTTTGCGTTCAAACAGCATGCCACGCAACATTGCCACGGCGTTCTGATTCTTGTTATAGAATTCAAAAACTTGTTTTGGGTCTGGATAGCGTGCAGCTTCGGCCCAGATGGCTTGTTGCAGGTCATCGCGTGATACTTCTACTTTGTTCTGGGTACCCCACTCTGCCAAGATTAAGCCCAATTTTACGCGACGTTCGGCATCTTTACGTTCGGATTTTTCGTCCCATTTGTGGTCGCATTTTTCGTCATGGCAGTGTGAATGATTGCGGTCAAATTCACTTTTTGCCATGTTGTATTCTTGTTCGACCAGTGTTTCTGGCAGTTCTAGTTTTACCTTGTCGCCCAAGATATCCAACAATTCATTGCGCATTTCACGTTGTGCAGCATCGTTGTATTGTTCGATCAAGATATTGCGAATGTGTTGTTTTAATGCGTCAACAGATTCTTGACCAACTTGTTTTGCCAATTCGTCGTTTAATTCTGGCAAGATATGTTTGCGAATTTCGTGAATTTCAACCGCGAAACGTGCATCTTTGCCTGCCAGGTTTGCTGCGTGATATTCGGTTGGGAATTTAACGTTAACGTCAAATTTATCACCGATTTTATGACCGATAATTTGATCTTCAAAGCCTGGGATAAATGCGCCAGAACCCAAAATCAGATGGTGTTTTTTTGCTTCGCCACCTTCGAAAGCGTCGTCACCGACAAAGCCTTTGAAGTCAATTACTGCGACGTCGCCATTTGCAGCCTTGTACTTTTCGTCCTGTTTTTCTGCGACACTGCGCGATTTGCGGATGTTTTCCAATGCTGTTTCAACTTCTTTTTCGTCCAGTTCTGCCACTTTTTTGGTTATTGTGAATTTTTCCAGGTCGATTGCAGGCAGTGTTGGCAAAATATCAAATTCCATGCTATATTCTGCGTCTTTGCCAATTTCCCAACCTGCCAGGTCTGCCTTTGGTGCGCCAGCAAGGCGGATTTTCTTTTCGGCGATATAATTATTTAAATCATCGTTCATTAATTTATCAATGGCTTCGCCGTATGCGGATGCATTGTATTTTTGACGCAGGATGTTTAATGGAACCTTACCTGTGCGAAAGCCGGGCATTTTAACCTTTTTGCCGTATTCCAGCAAGATTTCGTCGGCAGCAGCCTGTAATTTATCCGCCGGAATTACGCCGTTAACGGAATAGTGTAAATCTTTGATTTTTTCTTTTTTGAACATATTAAATTCCCTTTGTATACAATTTGCCGTCTGACTATACAAAGTTTTTTTGCAAAGCGCAATAATAAAAAATCCCGCCGGGGCGGGATTTTTTGTTCTGCAAACTTAACGTTTGCTGAACTGTGTAGAACGACGTGCCTTGCGATAACCATAGTGTTTACGTTCAACAACACGGCTGTCGCGTGTCAAGAAGCCAGCAGACTTCAATACAGCGCGTAATTCTGGTTCGATTTTTTCCAACGCTTTGGAAATACCGTGTTTGACGGCACCTGCCTGACCAGATAAACCGCCACCTTCGACCATTGCAACGATGTCATATGCGGTTTCGCGTTTTGTGACACCGAATGGCTGTGCGATAATCATCTGTAATACTGCGCGACGGAAGTATTCGTTGGATGGTTTACCGTTAACTGTGATGTTGCCCTTGCCTGGAACCAAGTATACGCGTGCAACGGAATCTTTACGTTTACCTGTTGCGTATGTTGCGTCTGTCAACTTTGGTGCAGCAACTGGTGCTTTTTTCGCAGTTGCTTTTTTTGCAGGGGCAGCTTTTTTAACTGTCTTTGTTGCTGTTTTCTTTGCTTCTGCCATTATTCGCCCCTTTTGTTCTTACGGTTCAAGCCACCGAAATCAATAACAACTGGTTTCTGTGCTTCGTGTTTGTGTTCTGCACCTGCATAAACGTGCAATTTGGTCAAACGTTGGTTTGCCAATGCAACCGCGGTGCGACGACCCATCATGCGCTTTACAGCGTTGAAAACCAATTTTTCTGGTTTTTCAGAACGCATCTGACCCAATGTGCGTGATTTCAAAGAACCTGTCCACAATGAATGCCAGAAGAAACGATCTTTATCAGCCTTGTGACCAGACAATGCAACCTTGTCCGCGTTGATGATGATAACGTGGTCACCGCAATCCATGTTTGGTGTCCATGTTGGCTTATGCTTGCCACGCAAGATGTTTGCAGTGTATGCCGCCAAACGTCCCAGCGTGCAATCAGTTGCGTCAATCAGATACCATTTGGCGTCTAATTCGCATTTTTTTAACGATTTTGTCGCTGCCATTTTTGTTTTCCTTGTTGTTTTAATTAATTAAAGCGTCGCTATTATGACGGAAAGCCATAGAAATGTCAAGAAAAATCGATATGGTATTATTGTACCGCAATAAATAATAAAAACTATGCCTAATAAAACCACCCTTTTTTTTAGGCAGTTACCGTTCTCTCTCACCCTTTGATTATAGCACTTTTTTTAAGGAAAATAAACACAAATATTACGCCTAAAAAAAAGGGTGGTTTGTTAAGAATTTGAGAAAAAGGGGTAAAAAAAATGGCAGATGCAGGATTGGACGCGATAAATGCAGCGATTGCTGGAATTGCAGAGAGAATGGCTGATGGGACAGTTGGAAAAACAGTAACAAAAGATAAAGAAGGAAACATTATAACTATCATGGAAGAACATAGTGGGTACCGTGTTATTACCCAGTATGATAAAGAAGGACGTGTAACAGTTTCGCAAATCTTGAAGGACAATGATGTTGTGAATTTCAAGGACGGATATATTTCCAGTATCATAAAGTATGAAGAGAACGGACGTTTTTTTGACTCTGCAATAATTGGAATGAACGAAATTCAATATGGTGAAAATGGGCGTATGTTGTCGTCTGTGCACAAGGTAAGAATACGGGATAAATTTGGTTTGCGAAGCCCAGGCAGTGGCAAGTGGATGACGACGGACAAGACAACTTACTATGACAATGGTCATATTGCGACACATACCACATATCAACAAAGAACACGGAATACAGGGCGCGGTAATGCGGATAGCTTGGAAAATTCTTTGCGTGGCACAGACCGGGAAGAAACATATGTGGCAGAATCTTTTGTGTCGTCAATTGAACAAATGGATGAAAGTGGAAATTTGTTGTTGTCGGTGCAACTGCATGAATTTGACGAGGTTAATTATCACCCCACGGGGCGCGTTGCGTCAATCCTGCGCAAGGATAAAGATAACAATCCAAAAACTATGACTTCTTATGACGATGTGGGACGAATTTTGAATCAAATGGTTTATCAAGACGGCAAAGTTATTTCATCGGTGGACTATGTAGATGGCAAGCCTGTGTCCAATGTCCAGCAAGGCAATGAAGAATATCAAAATATTTTTGACCGGGCGGGTGAGCGCGTTAAGGAAAAGGTCAAAGATAAAAAGGTGCTAGCGACCCCTGCCCCAACCAAAGAACGTGATTAAAAGGAGATTGTTATGACGATAAATGAAGCCGCGCAAATTTTGGGAATTCCGTTGAATGCAACCCTGGCACAGTTAAAAAAAGCCTATAAAAAATTAGTAAAAAAGTATCATCCTGATACAAATCCGGGTGATAATAAAGCTAAGGAAATGATGATAAAGATAAATCAAGCCTATGAAGTATTTGTAAAGCACTTAGAAAGGGGTGGAAATCAAAATACTGGTGGTTCGTCTGGTACAAATACAGGTCAAGGCGGTTCACAGAATACCGGTGGTCGTTCTGGTAATACGGGTACGCGTCCAGGGGCAGGAACCGGTACGCGCCCAGGTGGTACATCTGGCGGTTCAAGACCTGGGAATAATACCGGTGGTGGTTCGGGGCGCACGGGTTCGGCCGGGGTAAACATAGATTCAATTTTGAAAACTTTTTGGCAAAACTATCAACGGGCAAAACGCGAACATGAAAACTTTATTCACGGCGAATTGGCTGCAACGCGTCAAAAGGTCAAAGACACAGAATCTAAGCTGGTGCAGGCAGATAACTTAGATAAAAAGTTAGGCTATGTGCAAACGTTGCAACGTTTGCTGGTGCAAGAAAAAATGCAGGTGGCGCGCGCCGTTATGCTGGCAAAAACAGCAGAATTGTACCTGAAACAGTACCAGGACGCCAGCGCAAGATTTAATCAGACAAATAAACAAGGGGGCAGATGATGACAACTAGAATAATTGATAATAGTGGTGCAGATAAAATCTTTGTGGATTTTATGTATAAAAGCCCAAAAGAAAATCTGGAAGAGTTTAGAAAAGGAATAAAAGAAAAAATTGTACCTCGAAAACTTGAGGTTATAGAAATTAATCCGCCACAAGACGGCATTGCGTATATAGGCAAAGATTTTATGCATCTTTCAATGTCAGAAGGGCGCGGTGGTTTTTTTGATTTTGAACGTTATTGGGATAAAGATGGTAATCCAATAGGCTTTGGTTATAAAGGTCAACAATATATGTTCGATAAGGAAAATTTGCCAGAGCGCGACCGGGAATTAGGGGGACAGATGACGGTGAATGATTCATGGGCAGAAAGAGTCGTGTCTTACTTAACAGGATTTTTGCCGAAACGAAAACTGGAAACATTTAGAAAAAATTATTCAAAAGAGGACGTAATAGAGCATAATCCGCCTTTTAATGGTATTGCATATTCCTGTGCATACAGATGTCATACCATGGTGACCAAGCCAATACCCAATGGGCGGGGCGAAGCGAAAAGCAGTTATGCAGATATTGTGCAGTATTGGGACAAGGACGGGAATTGCATTGGTTTTATGTTTCAAGGCCAAAAATATATGTTCGATAAGGAAAAATTGCCAGAGCAAGGGCGTGATACCATTGTCCAGGGATTTAGAGACGGGCAAAATCGCGTTCGAAGAATACGTATATGGGACAAGGATGGCAGACCGAGAATGGTGACCATAAATGATATGCAACGCGAAATGTAAAAAATGCCCCGATTGGGGCATTTTTGTTGCTTTACATTTCATTTGGGATTTTTAGCCCCATTAAATCAATCGTTTTTGCCAATGTGTCGCGCGCAACGTTTACAATATGTAAGCGCCCTGCCCGAACTTCTGGTGCAACATCATCGCGCAGAATTGGACAGTTGTGATAGAATGTATTTATTAACTGACACAAATCATAGGCATAGTTGGCCAACAGGTCTGTCGCACGACGTGCAAACGCATTTTCTAAAACACGTTCAAAATCCATTACAAGTAGCAATAAATTACGTTCTTCGGGTCGTAATGTTTTAATATCTGCGTTGGCTAAAACACCCATATCTTTTGCTTTTTTTACAACAGCATTTAATCGTACTGCTGTGTACAAGATATATGGCCCCGTCCGTCCTTCGAATTGTGTCACAGAATCCACATCAAAAACATAATCTGATTTAACATCGTGCATTAAATCGTTAAACTTTAATGCTGCCAATGCAATCATTTCAATTGTTTCATCGGGTAATTCTTTGCCAGATTCGGTCGCGCGTGCTCGTACAGAATCCGCAACCATATCAACCATTTGATGCAGACTTGGTACATCACCATCGCGTGTTTTAAACGGTTTACCGTCGGCCCCAGTTATTGTTCCAAAACCAATATGCTGCAGGTTCGCAGAATCCATGCCAGCCATCTTTGCCGCACGGAATACTTGGGTAAAATGCAAATTCTGACGACTGTCCGTGAAATAAACAATATCAGTTGGTTTGTCAGTTGTTGTACGATAATAAATCGCCGCCAAATCAGCCGCTGCATAGGTTTGTGCACCTGTGCTGGAACGCCATAAAACCGGTGGCATTGGTGCAGTATCTGTTTCCTGTCTTACAGGGATAATTACGGCACCATCATCGTTAACCAACAATTGTTTTTCTTCTAAAATCTTTTGAACTGCTGGTACGTATTCTGCAACCAAGCGTTCGCCTTTGTTTTCATCAAATGGTAAGATGTTTAAGCGTACCAAAATATCTGAAATCTGTGCCAATGACATCGGTGCGAATTCATTGTATATCTTTAAATATTCCGGATTACCATTTTGTAAATCAACCGTTACCTTTTGTGCATGTTCCAACCATGCTTTATCTTCTTTGGCGCGTGCAGATGATGCAGGATACATAATGTTTATATCGTCTGCATTTTTCGGCATGCCGTATTCCAAAATCCATGCAATAATCAATCCCATCGGGCGTCCCCAGTCGCCCATATGATTATATGATTTCGTTTTGTGACCCAATGCACGTGCGATGCGATTAAATGTATCGCCCACCACTGTTGTACGCAAATGTCCAATATGCAATGCCTTGCCAATATTATAGCTGCCATAGTCCATGTCGATAACCAATGGTTCTGACTTTTGTGTCATGACGTTATATTTTTCTGGCATTACCAAGAAATCATCTTTTAATTTAATATTAATAAATCCAGGACCTGCAACGGATGTTTCGGCAACAAAGTCCAGCTCTGCCAGTTTGGGTGCAATTTCGGCCGCCAATTCGCGTGGATTTTTTTCGGCGGATTTTGCCATTACCATGGCGGCGTTTGTTGAAAAGTCGCCAAAATCGCGATTGCGTGGAACCTCTAAATTAACCGCTGTTCCCAGTTTTTCATTTATCGCGTTTGATACGTGTTTATATAGGTTCATTTTTATATACTCTTTGTATGCTTGTAATTATATCGGTAAAACAATTCTAACTTTTAATCCGCCCAGTTCGCTGTCTTCCAGGAACATTTGACCGCCGTGGTTTTCAATGGCGGTTTGGGCGATTGATAATCCCAATCCTGTGCCGCCAGTGTCGGCACGTCGTGCGTCGTCCAGGCGTACGAATGGACGCAGTGCATCTTTCTTGCGTTCGTCTGGAATGCCAGGACCGTCATCTTCGATTATAATTTCAACGGATTCTGGGCCGTCGTGTTCAATGATGCGGATGTTTTTATTTGCATATCGGGCCGCATTTTCAATTATGTTGCTGAATGCGCGCGCCAGCGCCATAGGACGGGCATAGAATTGGGCCGGTGTTTCTGGGAAATCTGTGATGATTTTTTTGTTGCCGGCCGCATCACGGGCAATGCGTGTCAACATTGGTGGTAATTCAGTTGCTTGTTCTATTTCTGGGGTTTCGCCACGTGCAAACGCCAGATACCCGTTTACCATTTCTGTCATTCTGTCAATGTCGCGGATTAATTCATCATTTGTTGCGGTTTCTGTTTCAATTGCCAGACGCATACGTGTCAGGGGTGCCTTTAAGTCATGACTGACCGCGTTTAGCATGTCTGTACGTGTGCGATTATATCTGTCCAGACGTTCTTTCATTGTTATCATTGATTTTGCAGCGTCGCGGATTTCCTTGGAACCGGTTGGTTCAAACCCAGGCGCATCCAGACCACGACCAAAACGGTTGGCAGCCTTGGCAATGCGGCGTATGCTGCGTGTGTGCATGATAATAAATGGCGATATCAATATTGATACGATTAAGATCGAACCCAATAACCAGATGATAAACACTTCGGTACTGGTTGAATAGATACGATATAATGATGTGCCGAATGTTGCGGTTTTGTTGTCTTTGGTTGGAACGTCAATAAAAACAAGACGTTTGCCTTTATCAATGTACAATTTTGCAGGGCGTTTCAGGCGTTTAGATAGTTCGGACGCCAGTTTGCCTGCCTCGTGCGAGTCGTTATCGTTCTTTTTAGGGCGATTAAGATGTTCATTTATTGTGACGTTGATGCCAATGTCCCGTGCCATTTGTTGGGCAGATTCTGGGTTGCCGGCGTCCATAAAATTCATCATGGTTGTGATTTCACCCGCCAATGTACGTGCCAATGTGTCGTGTACACGTGACCAATGGTTGCCAAAAAATACATTGGCAATAATAACCAGCGCAACGACCAGTGGGACTAATATCATTAATATCGTGCGCCATAGAAAACTGCGTGGTGTCAATCTCATGCCTAAATACCTTTGTTTTCTGTTTGTGCGGTTTTGTCGACCAATTTATAGCCACGACCGCGGATTGTTATTATGTCTAGATTTGATAATACAACATTTATTTTATTGCGCAAGCGTTTTGCAACCATTGGTGATGCAGGAACGATATTGCCAATTGGTGTGATTAAATGCTGTAATAACTTTTTTTCTTCGCCTGATAATGCCAGTATTTTTGTTGGACTGGTGGTGTCTGTTGGGTCAGAGATATAAAATTCATTATTGATGAACGTCATACCATTTGGTGCCGTTGGTTCAACACTGGGGGCGTTTTTGATGATATTGTTTAAACGCAGAACTAATTCGCGTATTTGAAACGGTTTGGCCAGATAATCATTCGCCCCACCAGACAGACCGTCAATTGCGTTTTCTGCGCCAGTCATTGCAGTTAACATAATCACGGGTGTTGTATCGCCTGCCCCACGGATTTTTTTTAGAAATGTTAGACCGTCCATGCCGGTCATCATTCTGTCCAGGACAATTGCGTTGACACGAATGCGTTTTAAAATGTCAGATGCATTTTCGGCAGATGGTGATGTTATTATGTTGAAACCATCTTTGCGCAGCCCCTTGGCCAAGGCGTTGCGTAAAATATCGTCGTCGTCAATAATAAGAATCACTTTGTTTGTCATTAACTATTTATTTAATGGTTCAACGGCATATTCGCCGGGTTGAATTGTGCGCATGGCGTTATTTACACCCTGCATATCTTCTTCATCGTATACCGCGGCACGAAATTGCATACCTGATGTTGCAAATTCTGTCTTAAATAGTGCATAACCCGTGCCACCACCGGTGGTTGGTCCCTGCATTCCCAAGGAATAATAACCGCCCAAAATACCATAGTCCAGGTCGATGTAGTCAATGCTGACCATCAATGATACGTTGCTGAAACCGTCGCTGGTCATATTGCAGGCAAATTCGCGGTTGGACAGTGTTGCTTGGGAATTAATTGGGACCATAATGTCCATAACGGTTGGTTCGCATCGTCTGTCGATGCCGTTTACCAAGAATTCGTATGTCATGCCAACGGTTGCCTTGGATAATCCAGTAGAAACATTAACCTGGGATATTGTTGCCTTTGGAATTTTAACCATTGCATTGGCAATGCCACTGCGTACAGGGAATGATATTCCGGATTGTAAACAATCGCGTGAGAATGGGTCTGCCTCGCATATATAAACGCGTGAATGGGCGTTCATCATGAACATGTTTGCCAAACTGTTGAATAAAAATGTGCGTGTTATGCGGTCGTTCAGGCGTGTACAACCAAAATTACGACATATGACCATTGGTTTGTCGGCAAACATTACCCCCGGGTGCATTTGCATTTCAATGTCGCGTGCAGCAATTATGTTTTGATCATAATCCAGGCTGTCCGCGCGTTCCATAAATTCTGATTCTGGAATAAAATTTGGATCGTCTGGGTATGCATAGTAAGACTGTACCGGTGTTTCGGTGTATATTGTCTGGAATTCTTCATAAAATGTGTCGTCCATGGCGTATGCAGAATATGCACAGAAAATAGCGAAAAAAGTCATAAAAATAGGTTTTAACATGATGTTGCCTTTGGTTCTCTCTTTTAAATCTTAGAACATTTTGGATTATTGTGTCAAAACAAAAATATTTTTATTGAAATTTTTAATTGCTTTGTTGTATTTTAAAGTACGAACTAAAAATAATTACAGGGTGAATCATATGGTTGATATTATTATTTCTGGTGAATCTGGCAAGCTGCACGCGGTATATCATAAGTCTGCGCAAGAGGCGGCGCCTCTGGCGGTGATTCTGTCTGGGAATCCGCGTCAAAAGTATCATATGAATGATCGTGTGTCATATGCGATGTTTCGTGCGTTTATGGATATTGGGTTTTCAGTTGTTCGTTTTAACTATCGTGGTGTTGGTGATTCCGAAGGGATAATTGGTACAACCTCAGAAAACATGCTTGATATCGCAACGGTTATAGATTGGATTCAAAACCATAATGAAGACAGTGATAAAATTTGGTTAGCAGGTCATCAATTGGGCGCATGGTATGTACTGCAAGCAATGATGCGTCGACCAGAAATTTCTGGGTTTGTATTGGTGTCGCCCGATTCAACAGTATCTGATTTTGCATTTTTGTCGCCGCGTCCAAATCGTGGACTGTTATTGCAAGGGGCGGCAGAATCTGATGAGGCGCGTGCGTTTTCAACACATTTGACTCAGGTCTTGAAAAAACAGGCGCAGATTGATTTGGAAACAATTCGTGTCAAAGGGGCTGATGCAATGTACAGTCAGCCTGCTGATTTGCGACAAATGTATAATGATTTAAAGGCCTATGTTGGTCGCGAAAACGAAGAAGATAAGTTGCTATAAGATATGCAGAACAAAGAAAGATTTTTAGATGCAAATATTCCAGATGATATGGTGGCGTCAATTCGCCCACGTTCGCTGTCTGACTTTATTGGGCATGAAAGTTTGAAACAAAATTTATCTGTATTTGTGTCTGGTGCGCGTAATCGTGGCGAAGCGATGGATCATGTGTTGTTGTATGGTCCCCCGGGGTTGGGGAAAACAACTTTGGCGCATATTGTTGCGAATGAGCTGGGGACAAATTTCCGTGCAACGGCGGCACCGATGCTTACCAAACAAGGTGATTTGGCTGCGATTTTGACGGCGTTGGAACCAATGGACGTATTGTTCATTGATGAAATTCATCGTTTGCCGACAGCGATTGAAGAAGTTTTGTATTCCGCGATGGAAGACTTTAAGCTGGATATTATGTTGGGCGAAGGTCCCAGCGCAAAAAGTGTGCGTATCGACCTGCCCCCATTTACGTTGGTTGGGGCGACAACCAGAACAGGTTTGCTTTCCAATCCGTTGCGTGATAGATTTGGAATTGATTTGCGTTTAAGCTTTTATTCGCCAGAAGATTTGTCTAAGATTATATCGCGCAGTGCGAATATTTTGGGAATGCCAATTGATGTAGATGGCGCGTTGATGTTGGCGCGTTCTGCGCGTGGTACGCCGCGTATCGCCAATCGTTTGTTAAAGCGTGCGCGTGATTTTGCAGGTGCCTTGGGTAAAACGCATATTACAGCAGATACGATTAAAACCACACTATTTCAATTGCATATTGACGAATGTGGGTTGGACGAAATCGATCGTGAATATATGAATATGATTATAAAGTTCTATGCGGGGGGGCCGGTTGGAATCGAGAATTTGTCAGCAGCGCTGTCGGAGCCAACGGATACGATAGAGGATGTCATAGAGCCGTATTTAATGCAACTTGGGTTTGTGCAACGTACGCCGCGTGGTCGAATAATAACAGATGCGGGTTATGCACATCTGGGGTTGGAAAAATAAAAAAGGAAAAAGTAAAACATGGCAAGACATAAGTATAATTTTACAATTGCCTATGCAGATACTGATGCGGGGGGAATCGTGTATCATGGGCGTTATATTGAAATTGCGGAACGCGCGCGTATGAATTGGATGCGTGGTAAGCAAATCCCAAAGGGTGATAATTTTATTATTAAAAATTTAAACGTAAATTATAGTTCCCCACTAAAATTGGGTGAAGATATCTGTGTAGAAACAGAGGTTTTAAAGGTTGGCAATGTGTTCCTGGATACGGTTCAATATTTCTTGAATCCAGACAATAAAATTTGCGCAACGATGAACAGTCGTGTTGCTTATATTGGACCTGATTTGCGTTTAAAGCATATTCCAGAAGAACTGCGCCAAGAAATGATGGGCGTGACGGACAAACAGCGATGAAGGAACATCTTTTCCCATTTACGGTTGCGTATGCGGACACAGATGCCGAAGGTATTGTGTATCATGCCAGATATCTGGAAATTGCGGAACGTGCGCGCATGAATTGGTTGCGGGGGCATGTGGTCGTTGGTGATGATGTCGGATTTGTTATTCGTGAATTAAATATCAAGTATTTGCAACCGTTAAAGGCGGCAGATGACTTTGTTGTAAAAACTGTTATGACAGATGTTGGTGCAGCAACGGTAAAAATTGAACAAAAGTTCGTGAAAGATGGGAATGAATATGCTATAATAAATCTTAAGGTTGCGTATTTGGGGGCAGATATGCGTCCTAAACGGATACCAAAAGAATTTATTAAAGAGTTGGTATAAAAATAAAAAAGGAAGGAAAAAATGGAAAGTAATTTTTCGCTGTTAAGTTTGTTTACAGGCGATATTATGACAATATTTGTGTCGATTGTCTTGGTGATATTCAGTGTTTTGTCGTGGGCGGTTATTATTGAAAAAATCCGCCTGTGGAAAATGGTTAAAAGAAATCCTGTCAAATTAAAGGCATCTGATAATATGGCGGTTGCGCCAGAGCGTTTAGTTCGTCCGTTTGATAAAAATTTATGGTTTTTGGCGATGGTTGCGTATATTTCGCCGTTTATTGGTTTGTTTGGTACGGTTTGGGGGGTGATGGATTCTTTTGCGTCGATTGGAATTAATCAGTCTGTTAGTATTGGTGTTATTGCCCCGGGGCTGGCGGTTGCATTGGGTACAACTGCGTTGGGACTGATTGCGGCGGTTCCGGCGGCGATTGCACACCAGATTTTTGCGAAAAAGGCAGATGATTTATATGATCGTTTGGACGATGTTCGTCGTGAAGTGAATTCAAAAAAATAAGGATGTTATAATGTCACGTATACGTCGCAGACAATCTGATTCTGGGATTCAATTAACGCCAATGATTGACGTTATGACGGTGTTGTTGGCTGTGTTTATGGTGACAACCCCGATGATGACGACGGGGATTGATTTAGAATTGCCGCGTGCTGGCGCGTCTGCGATGACAGGCAACGACCACGCAATCCAAATTAGTGTTGATGCGCGTGGGCATTATTTTTTGTCTGAAATGGAATTGCCACGTGATGAAATTGTAAAGCGTGCAATCGCGATGCGTGGTGAAAATCCGAATTTAACTATAATGATAAGTGGTGATACGCATGCCGATTATGGTGCGGTTATGTCAATGATGGGCAAATTAAAAGATGTTGGATTCCAGAAAGTTGGATTGCGCACACAACCAGAGTAAGAATGGGCTTCGATGGCAAAGTTAAATCATTTTTCATCAGAAAATCTGTTAATGTCTGTTGGTGGGCATTTGGCGTTGGTTGCGATTATGATTACATCGTTCGCGATTGTTGTTAATCGTGCGCGCTTGGTGACACCAGACAGGATTGAGATTATTGAAATTGATTTAAATCAGGTTGTTGTGTCGGGGGATGAAACCAAACTTTATAATGTTGGTCAGGTTGCAGAACAGAAAGAGGAAGAATCGACCCCTGCCCCGGTCGCAAAACCCGATGTCAAGGAAGTAAAGGCAGAAGAACCCGAAAAGGTGGAGATAGAGGCGCCAACATTGGTTGAAGAGCCGAAGCCAGAACCAGAAGAAAAGGTTGAGGAAAAAACAGAAGAAAAGCCAGAGCCAAAGAAAGAAGAATCAAAAGAAGCATCAAAACCTGTTGAGGATGCGCCCATTGCGCCCAAGAAAAAGAAAGTTGTGCGCGTCAATCGCGAGGTTTTATCCCTGGACAGAACATTGACTATATCTGTTGTTGATGCGCTGCGTGTTGCGATGACACGCTGTTGGGTGATTGATAGCGCGCGTCCAGATATTTCAGATATCCGCGCAGTGGCACATCTGACGATGCGAAAAAATGGCACGGTTCAAGATGTTTGGTTTGAATCAGAATCACGTGCAGAAACCGATCCTGCGTTTGCGTATGTCTTGGATACGATACGTGCGGCGATTAATACATGTCAGCCATTACGCATGTTGCCGGCAAATGAATTTGACAAATGGAAAAAAATACAGTTAACTTTTTATCCAACCCAGGGTAAGGTGATGTAGGTATATATTGCCAGCGGAGAGAGAAAAAACCAAAGGCAAGATTATGCGACGAAGTTATTATTCTGAAAATTGGCATCAGGCGACAGAAAAATTCTGTCAAGGTGCAATAAAGTGTGGGGCTTTGCGTTGGTGTACTGCGCCGGGGCATGATTTTGACATTCCATATGTTTCGATTGGTTGTGGACCGAATAAGGTTGTTATAAATTCTGGTGTTCATGGGTTGGAAGGATATTTTGGCAGTGCAGCACAAATGCTGTTTCTTGATAAAATTGTGCCGAATTTATCGCCTGAATTATTGAAAAAATATACTTTTGTTTTAATTCATATTATTAATGGCTGGGGCATGCAAAACAGGATGAGGGAAGTTTTAGACAACAAGCGTGGTGGCTTGGTTGATTTAAATCGTAATTTTGGTGTTGATTTTTCGCGTCCTGATGCCCTGCCCCAGAACCCAAAATATGAATTGGCGCATGATTTGTTGTTATCAAAACCGGACAAAGTTGCAAAAAAGAACGCGATAAAAGATTTTCGTGCGACGCATTTACATGATGGCGCGTGGTCAGCAATCAGTTATGGTCAGTATACACAACCGTATGGGCTGTTTTATGGTGGTGCAGCGCCGATGATTGAAAATTTGATGACGATGGCGATATATGATGAAATTATGTGTGATGCAGATTCTTTGATTTCGATTGGCATGCATACCGGGCTGGGGCGTTTTTATAGAAAGGCTGGGCATGTGACATCGCAATTGCTGGTATCGCACCCAGGTGCGCATAAAAATACACGATTTTTTGCAGAATTGACACCAAACACAACAGTTGTACCTGATGAAAATGCAGTAAGTGGACCAACATTGTTGGGTGATTTGGTTGACGCATTGGAAAATCGTTATGCATTAGAAAATCGTCCGGTTTATACGGCTGATTTTGAGATTGGAACCGGTGAATTTCCGATAATGTCTCCGATTTATAAGCGTATGGATATGGGGGACGCGCGATATGATTTACTAAATTCTGGTGAAATTAATCCCCAGACATGGAAAAATCTGACAGAAAGTTGGTATCCGTCAGATAATCGTTGGCGTGATGCAGCGCTGGCACGTGCAGATGTATTGTTTCGTGATATTACGAATCGTCTGTCACGATAAAAAAATCCGGCGTCGCCGGATTTTTTGCTTGTGCAGTCCCCTTGCTTTTTTCTAAGATATGGGTATAAAGAGGAAGAAAAGTGGGAAGATTTTCAGGATTTCTGCGTCTTTGCGCGATTTTGTTCGTTTCATTTTTTGTCGTTGATGCGTTTGGTGCGGGGTATACGTGTCCGTCGTATAAGCAGTATACGTCATGTAATGCCGGCTATTATCTTAGTGGTACGGGTGTTGGAAATTCGTGTGTGATTTGTCCTGTTGGTTCTTATTGCCCTGGGGGAACATATACTGCGCCACATGATTGTGACAGTGGTTCAACAACCGCCAATTCCAGCAATATTTGGACGACGGGTGGTGCCGGTAAAACCGCGCGCAATCAATGTTATCGTAATGTTGTCATCAGTCGTAAGTATAATGGTGGGAACAGTTCTGCAACCGGCACGCTGAATGTTTTGAATCCTGTGACGGGCGGGACAATTGCATGGTCCAGTGGTGATTTAACGATTCAGGTTTATTATAACACGGCGTTTACATTGCCGGCATCCAGTGGTTTGACCTTTGATAGCAAGTGGTACGAAGTTGGTGGTTGGGCATCGACTATGGCGAATTCTACCTATGGTTCTAGCTCTAGTTCAACGGCTGTGACATTTACGAATATAAGTACTGCGACGTCGTATACATTATACCCTGTGATAAAGGCAAAACCAGGAATCAGCCTGGATTGCCAGGGTTGTGATACCCAGGGAACTGCCAGTTTATACTATATCTATGGTAATGGAATGTATTTAGATTCGGCGTATGCCAAAAAGATGGTTTCGTCTGCAAACCCAATTACAATACCGGTAAAGACAGGGGATGATTTTGGTGGTTATTATAAAAGTCCTGGGTGCAGTGGTACGCAGATAATTAATGCGAATGGATACTATGCGAACGATCCACGCGTGTATGCAGATACAACACTGTATGCGTGTTGGTCGGCAAAGTCATACCCTTGTTCGGCTGGGACGTATTTGCCACGTGGTGCAACAACATGTGCAACATGTGTTGCCGGGTATCGTTGCCCGGGAGGAACGTATGGCCATAATCCAAATGCGAATAGCGGAATGTATGAATGTACGGGTTATAAATATTCGGCGGCTGGTGCATCGGCGTGTTCAAATACGTCAAGTGGGTATTACGCGACGGGTGGTACAACATGTACCAATAATGGTACCAGATGTACCGGTCAGACGATATGCGATGGTGGTTATTATTGTACTGGTGGGCAGAAAGAAGAATGTCCAGACCCGAAAAGTGCGGTTCGTACGGCGGCGTTTCCAGCTGCGTATAACGCAAATAATTCAACCGGTGTGACGATTAGTCTGTCAAACGTGATATTGGGCAGTTCCAGTTTATCACAACGTACGGGACAAAGTGCCGTAACAGGTTGCCAGGCGTTATTTTTCTGGAAACCGAATGGCGCGCCAGCCGGGTTGTATGAATATGTGACTTATAACGAAGAAACTGGTAAATATGAAGAAACCAGTGCGTCTGATTCTGCGTGGGCATATTATTATGTGACCCCGGGGTATCAGCTGACAACCCCGGCGAACAATGGTGTTTGCTATGGTGGTCAGCGGTATTACAAGGCTGTACAAAAATGCCCCATCAACTATTATTGCAATCACACGGGCAATATGTCCTGTACAGATGGAGAAACGTATACAGACGCATTGCCAAGTACAAGATGTGTTTATTTGCCAAACACAGCTGGCTTTTACTATGGCACTGATGGCGTGGGCGCGTCAAAACCCGAACAATGTTTTGGTTTGGCGGTTCCTGGATTTACGGTTTTGACGCCATATGCAGAACCCGAAGATTGTCCGGTGGGTTCATATTGTCCCGGTGGTGAATATCCAGAGGGGGGCTATGGCGCCGATGAAAAGATTTATTATGGCCAAGTCAGTGCGACCGCGACAGAATGCCCAGCTGGTTTTACCAGTGATATCACTGCCAGTACGCTATCATCATGTTATTGTACGACGGTATTGGATAAAAATGGATTAAGTGGTACGATTTTTGGTGCGACGGGTACCAACAACGCAACAAGGAAACTGAATTATGGTGTGACAATTACCCTGCCCCGGGCATCGACATTGAGTGCAGAAAACGCGACCTTTACCGGTTATTGGTCGCCGGACAAGCCGATGCCACACTCAGCGTATTCGTTGGCAAAGGTGCCGAACCAGATGACATCAATAAAGGTTGGTGACGAAGGCTGTCCGGCACGCCTGTACGCGGTAAAAAAGGGTGTTGATATGACCGTCGATTTTAATATCGGCGTTTCGGGGTGTGAATTGCCGACCATGGAATGTTATGCAAACAGTGGTGAGTGTATATTGCCGGAAATATCTTGTTCAAAAGCGGGCTATGTCTTTGCAGGTTGGATGAATACCGGCGATGATTGTGATGGTGGGTATCTGGGGAATGTTTTTCAACCGGGCGACGATGTGTCAATTGTTGGTGGTGGGTGTGAATCCCCGTATGCCATAGAGTTTACAGCGCAATGGATTGAAAACGGTGTGACATGTGCGCCGGGATACTATGCCAAAAAGGGCGAAACAACATGTAATAACAAGTGTGGTTATGGCTATTACTGCCCGGGTGGCGGTGGTACAACCGCAGGTGGTGATTTTGGACGCCATTCTTGTTCTGACTGGTTTACTTTTGAAACCACCACAGATAAATCGCACCTCAATATCGGCAGTGCCAGCAATACATCAAGTCAAAAAACACAGTGTTATGTCGAATCATATTCAGGATACAGATTGATTTTCTTAGGTTATACTGATGATGGGGTGGCTGGATTGACCACAGATTTATCGCCGGCGAATTATTCGTTTTACTCAGACAGATTTTATTATGGCGCCCAAAAGGTCGTGCTTTCCTCTGCCATGACCTGTGCTGATGACCTGGGGTCGGATCGGTTCGTGTATTCTGAACCGGGCAGTCAAGGCGCTTGTTATGCCCAGATTGTGTTGGATAAAAACGGCGGTTCTGGTACGATTAATGGTGTTTCTGGTACGGATTCTGCGGTACAAAGGGTGTATTATGACATGGGCGATAATAAGTTCCCAGCAACGACATCTTTGTCCAGTTCTATTTATAACTTTACGAATCAATGGGGGACAGATACGGGTTGCGAACGTGCAACGTATACCCCAGGGACAGATTATTATTTTTACGACGGTGATTCTGTTCCGGAAAAATTATATGCATGTCGCACGGCGAAAAAGTTCTCTTGCGAGGCTGGGACATATTTGCCAATGGGTAAGACGACATGTGATATATGCCTAGCGGGTTCTTATTGTCCGGGGGTTCAAAATGTCACATATAATGAATCTAAGGACGGGGGGATTTATTCATGTCCTGAACACTTTACATCAGATCCAGGCGCCACGTCTGACAATACAATGGGGTTGGAAGATGAAAATGTGTGTTATATCAATCTGTCCCCAGGTTATGCCGTATCAGTTGATCAGGCAAATGGATCTGTGACAGTTGATGCATGTGATAGTGAAATAATAATGCGAGATGCAATCTTGTATGGTATGGATGTGGGAGCTTATTATTGCCCGGGCGGGGACAAAATAAAATATCAAGGTCCAGGTTTGACAGGTGTTGAAGAGTGTCCTGATTCCTTTGTTGATGCACAAAGCGCAATCAGTTCGCGCGGTCAATGTGCATTCAAATTGCAACCGGGGGATAGTATTGATGGGTGTGATTTCACTTTTGTTAATACGGTGGGGTCTTGCGCCGGTGGTGATATGTCTTATTTTTGTCCAGGGTATACTGTGACCATTGATGAAGTGGCTAAAGAAAACGATCCAATTACTTGGTGCGTTACAAATAAATATTTGGGGTATTATACATGTCCGGTGAATTCAACCACGTCGGCGGATCAGACGCACTGTACATGTAATTATGGGTATCAGGTGTCAGATGGTGCCGCAACCATTACAAATGCCACACAAAAATGCGTGCCTGTATCAGTGACGGTTCCGGCGGGTTCTTATCTGCCAGCTGGGTCGTTAACGCCGGCAGAATGTGGGGCGGGTGGTTCGTACTGTCCGGGTGCAACGTGCAGTTTTAGTGCCACCATGGATTGTGGGCGGGAAGCTTGCCCAGATCCAGCAGATGAAAACTATGCCCCCCGGGAAAACGTTGATTGGGTGGATTCTGCCAAGTTGCCAGATGAACGAAAGAATACATCGGTTGTTAGTGTTGTGACGCTAAATACATGGAGCAAGAATTTGCAATCAATTAATCAATGTCGTGTGACGTATACGATTCAAAATGACGCGGGTACAATGCTGCTGGAAGGTATTTATTATGACAGCGACAGTGAACAGTATACTGATGATAGGGCTTTGATACCGTATTATGCGCAATTAAATCCGGGGTATTATTTACATACGCCGTATACTGCGACATATTGCACAACCGGTAATGCAAATGGAATGTACTATCAATTTGCAGAAAAATGCCCACAAAATAGTTATTGCCCAGGATTGAAATCAATGCCGAAGTGTGGTGCAGCAGATTCTGTGCGGACACAGTTTGGTTATACATCGTTTACATATGGCGATGATTTGGGGGCGGCGACATGTGCATGGGGTACGAATGGTAAGTATGTTTATTCTGATGTCGGCGCAGAAAGCAAGGATTTGTGTTATTTGAATACGTCTGGTGGTTATGCTGTCTATGAACAGGGCGCAGGTCAGGTTATGTGTCAGGCTGGGCAGTTTTGTATCGGTGGGACGACGGTCTATTATGGTAAACAAAGCGGTTCGGATATGACCGGTGGGTTTGAATATTGTTCTCCGAAATATCCAGAATCGGCACCTGGTAATAGTGAATGGGGGCTGTGTTATGTGACACTAAAACCGGGCGAATATGTGGCGGCGCAAGGCACCGGTGCCGCACCGTGTCCAGCGGATGATTACTGTCCAGGTGATGAAAAGATTTATACGTTCGTTTCTGATGGTGGCTCTGATGAACAGCCAGAACATGGGGGTAATTATCCGTGTCCAGATCCATATTTAGATAATACAGCACTGGGTAAAGAACTTGTTCGTCAGTGTTTAATGGATGTTCCAGGTGGGTATTACGTCGCAGAATCCGGCGCAACACAATATGTCGCAACAGATCCGGGGTATTATCAGCCAACATCACATTCGGTTGGTTATGGTGAGACGTCTGTGGATGTGCTGGGGTATGAATATATCGCATGCAGTGGGCAAGATAAGTATCAGGATTTAACCGCACAAACATCGTGTAATACAGTAAGTTGGGGTTATTATACAACCAAAAATGGTGCAGAATGTACTGATGGCGTTGCGTGTACAGGGCAAGCAGGATGTGATGGTGGATATTATTGTACCGCACAAACCGGTATACGAAAGGCATGTCCTGATGCCCGGACGCATAGACGTACGACACAGTTTACATCAACAAACAGCAACTTGATTATGCCAACAGTGACACTGGATATGTTGGAAGAATTGACGAATACAAGTGTGACAAGTCGTACGCTTGTTGGTGATATTACCGGTTGCCAGGTGCTAAGCTGGTATACGGCAAAGCCAGTTGACCAAGGTGGTAAGGCATCATTGTATGAATACGCAATGTATGTTGGTGATGAAGAAAACGGCGAATATAGTAATACAACTGCGTGGGGGTATATGAGTGTACAACCAGGTTATTATCTAAGCAGTCCGGTGGCATGTGGTGCGTATGCGTATTATCATGTGCTGAACGAATGTGAATCTGGTCAGTATTGCCCAGGTAAAGACAAGGTGGCATGTGATTCGTCAAATCAGGCAACGGTGCATACGTCGACATTTGGTATGGAAATATGTCCGACAAACTATGGTGCGTCGCCGGCACGTGCAACGGCACAAAATCAGTGCTATCTGACAACAACGGCCGGTACATATGTGGCAGAACCAAATGCAGCACCGGTGACGTGTCCAGGTGGTTATTATTGTCCTGCGACGGATATTTATTGGGGGGCAACTGGAGGAAACAATGCCTGTCCTGCGGCGAATGATGATACCAGAATGACAACATTTCCTGCGTCTTGGTATCCGGTGTGGCAAGATGGTCATGCGCCAGATAATGCGAATATGATAAATGTTCGTGACTTTAAGCAACAGTTATGGACCAAGGGGCTTGGTAGTATCGGTTTATGTCGTGCACAGTATTTTATAACGAATGCAGCAGGTGATACAAATATCGAAAGTGTACGTTTTAATGAAAATACTGGTGATTATGATATAGGTGGTGATCAGTATTATGCAACACTGAATCCAGGGTTCTATTTCAAGACACGGTATTCTGATTGGTATTGCAAGAATGGTGGTACTTATATGTATTATCGTACTGCGGTTCAGTGTCCAGAGGGTTCGTATTGCCCAGGGTATGCAAGTAATTCCCTGATACCAAAGTGTTCGTCTGGTGAATATTTGGAAGAAATGGGGATAAACAGTTGTTCATCGTTGATTGTACAAGAGGAAACAGGATATTATCCGTATAGTCCGGTCGGTTCATCGCAAGCAACGCAGTGCTATCTGACAACAAAACCGGGCGAGGCTGTATACTCTACAGAGTATCCAGAGGCGTGCCCAGGGGGGGCTTATTGCCCAGGTGGAGTCAATGTTAATTATGGTTCGAATGGTGGGTTTTATAGTTGCGCGGCACTGACAGAAAATGGTTTCTATTCAGGATCTTATAGGGGGGCAGATGACGAAAGCGAGTGTTATGGTGTGTTAGAGGAAGGTTATTATATTGATACACCGTATTCGGAGGAACAGAAACAATGTGCCGCAGGTACATATTGGGAAGCAAGTATTGTATATTATGGCAAAACAACGACGTGTCCGGCGTGTACAAACGCACCAGAAAATGCGGTTTATACAACGGTTGGTTGGAATGGGGGGCTTGACTGCCCATGGGAATGTAATGATGGGTATAATCAGACCGTTGATGCAAATGGCAATCCAATGTGTGGTCAGATGTGTACTGTGCCGGGTATGAATTATATTAAGTCCAGCACAGGTCTGTCGATACCGCTGTATTCATCCAAGGGTGCCGGTTGGGCGCGTGCAATTGGGGTCAGCTTGGATGGTGGTCAGACGGCTTGTTATGGGCGTTTGGAACAAGATACAGGAAACGCACCAAGCGGTTCGTTGCGTGTGAATGTTGGCGGAACTAAATATTATGCCGTTGAATAAGGAAAATCCCCCGTTTGGGGGATTTTGTTTATGTTCTTGTCACCCAGCGATAGCAGGAGTGGGGCTATACAGCGTGAGCAACGCGAACCATAGAAATTATAAAATAGTGATGAATGTAAATTTTATAGACCCTGTTCCTGCCTACGCAGGAATGACAAAACTCAAAAAGTTTTGGTGTTGGAATTGGCTTATTTTTCGCCCATTTTGCGTGCGTTGCCTAAGGCGTGACGCAAGGCCTGTTCCGCAATCTGGCGGATTTTTGGGGCAAATGTGCGCATGTTCATTGTGTCCGCAACCGTGTTGCCAAACAGGCGTGCAATGTATTCAATCTGGGTCGGGGCAATGACGTAAATGTCGCTGGTTATTGATTCTGGATTTAATTTTTGTACTGGTTCATGCATGTTTTTATCCCCCCTATTCCGTGATTTTTTTTAAAATATTCGATTTTTGACTTGTTTGTCGTTGTTAAGTGCATTATATCATAAAGTATCTTGACCGCAAGTCGCAAAATTGCTATATATTTCGTGAGAAAATAAGGAAGATATATTATGAAAAACATTTTTAGTAAATTATTGGGGTCTGCCAACGACAGAATTGTTAAAAGTTATGATAAGACGGTGTCTTTGATTAATGATTTAGAGCCTAAATATCACGCAATGACGGATGATGAATTGCGCGCACAGACAGTTAGCCTGCGCGAGAGATTGGCAAATGGTGAAAAAGAAAAAGATATTTTGCCAGATGCATTCGCCCTGGTACGCGAGGCATCGGTTCGTACAATCGGATTGCGTCATTTTAATGTGCAAATGATTGGTGGTATGGTTCTGACCAATGGACAAATCGCAGAAATGAAAACCGGTGAAGGTAAAACACTGGTTGCAACGCTGGCAATGTATTTAAAGGCGTTGCATGGCAAAGGTGCGCACTTGATTACGGTAAATGACTATTTGGCATCGCGTGACGCAGAATGGATGGGTGAAATCTATCGTTTCTTGGGGCTGACGGTTGGTATTATTCAGCATGATATGACGGACGAAGAAAGACGTGCTGCATATGCGTGCGATATTACATATGTGACTAATTCTGAACTGGGGTTTGATTATCTGCGCGATAATATGAAGTTTACAAAAAAACAACAGGTTCTACGCCCGTTCTTTTATGCAATTGTTGACGAAGTTGATAGCATCTTGATTGACGAGGCACGTACGCCGCTGATTATATCTGGACCAGCCGAAGATACCAGTGAACTGTACGCCCAGGTTGATGCGGTTGTTGCACAGTTTACAGAATCTGATTTCAAAAAAGATGAAAAAGATAGACATGTGACGTTGACCGAAAGTGGTGCGGATACCGCAACGCGTTTGTTAAAAGAAGCAGGACTGTTGGTGGGCGATAATTTATATGCATCTGATAATGCAGCGCTGGTGATGCATATTCAACAGGCCTTGTTGGCACACCATTTGTTCCAGAAAAATGTGAACTATGTTGTGCGTAATGGTGAAATTTTAATTGTTGATGAATTTACAGGACGTGTTATGACCGGACGTCGTTTTGGTAAAGGTTTGCACCAAGCGATAGAAGCCAAAGAACATGTGCGTGTTCAGCCGGAAAATCAAACTGTGTCCAGTATTTCATATCAGAATTTGTTTCGTTTATATCCAACGTTGTCTGGTATGACAGGTACTGCGATGACAGAGGCAGCAGAATTCGAAGAAATCTATAAATTGCGCGTCGTGTCGATTCCAACAAATCGTCCGGTTGCACGTGTTGATCATCACGATGAAATTTATCGTAATAAGGATGAAAAATATGACGCAATATTGAAACAAATTGCAGATTGTATGACCCGTAAACAGCCGGTACTGGTTGGTACGGTGTCGATTGAAAAATCAGAAGAATTGGCAGAAATTGTACGTAAGAAGCTGGGTGTTAATCCGGCGGTCTTGAATGCAAAACAGCATGAGTCTGAGGCGAAAATTGTTGCCCAGGCTGGCGCGCCGGGGGCGGTCACAATTGCAACGAATATGGCGGGGCGTGGTACCGATATTAAACTGGGCGGTAATGCAGAAGAACTGATTGCAAAATTAGATGTAGACGCGCCAGATTACGAAGAAAAGAAAAAAGAAATCTATGCAACGATTGAGGCAAACAAAAAACAAGTCTTGGATGCCGGTGGGTTGTACGTAATTGGTACCGAAAGACACGAATCGCGTCGTATCGACAATCAGTTGCGTGGTCGTTCTGGACGTCAGGGTGACCCAGGTGATTCAAAGTTCTTTTTGGCGTTAGATGACGACTTAATGCGTATCTTTGGTGCGGCACGTTTGCAGGGTATGTTGTCGACTTTGGGTTTGAAAACAGGTGAGGCAATTACACATCCGTGGATTACCAAAGCCTTGGAAAAAGCGCAAAAACGTGTAGAGGCACGCTATTTCGAAGCGCGTAAGGAATTGTTAAAATATGATGATGTTGCAAATGAACAGCGTACAGTCGTTTATAAGCAACGTGATGATTTGATGACGTCCGAAGATTTGTCTGGTCTGGCGTCAGAAATGATTGGTGATGTTGTTGAACTGATTTGCGAAAATAACATTCCAGAAAAGGGTACGTCTGCGGATTGGAATCTGAATGGAATTCATAATGCGATGTTGCGTGTGTTCGCGCTGGATATTACGGATATTGAAAAGTGGAAAACAGATGAACAAATTACAGAGCGCAAGGCGTATGAAACTCTGTTCAACTTGGCAATGCGCAGATATGAACATCAGGCAACAAAATATGGTCCAGATTTAATGCAAATGGCATCGCGTCAGATGATGTTGGGTGCGTTGGACGCGGTGTGGAAAAAACATTTGCAACAGATGGATTATCTGCAAAGCGCGATTGGCTTGCGTGGATATGCCCAGAAAAATCCACTGTATGAATATAAGCGCGAAGCGTTAGATATATTTAAAAATACGATTAATAATTTCAAGATAATGTCTGTATCTTATATCAGTCGTATGGAATTAACGCGCGAAGATGTTGCCGCGACCGAGGCAGAACGTGCAAAACATGACGCAGGTTTAAATCAGGCCGCCGGTATGGATAGTCGTCGCAATGCACCATGTCCATGTGGTTCTGGTAAAAAGTTTAAGCATTGTTGTGGTAAATTGCACTAAAACTAAATAGTGCAATTTATCTGTATCTATTTGTTCTTTTTGCATGCTAAAAGGAAGGGGTTATGCAAGAATTTATTCATCTGCGTACACATTCGCGTTTTTCTGTTGGTGCCAGTACATTAACAATAAAAAAAATTCCGGCGCTGTGTTTAGAACATGGTATGTCGGCGTGTGCGTTGACTGATACTAATTTGATGTCTGGGTGTGCAGAATTTTCTGATGTTATGCCCAAAAATAAAGTTCAGCCGATTATTGGCATTGAGATATCGCTGAATCATCATAGTGCCGATCCGAAAATTTTGCGGGCAAATTCAATGTCTAAAATCGTATTGTTGGCGCAAAATCACAACGGATATTTAAACCTGTGCGAATTAAACAGAATAATGTATATGCGTGGTGAAAATCATCATTTGGGACCGCAAGTGTCTTTTGACGAATTGGGGTCACACAGTGATGGTTTAATTTGTTTGTCGGGCGCGCATTTGGGACCAGTTGGTATGGCGATATTAAATGGTCAAGACGATTTGGCGCATACATATGCTAAACGTTTATTAGATATTTTTGGTGATAGATTTTATGTCGAAATCCAACGACATGGATTGGCTGATGAAATAAAGACAGAGCCAGTGTTTTTGAAAATTGCACAGGAATTAAATATTCCAATAGTCGCAACAAATGATGTTTGTTTTGCGTCAAATAAAGATTATGAATCTGCTGATGCGTTGGGGTGCGTTTTGGGACAGACCAAGGTTATTGACCCAGAGCGACCACGCAAATCATCTGAACAATATTTTAAGTCGTCAGAACAGATGGCAGAAATATTTTCTGACCTGCCAGAGGCAATAGAGAATACTTTTGCAATTGCGCAACGTTGTGGTTTTATGGTTAATGTTCATGAAAAACCATTGTTGCCACGTTTTGGTGATGATTTGGAAACAGAATGTCAGATGTTGCGCGATAATACGATGAGTGGTTTAAAACGCCGGCTGGAACAAAATGGTATTACAGATACTGCGCCATATTATGAACAGGCTGAATTCGAACTGGGGGTTATTATTGGTATGGGATTCCCTGGGTATTTCTTGATTGTGGCAGACTATATCGATTGGTGCAGAAATAATGATGTTTTGACCGGTCCTGGGCGTGGGTCGGGTGCAGGTTCCATTGTGGCGTGGGCGTTGGGGATTACAAATGTTGATCCGTTAAAATACGGTTTGTTGTTTGAGCGTTTCTTGAATCCGGATCGTATTTCTATGCCGGACTTTGATGTGGACTTTGAACCAACAGGAATTGAACGCGTGTTGGCATACGTTTGTGATAAATATGGACACGATTCCGTGTGTCGAATTATTACGTTTGGTTCATTACAGGCACGTGGTGCCATTCGTGATATTGGACGTGTGTATGGTATGCCCTATTCTAAGTCAGACAGATTGTCAAAACTGATTCCACAAGATGCAAAGACATTAAAAGATGCGGTTGATATGTCAACTGAGATTCAAGATGTTTTGAATAATGACCAAGATTTAAACAAGGTCGTGATAATCGCAGAAGAATTGGAGGGGTCGTTAAGAAACTTGGGACAGCATGCGTGTGGTGTTGTTATTGGGGACAGACCAACAACAAAAATTGCGCCGGTGTATCGTGATCCTGCGAACCCGTTGCCGTCATGCCAGTATGATGGAAAATATTTGGAAAAATCGGGACTGATTAAGTTTGACTTTTTGGGGTTGGAAACGTTGGTCGTGTTGAAATATGCGACGCGCTTGATACAGCAGACGCGTGGTGTTAATATTGACTTGGATCAGATTCCAACTGATGACCCAAAGACAATGAAGTTATGGCAACAGGGATTAACCGAAGGTATATTCCAATTCGATGCCCCGTTCGTTCAACAGACTTTGCGTAAAATGCACCCAACAAGTTTCTTGGAAATTTCTGCGCTAAATGCCTTAAATCGCCCAGGACCAATCGCGTTTATTCCGCAATTTATTGCGCGTATGCATGGCGAAGAATCAATTGAATATGTTCATCCAAAGGCAGAACCTATTTTAAAAGAAACATATGGCATTATCGTGTACCAGGAACAGGTTATGCAATTGACGCGTGCCTTGGCAGGGTTTACGCGTGGACAATCTGATAACGTACGCAAGGCGATGGGTAAAAAGATTATCGCCATGTTGGATGAACTGGAAGGTAAATTTTATGAGGGGTGCGAGAAAGAAGGAACCCTGGATAGAGATACGGCCAAAGACCTGTGGGAAAAGTTTAAGGACTTTGCAAAGTATGCATTTAATAAATCGCATGCGATTGCGTATTCTATTGTTGCAAATCAGTGTGCGTATTTAAAGGCAAACTATACACCAGAATTTTTGGCTGCATCAATGTCCAGTAATTTGAACGACACAGATCAGTTGGCTATATTCGTTGATGATGCCAAGACGAATTTCGGTATTCAGATTATTGCGCCTGATATTAATCAAAGTGAATCTTTGTTTACTGTTCGTGATGGCAAGATTATTTATGCCTTTGCGGCGTTAAAGGGGGTCGGTACAGCCGTCACAGATGCAATTGTTGCGGAAAGAAATACAGGTGGAAAGTTTAAGAATTTAACAGATTTTGCAAAACGTTGCGCGCCATTTATGAACAAGCGTGTCTTAGAGGCATTCGCAAAAACAGGCGTGTTGGATTCTTTGGAACCAAATCGTGCATTGATTTACATGAATGCTGATGCAATATTGACGTATGCATCCAAGGCGCGTGATGGGGCAAATATGTTGTCGTTGTTTGCAAATACGGTCGAAGACGATGTCCCAGAAGATAGATTGCGCAAGAATTTGCCGAAAACAGAACCGTGGACATTTGGTCAACGTTTGGAAAATGAATTATCTGCGTTGGGATTTTATATTTCTGCACATCCGTTGGATCAATATAAGCACTTGATTGAACGGGCTAAACTGGCCACCAGTGCAAGCCTGGAAACCATGGGCGACAGAAAGCCTGTGCAAATTGCGGCAAACGTAAATTCGTTTGGGCGTCGTCGTACAAAAACTGGTAAAGAAATGATTACGATTAATGCGTCAGATAGTTTTGGAAACATTGATGCGGTCGCATTTGGCGATATGGCAATTGAATTTTCGCAGATATTAAGTACAGAAAATGTTGTGCTGATTTCGGGCAAGGTGTCAAATCGTGATGACAGGGTTTCAATATTTGTTGATTCTATTACACCGTTGACTGAGTGGGTTGCAAAAATCGCGAAACAAGTGACAATGGATATTCGTGATCAGGCGGTATTGCAAGATGTAAAAAAGGCTTTGATTGCCCTGCCCCGTGGATTTACAAAAGTGATTTTAAATCTGCATGGCGCAGATAAAACGGTTAAGGTGGCATTGCCTGGGGGTGTTGAATTAGGTGCAACAACTGTTGCGGATTTAACGGCCTTGGGCGTTCGTGTGGAGATACAATAACATGACAATGAAACATATTCCTGTGTTGTTAGATGCGGTATTGAATGCGTTGGGTGACGTCGGTGGGAAAACGATTGTCGATTGTACGTTTGGTGCCGGTGGATATTCGCGTGCTTTTTTAGAACGTGGCGCAAATGTTATTGCGTTTGATAGGGATCCAAACGTGGTCGCAGATGCCGAAAAAATATATGCTGAATACGGTGACAGATTTACGTTTGTGCCGAAGCCGTTTTCGCATATTGCTGATTTAGACTTGGTTGTTGATGCAATTGTGTTTGATTTGGGTATATCGTCAATGCAAATCGATGTGCCAGAACGTGGTTTTTCTTTTCGATCAAATGCACCACTGGATATGCGCATGTCAGAAAGTGGGATTGACGCTGTTAAATGGATTGAAATGCACAGTGTGTCAGAATTGGCGGGCGTGTTGCGTACATATGGTGATTTGAAAAAGTCAAATATATTGGCGCGTGCAATAAAAGAAGCAGTCCCAAAGACAACTTTTGAATTGCGGGATTTGATTCATAATCCAAAAGATGTTGCGCCGGTGTTCCAGGCGTTGCGAATTGCAGTCAACGATGAAATGGGCGAATTGGAACGTGCGTTGACAGCGGTGCCGGATTTGTTGGGTGTTGGTGGAAAGTGTGTTTGTGTGACATTTCATTCATTAGAAGACCGAATTGTAAAAAATACGTTTCGGCGTTGGGCTACTGCACCGGGCGATCCACATTTGCCGACCGTTGCGGTCGCGCAATTTGAATTGATGAAACCGGCGGTGCCGACTGATGCAGAACTGGCGAATAATTCGCGTGCGCGGTCTGCACATATGCGTGGCGTAATAAAATCATGTTGACCGTACGGTCGAATGTTTTGTATGCTGGTAATGAAAAGGAAAGGCAGTATGAAAAAATCATCGCTAAATAAGTTGGTCAAAAATGCAGATGATGCAAAAAAGGTAAATCCGTTGGATTTGTCATCAGATCAGGATTTAACAGTTGCGTTGATGAATTTGTTGGCAATTGAAGATGAATTTGAATATGTGCGTGATGTTCGCCAGGAATTGATGTCTCGGATTGTGGCGCGTAATACGAATATATGGAAAGAGTCAGAAAAATTACTGGGGGCGGCGATGCATTTGATAGACGATGGGAATAAGGTCACAGGTGATGCAGCATATAAATTGTATAACCGTGCATATGAATTATATTCGATGTTTTGGGGTATAAATATGGGGTTAATAACGATAGAAGATATAAAATTATGATTGTGTGTACTTTGGTGTTGATTTAAATATAAAAAAAATGGTACTATTCTGAAAAGAGAGAATAAACGTGAAACGTTTTGGTTGTGTTTTTTTTAAGTTTTCTGCGCTTTTTGCGACGTTTTTTGTCGGTGGCTTTGTGTATGCAGATCAGGCGCCAAATCCGCGTAGTGCTGTTTCTGTACCAACGGTTGCGCGTGCAGAGGGGCGTGTATCAAAACGTTCTGTGATTGGGGGACAAAATATTTCACGTGGCTTGGTTGGTCGTTCTGGGGCAAATGTGTCTGGTGCGCGCAGTGCAAGTAATGTTGTTAGTGCGCCTGTTGCGCGTGGTGCCGTTCGTCAGAATTCTGTTGCGCGTTCTGGTGCAAAAGTGTCTGGTGCGCGCAGTGGTGCCGTCGTTAAGACAAATGCGTCTGTGGCACGCAGTGCGGTTGCACCGGTGACCGGGGGGCGCGCGCGCAGTGCAACAAATGTTTCAAATGCCGGTATGGCGCGTGTTGCACGTGCAACAGCGGTGTTTACAGATGTTTCAAAAATTGGCGGTGGTTATGCCCAGTGTCGCGAATCGTATGCGACATGTATGGATCAATTCTGTGCAAATGCGAACGATACGTATCGCAGATGCTTTTGCAGTGCAAGGTTCACAGAATTTCGTGATACAGAAGAAGCCTTGGATCAAGCAAAAGTATTGTTGCAGCAGTTTGAGGATAATAATTTAAATGCTGTTGATAAAACCGTAGCAGAGGTTGAGGCAATGTACAGTGCCACAATTGGTGAACAAGCAATTAAAAAAGATACCAGTGGCGCGCAAAATATTCTGAATGAAATTGGGGACTTGTTGTCAGGAAAGAAGAAAGCAACGCAACCACAACAACAAAATAATAGGTTGTCTGGTTTGATGTCCGTGGATTTTTCAGCTGATGTGGATGATATTTGGGGTGGCGATTCAGGCAGTTCGATATTTGATGCAGATACCGGTGTTGATATGAGTGTTATGGAGGGTATAGACCTGTATAATATTTCAAATAAACAGTGTTTGCAATTGGTTGGTGATGCATGTGAAAATAGCGCGGTCTTAAATATGGCAACCAGTGCATATAATATAATGATTACCCAGGATTGTAATGCGTATGAAAAGAAAATTAATAAACAGCGCGAAGCTGTATTGACCACGGTTCGTCAGGCAGAAAAGTTTTTGAGAGAGGCGCGCCTAGAAGAATATCGTGCGCATAATTCTGCGGATGTTAATGAATGTATTACCAAGGTAAAGGCCGCTTTGACAACAGATGTGGCGTGTGGACCGAATTATAACCGTTGTTTGGATTACAGCGGTGCGTATATAAATTCAACAACCGGCGAACCAATTTATTCCCAGCGTCTATTTGAACTGGAAAATTTAATTGTGTTGGGTGGCGCAGATGCAAGTACTGATTTGTTGGCTCAAAATCCAAAGTTTAGTCAGTTTTTGGACGAAAAACGTATGTTTGCGACGTCCGCATTGGATTCATGTCGCGGTATTGCGGATGTCGTATGGACGGAATTTAAGCGTAGCGCATTGATAGAAATTGCCCAAGCGCAAGATGAAAAAATAGAAGAAGTAAAAACAACTTGTGTTAGTACAATGGCGCAATGTTATGATACGCAATCAAGTGCATTAAAAGATTTTGATACAACAACGGCGAAAAATGCAGGTGCGTTATCTGCATATGCAGCCAAAGCGATGTGTCAGGAAAAAGTGACGGCGTGTGCGGCGTTGTATGGCGATACAGATGGCTGTTCGTTTGATGGGAATGGAAAATTACAGAAAAGCAGTGCTGGTAAACGTTGCGGTCTGGAGGCATTGTTAGATTTTGTTGATTCCGTTGACAATACCCGTGTGGCAGAGGGGTGTGCAGCCGCGGTTGAAAAATATGTGACGGATTTGTGTACACCTGCGACCGGGGACAAGGGATATCCATGGAATTGTCTTTTGAAAACAGTTGGGAATGAAGAACATACGGCTGATGCATCGTATAATGCATCGCTATGGTCAAATGTGAAAGATTTTGCGGTAAAGAATTGTTCTGATCCGACACAGGAATCACAGGGGTATGCTTCTTTGCCACAACAGGTTAGATTAACGGTTGAAAATTCAATTCGTGATGTCGAAGAACAGGTGGATTATATGCTGGGCGAAGAGTGTGAGGCGATTGATGGTTACTGGATACCGGTTGAACATCCTGAATTTAATAATAAAGATGGGAAATTGAAAACATTAACAGCGTTTTATAACAATGTTTATGGTGGAAATACAAATAACATGTCATATGGAAAGTGTGTTGAAAATAGCACGATGATACATTGTTTGAATTATAACGAAGAAGGTGACAAGAATATGAATGTTGCATCATATGACCTGTCACGTGATGAATGTACGTTCAAAGAAGCATGGTTTGAACAGCGTTGTAAGTTAATGGGAAATGGGTATTATGAAAATGGCGTATGTTATGTAAAGCCGGAATAAAATAGGAACACAGAGATGAAGTGGAAATATTTGTTTTGTTTATTTTGCATGTTGGTTGTTAACGATGCCAGGGCAATTCGTACAGTGTCGGGTTTGTATAGTTCGTGGAAAGATGGCAGCCTTTTTGAGTCTGGCAATCAATATAATACAGGCAATTTTGTTATTTCGGGTTCAGTTGGTGATAAGGGACAACATGGAACATATGGCGATGAGTATGGTGTTGTCGCAGTGATTGCAAGGCAAATTGTTGAACATGGTGGATATTTTTGCCCACAACAGATTCAGTGTTCAAATACAAATTGTAGACATAAATCTAATACCGTGTATTATGATCCGACTGGTTTTGATGATTCAAAATGTGCTTGGTTTTGTGAGAAGGGGTATACAGGGACAAATTGCACCAAGGTGGCGATTGTGACAGAGGGTAGCAGTACACCAACCAACCTTAACGGATTGTTTGCAGGTTTAAGTATGAAAACATCTGGTGGTGCTGACGGTGGTACAGAGGCATCTAATGTTGCTTTTCATACGTGGTATGAAGACAGGGACGGTCCTGACGACAACGACAGCGACTATGAACATGATGTTTTGTTGGGTGTCATTGATTTTAAGGAACATGGTATCGTTGCAGGCCCAATCGAAGTTAAATGTAGAACAAATCAGGGATGTACAAATTGGTCGTATGTTGATTATATAAAAAGTTTTTCGAGTGGGAAATATAAATTGCTGTGTGCCGAAGGTTATATCGCCGATCAAACTGGTGCGGAGTGTGTAAAATTAACACAAAATATGTTAGATTTATTGGCGTATGAAGAAAAGCCAATGTGTAATGGTTGGCCGATTGATAGTTATGATCCAGATATTCATCGGTTAGATGGGGAAGGCTCTTGTATTAGATATTTTTGCAAAGATGCGTCGAAAGCATTCCCTGCATCAGGTAATTTTGATTGTGAAGATTGTGCCACTTCTATTCGTGGTGGGCAAGATCCGAAAAATGGTCAATGTGTGGTTTGTGACCGTGTTGGACAGTATTTTAATACAGATACCAGTGCATGTGCCAATGCAGATGCGTACAAGAAAAGCGATTTGCAATATGGCAAGGGAAAGACCAAAGATTCTGATGCTGATGTAGATAATCAGTGTTGGACCAAGGTTACAATAGAAGAATATGCCCCGTGTGTAAAAGGCGAAAGTGTTAGTACGACCGATGCTAGTTCCAGTACCAGTAGTTCTAGCAGTGGTATCTCTGGTTCGAAGGTTATTGCCCCCCAGGATATGTTGGATACAACATTACGTAAATAAAAAATCCCCCGTTGGGGGATTTTTTTCAAAGTTCAATGTTCAAAGTGCAAAGTTCAATTTTGTGGAAATAAAGTACCTTTGTCTCTCCTGCGTAGGCAGGAGTGGGACTAATAAGTTTTTTTATTTGCATACACCTGGGTCCCGTGCTCCAGCCACGGGATGACAAAACTCTCTGAAGGTGTGATATTTAAGGTAAAAAAAATACCCCGGTGTCGGGGTAATAGAATTTGTTGGATTTATTCTTGACCGTTTAGTGCCTTTAACATTTTCATTACAGTTTCGCGTTGTGAATCCGTTGGTAATTTCCAGTATAGATTAACCAGTTGTAATGATTCGTTTTTCGCCAAAGGGTCGTTCTCAGCCTGATCACGAACACGCTGTGTTTTGAATAAGCGCCCATTACGTGGTTCGCGTTCAATAAATCCGGGTAATCCAGCAAAGAAAAAAGAAACGGGTGTTTCTAATGCCGTGCTTAGTTCATACAAACGTGATGCAGCGATGCGATTGCCGGCGCATTCGTATTTTTGTATCTGTTGAAAGGTCACGCCACAGCGTTTCGCCAAGTCCTTTTGAGATAGTCCCATCATTACACGACGAAGTTGTACGCGTTGACCAATATGTTCATCAATTGACGATGGTGTAAACGGCTTTCCACTCATATAAAAAACTCCTATAATTTAGATAAGACGAACTTCCTAAATCTGTAAGATATTTATACAATTTTTCTTTTGCTTTTGCAATAAAAAAACAGTTATGATATTCTATCTGTTGATGTTATTAAGGGGAAAAGTATGAAAAAACCATTAGTTTTATGTATTATGGATGGCGTCGGAATTGATGAAAAGTCCGAATTTAATGCGGTCACACGGGCAAAAATGCCGTACTTTAATGAGTTGTTGGAAAAATATCCGCATTCAAAACTGGATGCCAGTGGTGTGGCGGTTGGTTTGCCAGATGGCACAATGGGAAATTCAGAGGTTGGACATATCACAATGGGTGCCGGGCGTGTGGTGAATCAGTTCTTGCGCCGGTTTGAGGTTGAAAATTGGGACAATAACCCTGCCCTGCGTGAATTTATTGAAACTGTGCGAAATGACGGTGGAATTGTTCATGTCGCAGGATTGATGTCAGACGGACGTGTGCATGCAGATATTAATGATGTCTTGTTTATGGCAAAGCGTATTATTAATGCAGGTCTGCGTGTTTGTATTCATTTTATCGCGGATGGGCGTGATACCCTGCCCCAGTCGGCGCCGATGTATGTTAATTTAATAAAAGAACGTTTGGCGGACGAATTGGCGGATGGGCGTGCGTTCTTTGGCACGTTGTCGGGGCGTTATTATGCGATGGACAGGAATCAAAACCTGGATAGGACAGAGTTGGCATATAATGCAATCGCGCGCGCCCAGGCACAATATCATGCCAAGACAATTGATGATGCGTTGTGTGATGCGTATGCACGTGGCGAAACAGATGAATTTATAAAGCCAACTGTTATCGATGGTGATGTCGCAATATCCGAAAAAGATGGTTTCTTGTTTGGAAATTATCGCAGTGATCGTGCGCGTCAAATTATGCGTGCAATATTGAAAACAGGCGCGCATGTATTGTGTTTTTCGCAATATGGCGAAGGTTTAAATGAACTGTGTCCTGCGTTGTTGCCAGATGTTGCTGTTGAAAACACACTGGGTGATGTGTTGGCAAAACATGGTTTTTCACAGTTGCGTATTGCGGAAACAGAAAAATATAATCATGTGACATATTTTTTTGATGCTGAAAGGAATGTTGACTTTGACGGCGGAAAAAAGGTTTTGATTGATTCGCCGGCAGTTGCCACGTTTGATATGAAACCGGAAATGTCTGCAATTGAAATAACAGATGCATTATTGCCAATCCTGGGCGAATTTGATGTTGTTATTTTGAATTATGCAAATGGCGATATGGTTGGGCATACTGGAAATATTGATGCGTGTGTTCATGCAATGGAAACGCTGGATGCACAGTTGGCACGATTGGTTCCGGCGGTGCTGGAACTGGGGGGGACAATCTTAATAACCGCAGATCATGGTAATGCAGAAAAATTGTGGGATGATAAAAATAATCTGCCATGGACAGCGCATACGACAAATCCTGTGAACTTTATCGTGGTTGCGAAAGATGCGCCGGCGGTAAAAGACGGCGGTTTGGCAGATATTGCGCCAACAATGCTTAAATTATTAGGTATTAATCAGCCAGCAGATATGACAGGTAAATCATTGATATAAATTTAAACCGCCCTTTTGGCGGTTTTTTTATTTCTTTTTACGACGCAAGGCAAAAAAGTCACGCAACAGTTGCGCCGATTCGTCGGCATATTCAGGAACCTGATGAACGCAGGGCTTCCATAGGTGTTTGTCTGTGTCATAAATGCGTGCATTTGATGTTATGCCACCGCCCTTTTCATCGGTTGCGGCGAAGTAAACATTCTTTATTCGTGCCAATGAAATAGCGGTCGCGCACATTGCGCATGGTTCCAGCGTGACATAAATGTCACAGTCGTCCAAGAATTTGACACCTAATTTTTTGCATGCATGATTAATAGCCACGATTTCTGCATGTAATGTCGGGTTGTTTTTTATTTGCACTTGGTTTTCACCACGGGCAATGATTTTGCCGTCACGTATAATTACCGCACCAATCGGTACGTCATCGTGGGCGAACGCGCGTTTTGCTAAAACAAGGGCTTGATTCATAAATTTCATGCTTTATACTTTATCGTATGGATTCAAAATTGCAAATTATTTCAGGCACACTTCGTGGGCGAAAATTAAAATTGCCCCCAATGGCACGTCCCACACAAAATCGTGCGCGTATTGCACTGTTTAACATGCTGGAAAGTGGGATTGTTGAATCTGGGGCAGATATGATTGTATGGGATGCGTTTGCTGGGTCTGGGGCGTTTGGGTTGGAATGCCTGTCGCGATATGCGAATGCACGGGTTTTGTTTACTGATACGGCACCAACATCAATCAAGACCGTGCGTGATAATCTGGCAACATTGTCTGTTAGCGCGCGTGCAACAGTTGTGCAGACAGATGCGTTGGCAGTCGTTGCAAAATATGGTGCCGATGCAGATTTAATCTTTTTAGACCCGCCATATGCCGATGCGGATTTAGGACGGGCATTTGTCGCGCGATTGGCACGTGTGGCGCGGGCTGGGACAATCTTAATCTGGGAACAAGAGGTGGGTAATTTAACCGAACCCGACGAAAACGCATGGCAAATTTTACGCGATAAGACATATGGACGTGCACGATTCTTGATTTTGCAGAAAAATTAATAAATTCCTTGATTTTTCAAAGTTTTTGGGTCATAATATGCCCCGCACAGCACCCTTGGAGGCTGGGCAAAGTAAAACAAATGCTATAAAAAGGATTAAAAATGGCAATTAATTTAAACGCAGAAATTCGCAACGTCGCTGGCAAGGGGGCCGCACGTAGTGTTCGCAATAATAAAAACATCCCTGCTGTTATTTATGGGGAAAAGAAAGCCCCGGTTGCAATCGAATTGAATGGTCGTGAATTCGAAATGCTGTTGAAAACACCAGGTTTGCGAACAAAATTATTCCAAATTAAAACATCAGCAGGTACAGAAGATGCAATGTTGATGGATATTCAATATCATCCAGTATCTGATGCTGCGATTCACGCAGACTTTAAACGTATCGATGTTAAAAAGCCTGTTAGCGTGGTTGTTCCAGTTGAAGTTATCAATGCAGATATTTCAAGGGGATTGAAATTGGGCGGCACATTGAACTTTGCGGTACGTAAGGTTGCATTGCGTGGCTTGGTTGATGTTATTCCAGAAAAAATCATTATCGATTTGGCAACGTTGACAATTGGCGATGTGGTTCATGGTACAGACTTGGTTTTACCAGAAGGCGTTGAATTGGGCTTGCACCAGGCGGAATTAGCATTCGCAATAATTGGTGGTAAAATGCCAATGGAAGAAGATGAAAAAGCCAAAGCAGCGGCAATGGCAGCATCAAAAAAATAAATTAACGGGGCATTGCCCCGTTTCTTTTTATAAATTATAGATAAATGCCTGGGCGAACTTCGTGAAAAAATAAGAAAATAAGTTTATTGCCCCTTGAAATGATTTTATGTTTAACTATATCGTGGGTAAGCAAAAAATTTTAAGGAGTGAAAACATGGGAAAAGTTTTAGGCATTGACCTGGGGACAACTAATTCTGCCATGGCATTTATGGATGGCAGCGATCCAAAAATTATCGAAAATTCCGAAGGACAACGTACAACGCCATCTGTGGTTGCGCTGACAAACAGTGGCGAACAATTGGTTGGTATTACCGCCAAGAATCAGGCGGTGACGAATCCTGAAAATACAATTTATGAAATCAAACGTTTGATGGGCTTGCGTTTTGATAGCCCTGCGGTCAAAGAAATTGCAGCACGTGTTCCATATAAAATTGTTGCCGGCGATAACGGTGATGCATGGGTTGAAATGGACGGTAAAAAGTATGCGCCATCACAGATTTCTGCAATGATTTTGGCAAAATTGAAAAAAGATGCGGAAAGTTATTTAGGTGAACCCGTGACAGATGCGGTTATTACTGTGCCGGCATACTTTAATGATTCACAGCGTCAGGCAACCAAAGACGCAGGTCGTATCGCAGGCTTAAACGTTTTGCGTATTGTTAATGAACCAACTGCTGCAGCATTGGCATATGGTTTGGACAAGGGTAAAGATGGTGTTATCGCTGTATATGACCTTGGCGGTGGTACATTCGACGTATCTATCTTGGAAATCGTTGATGGTGTATTCGAAGTAAAATCAACAAATGGTGATACTGCATTGGGTGGTTCGGACTTTGACGCACGCATCTTGGAACATTTGATTGCAGAATTTAAATCACAGACAGGCATTGATTTATCAGGGGATAAATTGGCGCTGCAACGTTTGAAAGAGGCGTCAGAAAAGGCAAAAATCGAATTGTCTTCTAAGACATCAACTGATATTAATTTGCCTTATTTGACAGCGGACGCAACAGGACCAAAGCACTTTAACACAACTTTAACACGTGCAAAGTTGGAATCGTTGGTTTCAGATTTGATTGAACGTACAATTGAACCATGCAAAAAGGCATTGAAAGATGCAGGCTTAGAAAAATCACAGATTAATGAAGTTATCTTGGTTGGTGGTCAGACACGTATGCCAAAAGTTGCAGAAACTGTAAAAGAATTCTTTGGTCGTGAACCACACAAGGGTGTTAATCCAGACGAAGTTGTTGGTATGGGTGCAGCAATCCAGGGTGGCGTTCTGAAAGGTGACGTAAAAGACGTATTGTTGTTGGACGTGACACCATTGTCATTGGGTATTGAAACACTGGGTGGTGTATTTACACGCTTGATTGATCGCAACACAACAATCCCAACAAAAAAGTCACAGGTGTTTAGTACTGCCGAAGATAATCAATCAGCTGTGACAATTCGTGTATTCCAAGGTGAACGCGATATGGCTGCAGATAACAAATTGCTGGGTCAATTTAATTTAGAAGGAATTGCCCCTGCCCCACGCGGCATGCCACAAATTGAGGTCTCTTTTGATATCGACGCGAATGGCATTGTTCACGTGTCTGCAAAAGATAAAGGCACAGGCAAAGAACAGGCGATTTCTATTAAATCTGATGGTGGGTTAAGCGAAGATGAAATCAAACGTATGGTTGATGAAGCCGCTGCAAACGCCGAAGAAGACAAAAAGAAACGCGCATTGGCAGAAGCAAAAAATACGGCAGAAACCGCTATATTCAGTATTGAAAAGTCATTGAAAGAACATGGCGATAAGATTAGCGAAGATGAAAAGAAAGCAATCGAAGATGCAAAGAAAGAATTAGCGGATGAACTGGCAAAAGCTGAAGCAACCGCTGAATCTTTGAAAGAAAAGGCAGACGCATTGTCTGAAAAGGCAATGAAGTTGGGCGAAGCTGTCTATAAAGCCGCCCAGGCAGAACAACAGGCAAATGCAGGTGCCGAAGACAAGAAAAATGACGACGGCACAGTTGATGCAGACTTTTCTGAAAAGAAATAAAAATAGTTCGCACTTAAAATCCCCCAAATGGGGGATTTTTTTATGATTTTGACATAGAATTAAGCATTGTGCTTCTGAATGTTGTATCTAAACTTCCGCTGCCGGATAAACGGCTGGCACACGATTGACTGCAATACATATAACACCCGGTATAACCATTTGTTGAATAGTATGTGGCATATGTCCATTTTGAAGTATATGGGGATGTTGCGCGACACCAACAATAAATGTTGTTTGACATTGTGACAGAATCGACGGTAATAATGTCTTTTGTTGTGTCCACTGTTGCACTTAGGTTGCCACAGAACGATATGCCCTTTATGGTTTTGCCGTCGATGACGGCGGTCCAGTTTGGACTGTTTGTGGTTGGAACGCTATATGAATTTGTGCCAGTTGCACTGATATTTACCTTACATTCATATATGTTCGCATGTGAATATGTTGTGCCACTGCTGTCTTTGACTTTTAAACGTCCACTGACCACGTCTGCTGCCATTTGTGCATAGCATGTCGTGTTGCCTGATTTTACTTTTAATGATTTTGTTGTGAATGCCCGGGACCACAGTGGCATGGTATTTGAACCAACGTTTAAATCATATGACCCAGCTGTGCATAATAATTCAGGATAGCATGTACTGTCTGTGGCACTGCAATTATGTGAAATTGTACGTGTCGCGGTATAACCAGACGGACATGGCGTGGAAATTTTGGTGTTGTTGTCACGTGATACCGCCAAATAACCGCTGGGGCATGTCGCAGCCATTGCATTACATGTGATTAATAATAATGGTAAAGATATAAAATATTTATACATCTTTAATAAACCAGATTTGAATATGCGGTTGTTCTGAATGTGACGTCCTGACTTTCTGCATACAAAAACGCATTTGCGCATCCGCGGACACAACTGTATGCGCAATTAGTATTTGAACCGTACGAATAACGGTAAACCCATTTTGTGACAACTGGTGATATTATTTTGCACCAGCAGTGTATGTTGTTTGCAGGTGCAGCAGAACTGATGACAATATCGTCCAGTGCAGTAACGTCTGCTGTCCCCGATGTCATGGCACATGTGCTGACAATCGTTACCTGGGTTCCCCCGCAATCTACAACAGCGTTGACATCCCTATAGGCAGCGGAAACCTGACTGCATACGCCAGATGTTGGGGATAATTTTATACATTGTGACAAAGCCATGGCGTCAGTAATACTTGCCATTATAAATAAATAAATAAATCCAAAGTATTTGTTAAAAATCACTTTCCCCTCGTTCCTTTTTATGAATATACCAAAATTGGTTTTTTCGTACAACATAAAAACTATGTCCTGACCAGGTTTTTTATTAATGCGTTGCGAAATGTGACGTCGTTCGTACCTGTACTGGCGGCACGTTTTGCGCACCATTCATTGCAAGATTTATAGCAGCCCGTATAACCTGCATCAATGAATACAGTGGCATAAATCCATTTTGTATAATATGGGCTTGTCGCACGACACCAACATTGGTTGTTATTTGATAATGTAACAGAATCAACCGTTATGTTATCCTGGGCGGTACCAACGCTGGACGCGATATTGCTACAAAATGCGATTCCTTTTATTGTTTTACCATCAACTGTTGCAGTCCAATTTGGACTGTTTGTGGTTGGAACGCTATATGAATTTGTGCCAGTTGCACTGATATTTACCTTACATTCATATATGTTCGCATGCGAATATGTTGTGCCACTGCTGTCTTTGACTTTTAAACGTCCACTGACCACGTCTGCTGCCATTTGTGCATAGCATGTCGTGTTGCCTGATTTTACTTTTAATGATTTTGTTGTGAATGCCCGGGACCACAGTGGCACGGTATTTGAACCAACGTTTAAATCATATGACCCAGCTGTGCATAATAATTCAGGATAGCATGTACTGTCTGTGGCACTGCAATTATGTGAAATTGTACGTGTCGCGGTATAACCAGACGGACATGGTGTTGAAATCTTGGTGTTGTTGTCACGTGATGCCGCCAAATAACCGCTGGGACATGTGATGCAATGGGCAGAATATGCCATAAAAACAAAAGGTAAAAAGATAAAAAATTCTCTTCTCATTCTCAGTAATTAATAAATAGGCTAACAAATATTAGTTGCGATGGCAATAAAAATCCCCCGAATCGGGGGAAGTTTTTTTTTACTTTTGTTCGCCAATGTAAATTCCCATATCACGCGCAACATTTAATAGTGGGTTATCCGGTGATACATAGGCGTTTGATGTCATAAGATCTGGGATTTTTGGGTCGTGCATTTCTTCGCCTGCGGATACAAAATTCGCCAAGGTGACGGTATGCACGTTGTTCCCGTCCAGTGCAGTCATTACATATGTTTCGTTGTTTTCAATTGCGTTTAATGCACAGTCTGCAAAACGCGTAGCCAAAATTCGGTCGCAGGCTGTTGTATCACCAGCACGTTGTGTGTGTTCTGGGAATGCGGCACGCGCGACCAAGCCCGCAGCGGTCAATTTCCGTAAAATCATGTCAGCCGGGCGACCAGAATGCCCACGCAGAGATATTCCCTCAGACACAATGATGACACCATAATCTGTGGCGGCATTTTTTACGTGTTTTACCAATGCGTCAATATCAAATTTTATTTCTGGAATTAGAATTGCGTGTGCGCCAACTGCAACACCTGCGTTTAATGCAAGCTGACCACAGTCGCGTCCCATTGCCTGCACCACGAACCAGCGATGATGACTGCGCGCAGTTAACATTAACTGGTCGCAGAATGAGGTTAGTTGTTGTACCGCCGTATCAAATCCAATCGTCCTGTCCGTTAATGGCATATCCATATCAATTGTTTTTGGAATACAAACTAATTGCAAATTGCGGTACGTCGCACGATTGGCCCATGCCAGCGACAGACTGCCATTACCACCCACTAAAATCAAAGCGTCCAGTTTTAATTTTTCCAAAGATTCATGCAGACGGTTATTAAATTGCTTTACCTTGCCACGTTGTACGGCGGTTTCAAAATTTAATGCATGTGCACGACCGTTGTGCAAAAAGCTGCCCGCCAGGCGCGCGTTTTCGATAGGCAATGTTAAATCATCAATCTTAATCGCAGCTGGTGGGGTCACAGACAATCCATCTGTACCGTCTAAAATCCCCCATGTTTCCCATCCGCGCAAGCGCGCGCCATAGGCGACACGCTGAATAACGGTGTTTAGGCCACTGCAATCGCCACCGGTTGTCATGATTCCGATTTTTTTCGTCTTTTTCATCTTTTTCCCTTGTCTTTTATGCCATTATATCATAAATAAATTGACAAAGAAATATATTTTGGAATAATTTGTCCAAGCAGTAATTTAAATTTAGTTTCTTAGGAGAATTGGCATGTCCAAACAGAATAATAACAAGAATAATATAGGTAAAACAAAGCGCTCTACGGATGATTTGATTAATGATGCGATTGCACAACAAAACGACTGGCTGGAAAACCGTCGTACATATACACGCGGTTTCTTGAAATCTTTAAATTTGTTTGCGCGTCCAGCAGAAAAGAAGGCTGAGAATCAGTCGGTCGAAAAAGACGCAATTGAAGAAGCGCGTAATCGTCGCAGTGCATGGACGGCATATTGGTTCCCAATTATGTGTGCGTTGTTGGTTATCTTTATTGCAATTTGGGTTATGTTTATTCGCGGTGCAACAACGCCACGTGTTGTGGTTGTGCCTGCGATACCAGAACCGGTGGTTCAAAAGGTTGCAGAAATAACCGTGCCAGAATTTGATATTGTTCGCATACAAAAAGACGGTACAATTGTTATCGCGGGTCGCTGGTTGGCGCATCAAAATATTTCTATTGTTGTAAATGGCAAGATTATCGCCACAGAACGTACAGATGCGAATGGCGAATTTGCATATGTGACATCCAATCCGTGGAACCCAGGCAATTATACAATTGCATTATTAGGTGCAGACCCAGAAGTCAAGTCTTCAAATAAGGTATTTGTGTATGTTTCTGAACATGGGGTGGAAAATTCTGTGTCATTATTGATGACCAAGGATGGCAGTACGTTGTTGCAGACACCGGCAATGTTGCGCGATGGTGATTTGGCGGTGTCCAAGATTGACTATCTGGATACGGGTCGCATTGTTGTGACGGGCGATGCCCTGCCCCGTTTGCGCGTATCTTTGACGCTGGACGATAAATATATGGGGTTTGCACGCGTGTCAGATCACAAGCATTATGGTCTGGGTGCAGATGTAGGCGAACTGGAATCGGGCAAGGAATATGAACTGGGGGTTCGTTTGCATGATGGTGACGGTCGTGTGGTTGCAACTGTTTTACATAAATTTGTTATGCCAGAAATGACTGGTGATGACGACACTTTCTATACTGTTCGTCGTGGGGACTGTTTGTGGATTATCGCGCGCAATTTTTTGCGTCGCGGTATTTTGTTCAGCATTGTTGCAGAACGAAATAATATTGAAAACCCAGACTTAATATTTCCAAAACAAAAATTACAGATTCCTGTTTCTGGGAAACATTAAATTAAAGGATTTTAAGCATGAACCGTATTTTAAGTAACGTAAAATCAAAGACTTTGTTACCTATTGCAGTTGCAATGGCGTTAACTTCTTGTTTAAGTAATCAAGGTAAAATTAATAAAGCAACAGAACAATTAAATTCTGTGAACGATAAAATTGAAAATGTGACCGCAATACGCGATTATAAAGTACGCAAGGCTGCGTCCAAAGATACTTTGTCATTATTTAATGACTTAGAAAATTTGAAAAAAAGTTCTAATGATTTGGTTTTTGGAGCGATGACAGGGTATATTAATCGTATTTATAAGAATCACAAACTGAAAGATTATTTTACAGACGAAGAAATCAAACAAATTGCATCATTTGATTTCCTGCAGACCAAACAATATTTTTTATCAACTGCTGAATTTGCACAGAAATTGGATTTGAAAATAGATGGCAACACACCGATGTATTATTTGTGGCGCGTAGAAAACTTTGATGAAAACAAAACAAAAAAATTTTCAACGCCATTTAAGAAAAATGCGCTAGAATTTGGTTCAATAGAATTTTTGGATCCAAAAGTTAAACAAAAATTGTCTGAATTGATGAAACTTGCGCTTGAATTAGATGTTATTGAAGCACATACGAATATGTACGTAGATACAGAACGTAAATTTAATGCGGAATATATGCCATTAAAGAAAAAATATGATGCCTTGCGTTGGGGTGTTGATAGCGGTGATATAAAAGGAAAACAGCGTTATAAGGCACGTGTTGATATGTCAGATCAAAAAGATAAAATGCAGCGAATTTTTGATAAGTATTATATTGCAACCGATGACGACCCAGAAAAACCACGTATAATGGTCGATTTTGATGAACAAAATCGTACGTCAACACCAGAAGCAGAATTGTTGAATCAACAGCTTGATATGATTGGTTTGTTGAATTTTACATTGCCTGAATTTATAGCGATACGTCCAATCTTGGTTCGCAATGCCAAAGAAGCACAACGTCTAAAAACAATCAAAGATAGCATTGATGCAGAATATGCACCTGTGTTAAATCCGTTGGTGGCAAAACGCGATTCTTTACAGAATATTATCACAAAATTGCAAAGCAAACAGCGATAGTATATAGAAAAACACTTGCATAGTGATAAGTATTTTTTGTATCCTTGTCGATGAGATGAGGATATTTTTATTGTCTTTATTAGCGTTTTTTGCCTCGCTTAACGCGTTTTGCGACGTTGCTGGGGGGGGCTAAATCCGCAGAATTCCGGGCTTTCTGAGGCGCAAATTAAAGATTTAAACAACAAATATGATATCATAACTATGTTTCACTGGTGCGACCATTATGAAGGGTCTAGTTATCGTAAATCATGTGAAGAAGTGACAAAATTAAAAGCCGCATTGGATGGTAATTTAGCCGAATTGGAAGACAACGCACAAAAGATGCGTGACAAAGAACAATCGATGGAAAATAAACTGTTGGGTGCGGCTGGCATGGGATTAACGGGCGCGGGTTTAAGTCAGGCGTTATCCGCCGGCGCAGAACAACGGGCGGACGAAGCCGCAGAACTGGACATGGCGGCGTATCTGGCAACAATGCACTGTAATTATGCACCGGGCAAGAATGTTCAGGGTGGCGAAAAGGAAGTCGAATTACCCGGTGGCAATGAATTAATGACACTAAAAACAGAATATATAAAATTAGCGGCGGATTTAAAGATACGAAAGGAAGCCTTGGGATTACAACCAGACATTGAAAGTGAAGAGATATTGGACAGTGCAACGACCGGGTTATATGACGATATTGCCCTGGGCAAGACGGATGGCGCATATACATCCCTGTCGCGCGCATTAACAGATGAAAGCAGCGAAGATGCCAAAGAATGGACGGCACAGAAAGAAGAAACCGCCAAAGACAAAAAGACAGGAACCACCATGGCGGTGGTTGGCGCGGTTGGCAGTGCCATTGCCAATATTGCGATTAATAAAAACGGACCAAAGGAAAGCAGTGAAGAAATTTTGGCGCGTCGCGAACAAATTTTATCCCAGTTAGATACCCAATTGGAAAAAATGATTAATGATTGCAATAAGTTGATTGAGAAAAAGCGTGCAGAATTCGCAAATGATAATGGTCCAGACGCAGATATGATAAAAGAATTGGTTAATCGTCCCCTGTTGAACGGTTTGGCAGATGTTGATAAATTAAAAGGTCATCCGATATGTTATTAAAGCGATTGTTGTTTTGTGGCGTGTTTGCGTTGTGTGTACTAAACACAACGTGTTCATATGCGGTTTTTTATATGAATTCAGAATACGATCCATATGCAACACACAAGGCGATACGAGAGAAGGAGCGAAAAAAACAGAATGAGCTCAATCAAGAAACATATAGGGATGGTGCGTTGTTAACAACGGGCGATCTTGGTACATTCCCACCCGGTGTAAAGTTATATGATGTTTGTGATGATCAGGGTAAAAAAGACTGTTTGAAACATCACGAGAATGACGAAAAATATTGTCAATGTTTAACTTTTTTTAAGGACCAATATAACGATAACGATGTCGTACTGCAACGGTTGCAATATTTATCCCTGATAAAAGATTATTTCTTTTACAAACAAAACGAAGCACCCATGGCTTTACGAGAACAAATATTTACAGAACTGCCAGAATTGGTAGGTATGCGTACGTCAGTACGGGACGCGCGTGAAGCATTGAAGGAGTTTTGTAAAGCAGACCCATATTGCAGGTACGGCAGCAATCGTTTTGCCACACAAACGGCCGCAAATAAAGCCAAGCAGTTAAATGCAGACTATAGGAAAAAAAGAAATAATTACAATTCACGCCGAAAACAACATTATGATTTGCGTGATGAATTCCGCAACGCTATTGCATGCAGCGCATACGCTTATTTAGATCCGGATGATAATTATCACGTAAAATGCTGTTATATGCCGAACAAAAAAAATTGTGAAATAAATTTTACATTTTTGTTTAAAAACAATGGTTCACCGGAACAGTCTTTTATTGATGACAGTATCGCGCTTTTGGGCGGTCATATAATTAGTGAGCAACAGCCACTTATTTATGATGATGGCGTGTACACAAATGCCGCCGGTCCAATTACATGTAATAATGTGTCAGAAATGTTACATAAGTATGAAATGAAAGCAAAATGGAATGAGTCAGCCGCGCGATGTTATGTATATTCTAATACGATATCCGATGTTGCAAATCCAATACCAGGGGGACTAAATGCATTTTTTGATATACATTTTGGGGGACATATCGACATACCAAGAATGCTGGGATTTTATACAACGCGTTATTATCCTGATTTGCAAAAGTTTGAGTGTGCGTCGCGTCCGGCACGGTATGTTGAAACAAACGAATCTCCAATACAATCAACGCGTGTAGATTTCATATATGTAATGCGTTGCGTCGGAACCACGGCAAAAGGAGAAGATATTACATTTGATTTTTTGTTTGATGATATGAGTGAAACATTTGAGTATGAAATAGAGAAATCTTTGCAGGTTGCATCTTGTTATTCTGTTGGCGGTGTTTTAAATGGTGACCGTTGCCAGGTATTGGGAAAGGATGCGTGTGACACATTAAAGGATCGTGGATTGGATGTACAATGGGATGAAAAATTAAGTACATGCAATTTGAATGCGGTTAGTGAAGCAGACGCCATAAATCTTGCAGGTAAAATACTTGGGCAAACAGTGGTTGCTATTGCGACTATACCTGCTGGTGGTGGTGGATTGGTTACAGCTCTTGGTTGGATTGTTACTGCTGGCGAAGTTGTAGAAGTCGGCAATATTATAAAAGATGCTTACGACAAAGATGAAGTGGGAGAAGCCATTTCAACTATACTACAATGTTATAGCTGTCATGATGGTGGGTGTAAGTACAAACGAAAAACAATACCAGGATGTCCGTTTGATTATTCAGATTGCAGTCAAGAACATACCAAGACTCTTAATAAGTGTTCAGATAGCGCAATAGGGGCAGCGTATGCTAGTATTGCGTCAAACATGGAGTTCGCAGACCAAAGCCAGATTGAATTAATTGAAGACATTTCGACGATTCTTATTTGCGATGAAACGACTAATAATATCGCACTTAAAGTTGCAGAAGGTAAGAACGTGGGAATCAAAAACGAAGAGTGGGCATTCACAACAGTAAAGGTGTTTAGCTCTTTGGCGAAAATTGCATTAGCTTTTAAAGGTAAGGGTCTGTTAACGGCAATAAAGACAGGAAACATTAAATCTGTAAATTTAACTACATTGCAAAAAGCAACATTGCGACTGTTTCAGCCAAATTGGACAAAAGTATCAAAAGATACAAAAAAGGCACCTGTATATGTTAGAAATGTTATAAAGATGTTAAACGGGGGTGGGCTTGCGGCGAGCTCTGTTACTAGCTTGTACAATAATTTGACGAAGTTATTTGAGGAATTGGAGAACGATCCAACGGCTGCTGCGGGGTTGGCAGACGTGTGTAAAAGTTATGAACTGCAACATTTGCCACGTGCCACGGGGTTAGATAACAATTGAATTTTTGGTGCGGGCGAAGGGAATGTATATTCCCATGTTCGTTTTCACTCCATGGGTCCCTTTCGCTACGTAAGATTCGAACTTCGTATACACTCGTTCTCGTCAACTGACGCCCCGAACCCTCTTGGTCGGGTCCAATTCCGTCGCCACAATCCAAAAATAAACCCGACCACAAGGGTCGGACTAATTTTTGGTGCGGGCGAAGGGAATCGAACCCT
>JAZRPS010000017.1:0-77562 GCA_045649345.1 Candidatus Enterousia sp. | reverse complement strand
CCTAGTTATTTTTATGCGATAAAGATTTATACATGGTATGTACAAGCAAAAGGATAAATCTTATGAAGCATAATATTTTATTTGGTGTTTCTGTTTTGCCTGCATTATTAGTTATGCCTGCTTTTGCAGAAACAATTACCGCACGTCAGGTTATTACAGAAAATACAACCTATACAAATACGATTGCAGAAAATATCGCATCAACTGTTGCAAATAACGGTGGTGTTTTTTATATGCAAGATGTACCGAATATCGTATTAAATTTTGATGGCGTTTCTGTCTTTTCAGGAAATTCATTAAATAACGGTGGTATGGGTGGTGTTATTGGTAATGGCTGGTTATCATCAACAACTGGTACTGGATATACCCAGGGTGGGAAAATAGTTTTTGACGGTCCAACAACATTTGCAAATAACGCTACTAACAACATAAACGGTGGTGGTGCGATATTTAACTATGGTTTGGGCAATGCAACAAATCCAGATATTATATTTTATGATACTGTGAATTTTACAGGCAATCAGGTCACAGAAACATCAAACAGTGTTTATTCTGGTGGTGGTGCAATCAATCATCGCGGTGGAATGTTGGTGTTTAATAGTGACGCAACATTTGATGGTAATAATTCTGCGTCCCAGGGCGGTGCAATTATATCTGGTGGCGACATGATATTTAATGGTGCGACTGAATTTAATGGCAACAGTGCTGGTAAGAGTGGTGGTGCATTGGCAATAATGGGTGGCAGTACAGTTTTTGAAGGCGCAGCATCCTTTACGAATAATACTGCTGCCGGCGCTTCTGCGATATTTGTTAGCGAAGTTGCTGATACAGTCACGTTTCGTGACAGTGCGACATTCGCAAATAATACGGGTGTTGGAACAGTGTTAAATAATAAATCAACATCGTCGGTGTTGTTTGATAGTGGTGCAATTTTTTCCGATAACATAAATCAATACAATGGCGCATTGGTAAACACAGGCATTGTAACAGTTGGTGGTGGCGACTTGGTATTTACAGATAATACAGGCAGCAATGGTGGAGGCTTAAAAAGTTCAGGGACTGTATCTGTGAATACGACCGGAAATGTTTTATTTGATGGCAATACAACGTCCAGCAGTGCCGGCGCATTCGACAATGGTGGCACAGCAACATTTACTGCATCGAATGTATCTTTTGTAAACAATTCGTCTGACGCAGGATATGGTGGTGCAATCTTTAATGCAGGCGATGTCACAATCAGTGGTGAAAAAAATACGTTTTCTGGCAATGTTGCCAATGACACAGGCACAACAAAAAGTGGTGGTGGTGCAATTCATAACCGTGGCAATACAAATACTGCATCATTAATTGTTGGCGCAACCAACAGCATAAACACATTCAGTGCAAATAAGTCCAGTGCATATGGTGGTGCAATTGTTTCGCGTGCATTTGATGGCGCAGGTCAGGATTCGTCTATAACCATAAATGGCGCAACAACATTTGAAAATAATCAGTCTACATTGGATGGTGGTGCGATATGGAATATGGTGGCCGCAGACGGCGGTACAACAGGCGCGTCAACAATTGTGTTTAATGGTGATACAGTATTCAAGAACAACGTTGCCGGTGGCAAAGGTGGCGCATTGTACAATAATGATACTGTCACCTTTAACGGCGCAACAACATTTACCGCGAACAAGTCAAATGGCGTTGCAAATGATATTTATAATGATGGGACAGTAAACTTTAATGGTGATACGACATTAAATGGTGGTGTTGATGGTGGTGGAACATTAAATATCGCATCTGGCACAGTATTTAATATCGGTACTGCAAGTGTCACCCAGGGTGCAATTGTGTTGGATGGTACAATGATGGCAACATTGCGTGCCGGTGATAATGCCCAGATAACGGTCAGCGATGAAAATGGCTTTACAGGTTCTGGTTTGTTAAAATTAGCATTTGATAGTGCAGGTACCTATAAGGTTTTTGGTGGTGAAACGTTTGCAAATGTGGATGCAGGCAATCCTGTTTTTGATTTGGTTTGGAATGGTGGCGATGTCACTGCAACGACCAAGTCTGTGACGGATATTGCATCGCAAAATAATTTAACCGCTGATACGGCGCGTGTAATTTCAGGTGTATCTGATTCGTCATCTTCGCGATTAAATAATCTGTCGGTATTGTTCCAAGAAAGCCTGGCTTCTGGCACAGATGCAGGTCACCAGGCGGTTGAAAATGCAGGTTTGGCAATAAATCCAGAAAAAGAATCTATTACACAATCTGTTGGTACATCTGTTCAACGTTCGGTCGCGTCGTTGGTGTCAAATCGCGTTGATGGCGTTGGTGTTGGACGCAGTGGTGGTGACGCAGACGTTTCGTTTGGCGGTGTATGGGCGCAAGGGCTTTATAACAAGACCAAAATGAACAACGCGTTTAACGGATATACACGTGGAATTGCCGCTGGTTTTGACGGCACTGTTAACGATATTTGGACATTGGGTGTTGGTTATATGTATACCAATTCTGATATCAGTGGCAAAACACGTGACACAGATGTTGACTCTTCGACGGTATTTTTATACGGTCAATATCAGCCAAATCAGTGGTATGCGAACGCGTTTATCAGCTATACAATGTCTGATTATGATGAAAGGAGTTCCGCATTTGGAATTGGCGTTTCATCAGATTATGATGTTGACGCATTTGGCGCGCATTTTGCGACGGGGTATGAATTTTTTGGTGGCATAACCCCTGAAATGACATTACGCTATATGCGCTTTAATTCGACCGATTATACAAATTCATTAGGTGTACGAAATCACTTTGATGGTTCGGATTATTTAACAACGTCATTGGGTACCAAGTATGAATTTGATTTGTTCTTTACAAATGGTTGGGTTGTGCGTCCGCAAATGCGTTATGCTGTAAAGTATGATTTGATTTCAGACGAACATAATGCAACAGTCACGATGCCTGGTGTCAATCCATACGTGTTAAATGGCGAACGTTTATCACGTATTGCGAACGAATTGGGTGTTGGGGTGGCGATGAACTATCGTGGTCTGGAAATGTCTTTGAATTATGATATAGAGGCACGTTCAGATTATACCTCTCAAACAGGTCGTGTAAATTTCAGATATGAATTTTAAATATCGTCCTGTTCTTGAACCGCCCAGTTGGGCGGTTTTTAATATTTGTTGGAAAAGTGCATTTGTGATAAAATCAGTATGTGAGATACAATTGTAGGATATTTCTTTTATTGCTGATTATAAATGCCGGCATTGGCAACAAGGCTGCGTGTTCTGATGCTGCAAACACGTCTGCTGGCGCCCAATCATCAAAGGATGCCACAGCACAACAAGCAGCCATACCATCGATGCTAGGCATCAATGATGAATATACCGAAATTGTAAAAAAGATTGATCAACAAATGGACGCGATAATTTCTGAGTGTGGCGAACTAAAACTAAAAAAACCAGAAATATTAACCGGTCGCCAGGCTGCCACCCCACAGGTTATGGTTTTGCAGAATCAGAATCAAATGGTTGTGCCTAATGTTGTTAATACTGCAACTGTCGCCCCCACCGATCAAACTGTTAACGCTGCAACAAATGCCACGGCAACAACGGTGCAGACCACCCAAACCAACAATGCGTCAAATGTAAGTAATGCCCCGCGTGGTACTTGTTTTATAAAAGATGTTCAGGGCGCAAAGCGTTTTATACCACCCCAGGCAAAGAATGAACGTGTGTATTGGTGGGTTGGTGATTCGCGTTTTACCGGCATGTATATAAATGGTGTCATTGGCAAGAAAAATAACGAGGCAGTCGTTGCATTCGCAGGTCGCGGACATCAGTGGTTTACAAAAACGCCTACGCCCACCGGTATTTCGTTGTTAAAGTCTTGTTTGCGTGATGGTGATGTTGTTATATTGGGACTGGGGGCGAATGATATCAAGGCGTATGATTCATATATTTCGACGTATCGTAAATTAATGTCTGAACATCCAAATGTCGTTTTCAAGGTCGTGTCTGTAAATCCTGTGTGCGACAGCAAGGCAAAATTAAAAAATTCATCAATTGAAACTTTTAATGCAAAATTAAAGGCTGCATTTAGCGCGAATTTTGTAGATACCTATTCAAAATTAAAGCCGATTGTAAACGAAGGCAACACAGACAGCGAAGGTTTACATTATCGTGGCGGCGGCATTGAAAAATTGGTTTACGATACCATCATGTCGAATTAAGTTTGTGCGGGGCTGGAAAACGAACTTCTTTTGCTTGAATGGGAAAAACAACTTTCTTAAACAACAATACACAGGGGGGTAAATATTGGCGACTGTCGGTAATTTTCATCGCTTTCACAACTATTATACATATTTTTAAGATGTTGTCAAGTTGTATTTTTGTCAAAATGTCGTTGACATACGTTTTTGTGCGAAGTATTTTTTGTTTAAGCAATTAAATATAAGGGGTATCGAATGACAAAACAGCAAAGAACAACAGAAAATAATTTATCAAATATGACACCGGCGCAACGTGCCATTATTGCCGCTGCAAAAAGAAAAGGCTATGAAGAGTTACCAAATGAACCTTATTGTGATAGCGGTGTTGGAGAATGGGGACACGGTGAATACTATGATGCAGAGTTTGATTGTGAACTAGATGACTTTAGAAATAATTATCATGATTTTGCTGAGGGGATCGATGACGGTTGTGAGTCTTGCGGGACAGAACCCACACCAGATTCAGGGCGTGCAATTCCTCGAAAAAAACAACCGCTTTTTGACGAGGGGTGGATTGATTCTAAGATAGAAGAACTAAAATTAATTTCTTTGGGTACTATTGGTATTGCAAGTCCGGCAGATCTTTACTTCTTTTTGGCATGGTATATGGGACACTGTTCCGGGGGTGAAGCATTAAAGAGTGCGGCCATTATCAACGGTGCTGTTTTGGTTGTTTTGTTAGCGCCTCTTACATATGATACCATTACTGAAGCAAAACAAAGATACAAATTGCTACACCGTGGATATGGTCAAGATATAAAAAAGCAACTTGCCAATATCAAAAACAAAATTGCGCAAATGTGTACGCGCAATAACGTCAAGATTAAATAGGTTAAAAACAAAAAACACCTCAGTTGGGGCGCACTCAATTCCCTCGGCATAAATGCCTGCGGGGCATTCCTGACGATTTGATTGCGTTTCACTTATCAAATCTGCTCATTGTCGAACCGGCAACATGCGTTGCAGATTACGAACCGCGGCCACACACAATATTAAAACGCACCACAAGGGCGCGTTTGAATATTGGTTGGGGCGCACGGATTCGAACCATGATAAAGAGAACCAAAATCTCTTGTCCTACCATTAGACGACACCCCAATTGCGTCTGTGATTATAATTGTTTTTATAACTTTTGCAATAATAAAATTTTTTATAAAAAAGAACCGCCTTTTGGCGGAACTTTTATTTGCTTTTGAATTTTTGCATAAGCATATCAGAACGCTGGTTTACTAATTCTTGTCTTTTTTTATCCAGTGCGTTAATTGTGTCCTGGAATTTTGTATCAAAGTGTTTCTCAGTTTTTTTGATAATGTTATGATTATTACGTTCTTTTTTTGTGATAATGGTTTGGTTTTTGTTCCATTTAGAACGTATTTTACGCATTTCTGGTAAATTATAGTTTGGAACATAGAATTCATCATGTGTTTCCAAATCTTTGTTATTGAATTTTATGTATTTTTTTGCTGCCTTGGTCTGCAGGCCAGAATCTGCAAATTCAACACCATAGTTGCGCTGAATTTTTCTTAATATTTTGTCCAGGCGTGCAATTTCTTTTTTATTTTTTTTCTGATCTTTCATCAATTCTGTGATTTGGTTGTGTGCAGAGTTTGTTTCGGCAGCATATGCTTCTAAAACTTCTGTGTCGATTTGTTTTGCTTGACCCCCAGCTGTTGTCAAATCGCGTTTAGCCATGGCTGCGTCAACACGATACTGTTGGCTTAAAATATGATAAATTAAGCTGTTTGTTGCAGGATCGATTTCTGTTCCGATTTCATTGGCCAAATCTTTGTTCGCAACAATGATGGCAGGGTTGATTCTGCAATGAAAGTCATAGATTGACCCAATGCCTGCGATAATACGTCTTGCTGCGTTATATTCGTCTTCATTTATTTGGCGAATTTGACTAGTTTTTACTGCGTGTATCAATGTTTTTCTGATTTCTTCGACCTGGTTTGGTGTAAAGAATTTCTTTAAATTATTTTCTTTTTCCAGTCGTGCGTAATATTCTTCAATCGCTTTGTTAAATATAGAGTCATTTACCATGCGCAAAGAATCTGTATTGAAATTTTGTATAGAATCGTTGTTTCTGATTGAATCCAGTGTCAGTGTAATTTTTTGTAATTCAATACTGTTTATTTGATATTCAATATTCTTGATTTCTGCGTTTTTTTCGCGGATTTTATCGTCTGCTGATTTGCATGATACCAATGCGCAAAGTGCCATGATTGACCATAGTGCAGATGATTTGATGTTTGTCATAATTTTATTCATGTGTCTGCTCCTTGTTCCGATAAGTATATTAAATTCATCACTTATTATAATACATAATTGACAAAAGTCAAGTTTTTGTACATTAGGCAAGACAAAAGGACAAAAAGTGCTTGTAATGAAAATATTTTTTAAGTATAATGGTTATCATTTTTAATGATTATAAACATCAATCATATAATACAGGAGATTTGCATGTCGTGCAAGGAAATTGTTAGACTGTTGGAATCTAACATTTGGACAATTGACAAATTGGCAGACAAATTGCGCCTAAAACCGGCAGAAAGTACAGGGTATCCACGCCAACAAATGGCGATTTTAGTGCGTCTGCACCAGGGTGGTCGTGCGCGTCTGAAAGATATTGCGCGTCGCGAACATGTGTCTGCGCCAAATTTGTGTTCTGTGTTCAGAAAATTGGAACGCGATGGTCTGGTTTTGCGTGTTATTGACGAAGATGATCGTCGCAACACGTGGTATTCTGTGACGCCGGCAGGCGCCCAGTGCGCAATTCAGGCAATGAATATATTTCGTGCCAGTGTGGAACAGATGTTTGCGAATTTGTCTGATACAGACATGTTGCGTATGACCGATTCATTGCGTACAATTAACGAAGTTTTAAAGAATGTGGAGTTAGATAATGCCTAAATCAAGATTGGTATCTGTTGTGTCGGCGATAATTGCCGGCGTTTGTGTGACGCCTTCGTTTGCGTTGAATTTGTCATTAAATGATGCTGTGGACAAGATTGTCGCGGAATCGCATGACCTAAAAAAGGCAGAGGCGAACGTTAAAAAGGCAGAGGCATCATTAGATGCAACCAATGCAAATCGTTGGTTTAATTTGACCGCAAACGCCAGTTATATGAACCTGGTTAATGTAAAGAATCCAACAGAATCTATGGGCGTTGAATTGCCGGCAGAATTGGGTGGTATTTTGGCGGATTCCCTGGGGGTAGAGGTTGATAGTATCGAAATCCCAGACAATATTTTTTCTGCGGGGCTTGAATTAACACAGCCTATTTATACCTTTGGTAAAATTGGCAATGCGGTAAAAAGTGTAAAGTCTGCAATCAAAATGTCTCAGGCATCTCGCGAAATGACGTTGCGTTCTGTTCGCTATTCTGCGGCTGATTTGTATTGGACGGCAAAAATGACCGAAGAAATTGTAAAATTGTCTGAACAAGATTTGGCAAATGCACGTACCGCAAAGCAGAAATTGACGGCGGCGGGTCGCGCAAATCGCAGCAATCTGTTAAAGATAGAATCTGATATAATAACCAAGGAAATCGATGTTAAATACAACAAATTCAATCGTGATACTGCCCACAGAATGTTAAAAATTATGGCTGGTATTGATATGAATGAAGAATTGGTTTTGACTGACGATTTTCCAACAGAATTTGGCGCGCTAAACGTCGGTGAATTAAAGACCACCCCCCAGTGGGAAATCTTGGACGAACAAATTCGCATGTATGAAAACTTGGCACGGTCCAAGCGTGCAGATTCATACCCAACATTGGCTGCGATGGCATCGTATAGTTATATGGGCATGTCTGGTGATGTTGGTCATATGTTTGATAAAAGTGGCAATCAGTCCGCGTATTGGGGGTTGGCATTACAGGTGCCGATTTTCAGTGGTGGTTTAAACCGTGCCAACGCCACAGCAGAGGCGATGAATGCCGCCGCCGCGCGCGAAGATTTGGCGCAATCTAAAAAAGTGACCACCGAACAATATGACAACGCGATTAAGCAATATAATATTATGCGTGATAATTTATCGTCATTAAAACAGGCGCGCGATTTGGCGTCCAAGACATATACATTGTCCCAGAATCGTTTTGCGTCGGGTCAAACGTCCGCAGTTGAATTGGCGGATGTTGCGACCGGTTTGTATCAATTAGATATGTCTTTGTTAAAGATGAAATATCAATTGTTAATGTCTGTTGAATCTATAAAAAAGTTGGGTGAATAAAAAATGGAAAAAATAAAAAGCAAATTCGCATCGGAAAAATTTAAAAAGTGGACGTATATTGTCTTGGCAATTGTGTTGGTTTTCTGGGTTGGGTATCGTTTTTATGCAATCGCATCTGAAAATTCCAGAAATGTATACAATGCGACGCGTGTCGCGGCGGATTCTGGTGTTCCTGTATCGGTCATCAATGTCGCCAAGGTACGCGATGTTGTGCGTGAACCGATTGCGGTTCGAAACAATCGTGCATACGTATCTGCGGCGAATGCAAAAAAATTGCGCGCAGGGCAATCTGTTGACGATGGTGTAATTGTGTCTGTGTCGTCTGGTGTTGATTTAGATACAGGCATGTACGTTGTTCAGACGCGTGGTGTATCTGATGGTTTGCACTATGCAGAATTTGCTGGCAACGGTTATTTTGTGCCAACATATGCGGTTGGCAATGACAACACAGTTCTTGTTATCGATAATGGTATCGCGACACGTCGTTCGGTCACTGTTTCGCGTCAAGATTCACAAAACGCATACATAACATCTGGCTTAAATGACGGCGATATTGTGATTTTGTCACATGTCGATGCCGGAACCAAGGTCAAGATTGCAGAATAAAGCAGGGGGGGATTATATTATGTTAAAGTTTTTTGTACGTCGACCAATTACCACATTAATGTTTGTTTTGGTTTGGGTTGTGTTGGGGCTGGTATCATTTCCAAAGATGAATATTGAACGTACCCCACCAATGGACTTTCCGTTGATTACGGCGACGTTTATTTATCCGGGCGCATCCCCCGAAGAAATGGAATCGCAAATTGTTAAAAAGGCCGAAGATGCAATTTCCCAGGTTGCTGGTTTAAAGAAGATTACGTCAAACGCCTATGAAAACAGTGCATTTGTTATGGCTGAATTTAATCTGGGTGTAAATGTTAATGACAAAGCATCAGAGGTAAAGACAAAAATCGACGCGCTTGCTTCTGAATTTCCATCTGACATGGAACAGCCTGTGGTTGAAAAACTGGATCCGTTGCAAGAATCAGTGGTTGATATCGCGTTAAGTGGTGTTGATGCTCGTGAATTACAGGAATACGTTGATGATATTTTATCGAACAAAATTACTGCGATTGATGGTGTTGCTAGTGTTTCTGTCTTTGGTGGTTTGGAACGCGCGATACGTATTGAAATGAATCCAGACTTGATGTCTGCGGGCGGTGTGACAATTATGGATATAATATCTGCACTGGGGGCGCGCAATTTAAATGTACCCGGGGGCAAGATAGAAATCGGTACAGATTCCACAAACGTTCGTTTTGTTGGTGAATTTGCATCGATTGATGAAATTGCAAACCTGCAAATTACAACGGTCGAAGGCAATCGTTTCAAATTATCAGATGTTGCGACCATACGCGATGCAGCGCGTGATATTGAAACCGGTGCGCGTTATAACGGTGAACCTGTTGTAATTGCATCTGTGGTAAAATCATCAGACGGTAATTCGATAAAGATTTCGAAACAACTGCATAAAAAATTGCCAGAATTTCAGGATGATTTAAAATCGCGCTTTGAATCTGGCGACATGCAGATTGTATATGATTCATCAACTGCGGTATCTGATGAAACAGACAGTACAATCAACGGTATTATCTTGGGTATTATTCTGACGGTATTGGTATTGTTGGCGTTTACGAACAACTGGCGCTCAACCATTATTGCAGGCGTTGTAATTCCTGCATCATTGATTGCCGGGTTCTTCTTTATAGACGGCAACGGATTCAGTATTAATGCCATGACGCTGTTGGCGTATTCATCTGCCTTGGGTACATTGGTGTCGAACGCAATTATTTTGATAGAGGCAGCCTTGCAAGAAATGCGCGCCGGCAAAAATGCCGAAGATGCTGCGATTGACGGAACCAAGAAAGTTGCCGTATCTGTTTTGGCGGGTGTTGGCACAAACGTTGTAGTGTTCTTGCCGCTGGCGTTTATGGGCGGTATCGTGGGTCAGTTTATGGTTCAGTTTGGTATGACGGTTGTGTATCTGACATTGCTGTCATTAATGTTCTCGTTCACATTGACGCCTATGATGATTGCAAAGTTCTTGCGTCTGTCGTCGGGCAACAAGAAACCAGAACAGGACAAGCGTGTAAAGAATGCGGTTAAATCCGTTGCGATGCCGAATTTGCGTAAATGGTATGATGTTCAGTTCCGTCATCCAGGTCGCGTTGTTTTGGCTGGCATTGGTGTTTTGATTGCGTCATCTATGTTGATGCGTTTTGTTGGAAATGAATTCCAGCCATCATCTGACGCAAACGAAATCACAATCACTGCACGTGCACCAATGGGTTCGACATATGAAAAGTCTGAACAAATTGCGCAACAGATTGAACGTGTCTTACAGGACTTTGACGACGTTGAATACACGACGGTAAAAATCGGCGACCAAGGTTTACAGAATATCGACGTAAAGGTTGGCTTGGTTGACGTATCCGAACGCAGAATGTCCGACAAGGAAATATCACGTGAAATGTTGCCAAAACTGGCGGCAATCCCGGACGTCGAAATTCAAATAAAGGCAGGCCAGGTGACGTCGTCATCGACATCTGACTTGGTATTAAATATCTTGGGCGAAGATGACGCATTGCGCGAACAATATGCGACCCAGGTAATTGAAATGCTGAATCAAATGCCAGAAATTCAGTCTGCGGTTCGCGCCCAGCAAAAACCAGCAGACGAAACACAGTTTATTCCAGACGATGGGAAAATGAGTTTCTGGGGCGTTCAAAACAGTTATGCCGGTGCGACATTGCGTGCTGCATTGTACGGCAACGACGACTATAATTACAAAGAAAAGGGCGAAGAATATCCAATCGTTTTGGAATTTGCGCGTCCGTTTAAAAATTCGTCTTTGTTTGACAATGTATACGTAAATTCGCAAAAGGGTATGGTGCCATTATCATCCTTGGGAACGGTAAAGACCGCGCCTGCGACGCCTGATATCATTCGTGTTGATAAAAACCGTATCACCGAAATTGATATCAATATTGGCAAATCCACAATGGGTCCGGTCCAGGCAAAAATCCAATCTGCGCTGGATAATATGGAATGGCAATACGGTTATGGTGCCGAATTTGGTGGTATGTCTGAAATTCAAGGCGAAACGACGACTGAAATTGGTTCTGCGTTCTTGTTGGCGACAATATTAACATTTATGTTGTTGGCGGCGATATTGAATTCATTGGCGCATCCATTTACGATTGCCACATCTATTTTAACCAGTTTTGCCGGCGTGTTCATAATGTTGTTTTTGTCGGGCGCGTCCATTAACGTTGGTGGTATGTTGGCATTCGTTATGTTGGTTGGTTTGGTGGTTAATAATAACATTTTGGTATTGGAACCAACAATTAACCGTGTTAACGCCGGTGAACGTCCATATGATGCATTGTGGGCAGAATTGCTGGATAAAAAGAACATGGTTTTGATGACGTCCATTGCGGTTGTTGCCGGTATGGTACCGCAATTATGGTCTGTTGACGGGATGAAGGTATCAATGGGTGCGGTTATGATTGGTGGTATGTTGGCAAGTCTTTTCTGGACATTTACCCTGACACCTGCATTATTCTTTGGTATTGAAAATCTGCGTCGTCGATTTACCAAAAAATCAGGGAAATAAATTCCTGGGTAATAAAACACCACCCATAACGGGTGGTGTTTTTATTGTTTATTTAGTTGTGACCGGCATTATCGGTGTACGTACCACAACCCTTTTCATCACAGAATTCGGTACCTTGTGGTATAAAACATTCTTGTATCGATTTCGCACCATAAGATGTGGTTGTGGTATTGGCCTTAGCTGAGTCTGGATCGTCTTTGTCATATCCAGGATCTTTTGTATTTATATATTCGGGGCAAGGTGCACAGCCTTTTTTATCTGCTTTCATATAAAAACCTTGTGGGCATTTGCAGTCATCTATATCATCAGAACCAACCGCGGACGTTGTATCTGTCGGACAGGATAGGCACGCATCTTTACCATTGTTGTCCTTGCCCATATACTGATCCGCAGGACATTTGCAGTCGTTTAATTTTGTTGCGCCAGTTACTGTCGTATTCGATCCATTCGGACAAGTATTACATATATAATTGCCTTTGTCGTTTGTACTCCTATATGTCTTTTCTGGGCATTTACAAGCACTGATATCGGTTGACCCGACAGCAGAAATCATACTTTCGTCTGGACATTTTTCACAGCCTGAACTATACGTAGAACAATTTTTCGTTGTATCAGATGTATATTTAATGCTGTCGCCAGCTCGATAATAACCTGCTGAACACAGATAGTTGGTTGTATTTAGAGCGCATGCACAACTTACGTCTATTTTTTTATTAGCTTCGTCTAAATTTTGTGTTGTTGTATCAAATAAATAGTTTTTTCTTGCTGTGAGTGCAGGCGCATTACTACACGGTTCGTCGACGCTACCTTGTTTTGAGGAGGAACATTCGTTATTATAGCATGCAGAAGTTGTATTATTATTTCTTTCGCAATTGCTAGAAATCCAAAAAGTCCAGCCGCTATAGCTGTTTCGTAGATCGGCAATATCTTGCGGATAACAATAGTTCGCCCCAAAACTATCACCCATACAACATGCTAAAATAAAAACTGATGTTAAAATCTTTTTCATATCGCATTCCTGTCCTTGTTGTTTGTAAGTATAGCGATATAAAATTTGCGATACAATAAAAATGTTGTTATAATCCGCCCACACAGATAACAAAAGGTATGTAAATGTTAAAAAAGACAGATGTTGTTTTATTTGATTTTGATGGCACATTGTCCGCGCGCGATTCAAATGTTGAATTTGCAAAATACTGTTTCCGACACAGTCTGCGCCCATGGTTATTCTTGCCATTGATGGCGATTTGTGGTGTTTGTCGCTGGGTTAAACCAGACGGTATCTGGTGGCGCGAAAATATTCGTCGCTTTACAACGCCGGAAATGGTAAAAAAATTTGCGCCTGCGTTTATTAAGCAACACAAACGTGAACGTTTTGGCTGGGCGCGTGAACGTGTCGCCGCGGAACGTGATGCCGGTCGCCGTGTGATAATGGTTTCTGCATGTGCAGATTATCTGTTGCCACATTTGGTTCGTGATATGAAATTTGATGCGGTATTTTGTTCGCGCATGAATCGCAAAAAACCATGGAAATATGAATTCTTGTGCTGGGGTAAAAACAAGGTAAATGTTATGGACGAATGGGCGAAACAAAACAAAATAATCCCACATGTTGTCCGCGCATATTCAGACAGTAAATCAGACATGCCAATGATGGAAATCGCCGACGAACAGGTCTGGATTGATAAAAAAACCGGCATGCGAAAAGATGCCTAGTGTGATTTTCTGCATCATGTGTTAAAGTGTTTCTATGATGTTAATAGAAACACTTTTTGATTTAATCAGCGCGTCTGCTGGCGCAATTATTGGCGCATTTGTTGCGTTTTTATTAAATCGCAGCCGCAATAAAAAAATGGCAAATCAATTGGTAATCAGTCGCCAAGCCCTGGAAAAAATCAAACTGGAAAACGAAGAATTGTTAAAACAAGTCCAAGACAAAGAAAACCTGATACTGCAAATGCAGGTTCAAATCCTGGGCAAAAAAGCAAGCGCAAGGAAACCGAAAAAAAATTAAACGCCCAATGGGCGTTTTTTTAATCTTCGCCAAAATCCATATCACGTAATTTTTCGGCACGTGGTGTAATTTTTGCAATTGATGTCTGTAATTGGTCAATGTCATTTTGTGCCTGGGCAAAATGGCGTGATACATTCCCTGCACGGTCTGACAAGCGTCCCAAATCAGTCAGTAATAAATTCAGTTCGCGTTTTATTTGATCTGCAACACGCTTTATCTTTATATCAGACAGAACAGCGCGAATTGTGTTTAACGTCGCCCACAATGTAGATGGCGATACAATAAACACTTTGCGACGACTGGCATATTCGATTGTTGCCGGAAATTCACGGTGCAGTGTTTCAAATATAGACTCTGATGCAATAAACATCATCGCAGATTCTGCCGTTTTGCCTGGAATTATGTATTTTTCACCAATTGCGTCAATATGCTTGCGCACGTCTAACTCGAATTGCTTTTTTGCCATGCCGTCGTTCGCGTCCGCCATCATGCGGTTATAGCTTTCCAGTGGAAATTTACTGTCTATAATCATATCGCCCGGCGGATATGGCAAACGGATAATACAGTCCGGACGCACGCCTGTTTCCAGTACGCTTTGAAATGCGTATGTTTCTGGTGGCATAATGTCCATCACCAAATCTTCCAGTTGGCGTTCACCAAATGTACCGCGCGCCTGTTTATTTCCCATCAGTATATTTTTAAAGTTTGCAATATCACCACTAATATTTTTTAACTCAATCGCGTTCTGACTTAACGCGCCCAAACGTTCCGCCAGTCTTTCGCGCAGTCTGGCGTTGTCTTCGCGCAGTGCAGATATATCAACCGTTGGTCGTCGCATCAGCAAAACCAACAATAAAACAATAATTATGAATAATAATACAAAAATATAAGTTGTCATTTCCATTTCCTTTGCTATTATTTATTATAAGAGGATTTAAACATGTTGCAAATGAAACTTTGCGGTGATTTGGTTTTGCGTACAAAATGTGCGCCTGTTGACCATATTACACCAGAATTGTTATCAACAATGACCCAGATGGTTGAAATGATGCGTGCGCAAAATGGCGTTGGGCTTGCCGCGCCCCAGGTTGGTGCGTTGTCGCGCTTTTTGGTTATGATGGATCCAGATACGGAAACGGTCTATAAAATGATAAATCCACAAATCATATCGCACAGTTCTGATGTCTGCACAATGGAAGAAGGCTGTCTGTCCGTCTTGGGGCATGATGGTTATCCTGTATTTGCAAATGTTTCACGTCCGCAATCTGTTGTCGTCGAATGGATAGATGAAACAGGTGCAAAAAAAATGGCGGAAATGTCGGGTGTTCCCGGCCGTATTGTTCAGCATGAAACAGATCATCTGGATGGTAAATTGTTCATTGACTATTTGTCGCCAATTCGTCGTGAAATGCTGATGCGCAAGGTAAAGAAGTTAAAAAAATGAAATTGGTGTTAATGGGAACAAACGCATTTGTTGTTCCAATTTTTGATGCAATAAAAAATGCCGGACACGAAATTTTGGCGGTCTTTACACGCGCGCCCAAACCAATGGGACGTAAACAGGTTTTAACGCCGTCGCCGGTACATATATGGGCAAATGAAAATGGTTTGACGGTTCATACAAGTGTTAATGAGTATAATTACAATCCTGATATGGTTGTTGTTATATCATACGGCGTGATATTGCGTGATAATGTCTTAAATTCTGCGCCTGTGATAAACATTCACCCCAGTCTTTTGCCCAAATATCGTGGACCGTCACCCATACGTACTGCGATTTATAATGGTGATGAAAAGTCTGCGGTATGCCTGATGGCGGTGACCCCAGAAATGGATGCGGGCGATATTTACATGTGTCGCGAATTCGATATTGGTATTGATGATACAAATGATGATATAGAATGTCGCGTATCCCAGATTGCATCGAATATGCTGATTGAATACTTATCAAATCCATCTGCGTATTCTGCCACCCCCCAGGTTGGCGCCCCAACATTTACGCGTAAATGGACGGGGAATGACGAAATAATTGATTGGTCGCGTGGTAATGTCGCGGCACATAATCAGATTCGTGCATTGGGGGCGGGCCGCACAAAAATAAACGGCATGGATGTAAAAATATTGAAAACCAGATTGTCTGGTGATAACCTGGAAATCTTGCAATTACAACCATCTGGTAAAAAGCCCATGGACTGGAAGAGTTTTGTAAACGGTTTCCGTGGCGCAGAAATTAAAATAGGAGAATAGCGAATGTCAGATTTAAAAGTATGTAAGAATTGTGTTCATTATGTACAGGTAGACAAGGACGGCGGTCAATGTTATCAGCCGTCGCCACTGTCGGCGATATACTTTGGTATCGAAAATGTTCTTTGTTGCGATTGCTGTGACAAGTTTGAAGGAATCAAAAGACGCGTTGTGTCAACTGCCAAGAAACAAAATGTCCGATAAACAAAATACAAATTTTCCACGTAAATGCATATACTGTGAATACCATATGTATCACAGTAATCAGCATTTATGTTTCTATGGCAATTTGGCTGATATATTTTTGAATGGCGCACGTACAACAGAACCGACAAATACATGTAAACGATTTCTATTAATGCATGCATTAAAGGCGAACACAGAAAAACAAAAATGACGCGTTATAAAGTCACTCTTGAATATGATGGTACTGATTTAATTGGCTGGCAGGAAAATCGCCAGGGACCATCTGTGCAATCTATTGTCAAAGATGCGATTGAAAAATTTTGTGGCGCGCGTGTTGATGTTGTTGGCGCAGGTCGCACTGATTCTGGGGTGCATGCAGTTGCAATGACGGCGCATTTTGATTTGCCAAATGAATACGATGTAAACACGGTTTTGCGCGCGCTAAATTTTTATATGGCAAATATGCCGGTTGCAGTATTGGGGTGTGAAATTGTCGACGATAACTTTAATGCGCGCTTTGATTGCGTTGCACGTCATTATAAGTATGTTGTATTAAATCGTCCTGCGTCCCCTGTATTGCAAAAAAATCGTGTGTATTGGGTGCCACGAAAACTAGATATAAATGCAATGCGTATTGCTGCGAATAAATTAATTGGCAATCACGATTTTACCAGTTTTCGTGCATCAGAATGCCAGGCAAAATCCCCAATAAAAACACTTGATAAGATAGATATAACACAAAACGACGATGAAATAATCTTTGAATTTTCTGCACGTTCATTTTTGCATCATATGGTTCGTAATATTGTCGGGACGTTAATTGAAATTGGGCTGGGTAAACCGTATGATATTGATGAAATATTTGCCGCGCGCAATCGCAGTGCCGCCGGTCCAACCGCGCCTGCATCTGGTTTGTATTTTATACGCGCAGATTATGCCAGCGACGTTTAACCGGCGTATATTTTACGCGCCCACTGGGATATATAACAAATCCATCATGCAGTATTTTGTGATTGCATTTCGGCGAATCAATTTTGAAATAAGAAACGATATATTTAACACCATTGTCATTGCATAATTGGGTTATATTTTTCATCAGTGGTACGAATTTTTGTATATAAACAATATTGCCAAATTTATATACGCCACGAACGTGTTTTCGTCTATGATTTGGTGTGTCAACAGATTGGTTGTTTATTTTCTTCCACGTGTCAAATGTAAAATAATGATTTGATGCACGCGATTTATTAAATTCCAGAATTCCATCATCGCGCAAGAATGCCACCAGTTCGTGGTCACCTGTTGCATAGAATATTGGACGTGGGGCAAAGTGTACAATTAATACGCCAAATGTAATGAATACAGAAAACAAAATAATATTTATGGGTGTCTTTATATTTTTAATCAGTATCAGACACATAAATCCGATAACAAAACATACGACTGCGGTATTTGGTATGTGTGGCACATTTATGTTTGCAAACGGCATTTGTGAAATCCATTCTGCAACATTAAACGCGTAATCGTAAATTGTGTGCGCCAAATTCAGCGCGCCATGAAATCCAAACAATGCGCCAATTATTCCGATTAATACCAGTGGCATAATCGCAAATGAAAATATTGGCAATAAAATCAAATTACTAATCAAGCCGTATGTTGGAATTGCGCCGAAATGTATTGCGACAAATGGCGCGGTAAATATTGTTGCGATCAGTGATGTCAGAATACACGCATAAATTATTTTTAGTATTTTATTTTGCGGCATCTTTGGTTTTATAACGGAATATAGCCATACCAATCCAAATACCGCAGAAAAAGACAATTGAAAACCCGCCTGCATAACATAGTGTGGGTTGATTAAAAATATTAAACAAAATGCCAGTGCAATATTTCGCATTGAAATCGCACTGCGTCCAACCATAAATGCAAGAAAGATTAATGTCGTCATCAGGAATGCACGAACTGTTGCAACATCAACGCCCGACAAGAATAAATAAAACAGCAACCCACACCATGCCAATCCCATTGCTGGGATTTTTGCAGGTATGCGTCGTGTGATATACGGTATCGCACGGAATATTAGATAGAATATAGCAAACAACCAACCGCCAACCAATGTCATGTGAAATCCGCTGATTGACCATATGTGACCGACGCCTGTGGCGGTCCATATTGACACATCGTTTTCTGGGACAGCATTTTTATAGCCTAATATCAAACTGTCCGCCAAGAATGAATTTGATTTATTGTGCAAATTGTCACGCAGTGCATTAATCCCAGATGGTTTGTTCGATGAAATTATTTCAATCTCATTTGCATAGCCCGATGCTGTCAAATTATTAAAATACGACCAACGTGCATAGTCAAATGTTTCTGGTGCGTCGGCTGCATTTGGTTTAAATAATCCGCCGTTTATTTTTACAGTGTCGCCAACTTTGGGAATTTGTGTTGTGTCATCTGATACAGAAATGCGAACGTTCATGTTGTCTGATGTATTCAGATATAATCGTATTTTATCGTCTGTATAGTCGATTGTTTTTACATTTCCAATAATATCAACGTTATGAATGTCGTGTTTCAGTTGTGGTGTATTTATTGCGTGTGTAAAAATTGCCGCATAATAAAATCCAAACAGAAATATTAAGATTCCACGAATAATCTTTGGTGTTCGTTTTATAAACAGTGATGCAATCATTGCTGTGAACACAAATGGTGCCAGAATTAAACTTGGTTCGTTTGCGATTGAAAAATATAACGCACCACCACCTGCCAATAAAAATGGCACGTACAGAAATATATTTTGATACTGATTTTCAAACCAATCGCGCATGTTTTTAGTATAGGATTTAAAGCGCCATTGTCGCAACCAAGAAATAAAGGTATTGACCCACTGCGCGTTTTTTTACTAACATACCACGTATGAGAAGAATATTCTTGCCTCTTTTTGCTGTAATGATGTCTGCAACTGCGTATGGTGCGCAATATCGTGCGGTTTTGGTTGCTGATATGGATACCGGTCGTGTTTTATACCAGGAAAATGCAAATCAACTAAATTATCCGGCCAGTCTAACCAAGATAATGACGTTATATTTAACATTCGATGCGTTGGAACATGGTCGTTTGAATCTTGATGATTATTTAATTGTTTCACAATCTGCGGCAAATGCCGAACCTGTAAAATTGGGCTTGCCGGCTGGGTCGAAAATCCGGGTCGAAGACGCGATAAAGGCTGTCGCGGTATACAGTGCAAATGACGTTGCGCGTGTTTTGGCTGAAAACCTAAAAGGTGGCCAGGAAGAATCCTTTGCAACATTGATGACGCGTGTTGCGCGTGAAATCGGGTTGTCGAATACAAATTTTGAAAATTCGTCTGGTCTGCCAAATGATGATCATATGTCAACCGCGCGTGATATTGCATTGCTATCAATGGCGGTATACAAACATTTTCCAAAATATTGGCATTATTTTGGTATCAAGTCTTGGACGTATAACGGCAAAACCTATACAAATGGCAACCGGTTGTTAAGTTCTTTTAATGGTTGCGATGGTATGAAGACAGGATATACTAAAAAGTCTAAATATTCATTGGTTGCAACTGCACATCGTGACAATCGTCATGTTATGTCTGTCATATTGGGTGCAGAAAACAAAGATGTTCGTGCAAATGTCGCGGCACAAATGTTGACCAAGGGTTTTACAATGTTAAACACTGGTGCGCAACCTGTTGAAAAAACAACGTATGTTCCGCCTGTGCAAAGTGTGCCGGTTCAACCTGTATACACCCAACCAACGTATCAGGCGCCCGTACAATCGGCGCAAACAACAACGTTTGCAAATGCGTATAATTCTGCAACGGCGAATGCAATGCCACAGTATCAGCCGTCTGCGCCAAGTGTGGCAACTGGTGGTAATGGGGGCGGTGCTGGTGTTCAATTCGGTGCATTCTCATCACGCGATGCGGCAAACAGACATGTGCAAAATATAAAAAATAAAATTGGTATAAATGCGGTTGTTGAACCAACAGGTACCGGCATGTTCCGTGTTCGTGCATACGGTTTGTCAGAGGTGCGCGCGCGCGAAATTAAATCTGCCGCCGATGCAAACAATATTGACAGTTATATTTTTCATTAGTATCTTGTGCGTATCATGAATCCAAAAATTGAAAAGTTGATAAAGTTATTTGCAAAATTGCCACGTGTTGGTGCGCGTGGCGGTCAACGTATCGCCTTGGCATTATTACAGGACAAGACAGGTCGTGGTACCGCGCTGGCCAACGCGATTGTTGATGCGGTTGAAAATGTTGCGCCGTGTCCACGTTGTGGTGTCCTGACAGACAGGGGAATTGGCGCGTGTGAATTTTGCCGTGATGCGTCGCGTCAAAATGGTCAGTTGTGCGTTGTGCGCGACTTGTCCGATGTTTGGACGTTGGAAAAATCATCGGTGTTTCATGGGCGTTATCACATAATTGGTGGATTGCTATCTGGTGCATCTGGTGTCTTGCCCCAAGATTTAAATATATCTACCTTGTCGTCGCGTATTAACGATGAAAAAATAACAGAAGTTATTTTTGCGTTGCCCAACACGGTTGAAGGTAAAACAACCCAGCATTATGTAATGTCTGTTATCGGCGATACTGCGAATATTAATTTTACAGAATTGGCATCTGGCGTACCGCTGGGGGGGGATTTGGATTATATTGATGATGGTACATTGACGTTGGCGTTTGGGGGGCGTAAATCATTATGACAAACAAAATAATGTCTTTGCCGCCTGTATCTGAAATGATGCGCGAATGCGGTCTGGAACCAAAGAAGCAATTTGGTCAGAATTTTTTATTTGATTTAAATTTAACGGGGCGTATTGCACGCAGTGTGCCTGATGTTGAACACACCCCAGTGGTAGAGGTTGGACCCGGTCCCGCCGGTTTGACGCGTGCAATATTAATGGCGGGCGCGCCACGATTAATTGCGATTGAAAAAGATAAAACAACGGAACCGATTTTATCACAAATTGTTGATGCGTCTGACGGTCGCCTGTCTGTAATATATGATGATGCATTGCGTGTTGATTTTTCTGCATTGGGATTGTCCGAATATGCAATATGTGCGAATTTACCGTATAATGTTGGTACAGAATTGTTAATCGGCTGGTTGCACAAGATTGCATCTGGTGAAAAAATAAAATCATTAACATTAATGTTTCAACGCGAAGTTGCACAACGCATAACAGCGCACGTTGGTGACGAACATTATGGTCGTTTGGCGGTTTTGACATCATTAATTGCAGACGCGCGTATTTTATTTGATGTTCCAAATACTGCATTTGTTCCACGACCAAAGGTGCAAAGTGCCATTGTGCAAATCATTCCAAATATTGACAAGATTTCAAAAATCAAAGACCTGAAAAAGATAGAACAAATAACCGCAAAATTATTTGGTCAGCGTCGAAAAATGATACGTGCAATTATGTCAAATGTTGATTGGTCGCGTTTTGGTTTGAATGGAACCGAACGTGCTGAAAATTTATCGCCTGAAACATTTGCATTATTGTCAGACAATTTGTTATAATCAAATTGTACACGGGAAACAGAAGAGAGAGAACATGTCACTATCACTGCTTGCATTTTTTGCAATTGTATTCGTCTTGGTTTATTTATTGCGTGTTGCCAAGATTGGCGCGCTGGTTGCTTTCTTGATGGCTGGTGTTTTGTCCGGACCATATGTTTTTAACTTTTTTGAATTGTCTGACACATGGACTTTTTTAGGTGACTTGGGAATTATGTTCTTGTGGTTCAGTATCGGACTTGAAATCAATATAAAGCGTTTGTGGCGTCTGCGTCGTACGATTTTTGGTTTTGGTGCGACCCAGGTTTTAATGGTCGCAGTAATGTTGTTCCCAGTATTGTTTGCAACAACACCATGGACGACATTGGGGTGTATTATGGTGGCGATGATGTTGGCGATGTCCAGCACATCTGCCGATATGCAAATATTAACAGACAGAAATCAGTTAAACACGTCAATGGGGCGTCAGACTTTTTCTATATTGTTATTCCAAGATTTGTTGTCTATTCCATTGCTGGCAATGTTGCCTGCGTTTGCTGGTCGGTCTTTTAGTTTGGGTGCCACGGCGATTGATGTTGCAGTAATATCTGTGACATTGGTTTTGTCTGTGGTTGTTATTGGTCGTTTTATTATGACGCCATTGTTTCGTCATGTCGCAAAATTAAAATCCAAAGAGGCTTTTTTACTGGCTGTCATGTTAAACATTGTAATCTGGGCGGTGCTGTTGGATTTATTAGGTTTGCCGGCTGGACTTGGCGCATTTTTGGCTGGTATGTTAATGTCTGAAACAATATACCGTCACCAGATAACTGCGCGCATTGAACCGTATGCGACATTGTTCTTGGCGTTTTTCTTTATTTCGTTGGGTATGGGATTGAATTTACCATTCTTGGGACAACACTGGTATATGGTTGGCTTGGGGCTGGTTGGTTTAATCGCGATAAAATTCTTTGCAATATTTATGGTTGCGCGCGTTCGTGGTGTTACCACACCAGATGCGGTTATGATTTCCCTGATTTTGGCACAGGGCGGTGAATTTGCATTGTTGATGTTGCAGACGATGAAGACCAGCGGAATAAACGCAATCCCTGCGGGGCATGACGAAGTTCTAACTGCAATAATAATATTGTCTATTATGGCGACGCCATTGTTGATGTGTCTGCACGATTATTTACAGCGCAAGGGCAAATTGTTTCCCCAACGTCATCCACGTACCTTGGACGATGCAGACGAAAGCATTAAGCCAGAAGTTGTCGTTTGTGGCTTTGGTCGCGTTGGTCAAATTATTTGTCAGATGTTGGACATGCAAAAAATTCCATATGTTGCAATTGATTTGGACGTCAGTTCGGTTATGATGGGGCGTGAACGTGGTTTTAATGTTGTTTATGGCGATTGCACAAATGGCGACGTGTTGCGTGAATTTGGTCTGGCACCACGTCAAATGCGTGCGGTGGTTGTTGCATTGGACAATGCAAATACTGCACGTAAAACAATTATAACAATCAAAGAAATTGCCCCCCGGGTCAAGATTTTTGCCCGTGCGCGTAATTTGGCAGATTCCCAAATGTTAATGCGTGAAGGTATTGAAACCGCCATGCCAGAAACAATTGAATCGTCATTCTTCTTAGGCTACAGTGTACTGGATTATTTGGGCATTTCGGAACATAGAATAGAAGGTATGTTATATGATATGCGTGACGATAATTATTCGGCGCTGGCAACGATTGTTTCTGATAAAAATGATTAATTAAACAGGTCCCCGAATTGGGGACTTTTTATTTGCTTTTGATAATACAACTTGTTATATTTTATCATACTTAATATGGGAAGGCAGACATATGAAAAAAATTGCATTAATATTATCGATAATATTTGGCGCAATAATCCTGGACCAGGTGTCTAAGGGGATTTTGTTATATTTAATCACAGATACAATTCCATTACACGGTCATTTTTGGACAATTGTACCCGTGCCGTATTTAATGGCGCCTGTGTTTGACTTTTTTAACGTTGTGTTTACATGGAATCCTGGGACATCATTTTCATTATTTCGCGCGATGGGTGAATCTGCGCCGATTATATTGGTTGTCGCAACCAGTTTTATAATTGGATTTATCTTGCATTATTTGTTTGCGCGCGCCCGTGGATATGAACGTGTGCCATTGGCATTGGTTGCCGGCGGTGCGATTGGTAATTTGATTGATAGAATTCGTTTCGGTGCGGTCGTTGATTTCTTAGATTTTCATATTGGTGGCTATCATTGGCCTGCATTTAATATTGCAGACATGTGTATTGTAATTGGCGTTGGTTTGTATTTACTAAATTGGTACATTGCGCGTCGTAAATGTTTAAAATCAATCAAAGGTGAAAAATAGTATGGTAAAATATTTGGATAATCAAAATTCTGGATTTAATCAGTGGCGTGCAAAACAAGACGCTGCGAAACCACGTGCATCATTTTCGCGTATCTTATGGTGGACATTGGTCTTTATGGCGGCCTGGTGGTTGATTGGTGTGTTAATGGCACCAAAGACCGTTCGTGATGTCACAAATGAAAACGTTGTGGTCGAAGATTTATCTGCGGTACCAACGCACTCTGTTTCATCAGATATGGTTTCTGCCACGGTTCAAGGGTTGCGTATCAATGATGTAAAATTATCAAATTTTACAGTTGCACCCGATTCAACAGATTTGGTCACATTATTGGGTGGTGATAAAGATTTTATAGAGGTTGGATACATCGCAACCGGTACAACGGCACCTGTTCCAACAACTGTATGGAAAGAACAAGACGGCGCATACACTTGGCGTAATTCTGATGGTGTTGAATTTGAACGCAAAATCACAACAGACGGTTATGTCATAACCGTGACGGATACGATTAAGAATACCGGTCGCGCCAATGTGACATTTGCGCCATATGCACGTATTGTTCGTGAAAATGACATGAAATCCAGTTCTGGTGTAAACACTGGTGCAATTGCATATGTAAATTCTGATGTCGAACAAGAACCATGGGCGCGTTTGGAAAAAAAGTCATATGCATATTCTACAACGAATGGATTCGCAGGTTTCACAGATCAGTATTGGGAAACCGTCGTATCATTAGACAGTCCTGATCAAACAATTCGTATAAAGAAATCAGATGATAAATATCATGCAGATGTTGCGGCATCTACGGTATCAATTGCACCGGGCGCATCACATACAATCACAACGCGTGCCTTTGTTGGGCCACGTGACCAAGACGTTTTAAATGTGGCGGAAAAATCAATTGCCGGTATTGCTGAAACGGTTGATTACGGATGGTTCTGGTTCTTGGCGCGTCCAATGTTGTGGGTATTAAACGGTATTAATTCTGTTGTTATGAATTATGGTTTGGCAATTATCATCATGACCATTTTGTTGCGCTTATTGATGTGGCCATTAACGCGCAAATCATATGTTTCAATGGCAGCAATGCAGAAAATGCAACCAGAATTACAGCGTATCCAGAAACTGTATGCCAACGACAAAATGCGTTTGCAAATGGAAATGATGAAATTGTATCAAACGCACAAGACATCACCAATGTCGGGTTGTTTGCCAATGTTGATTCAGATTCCAATCTTCTTTGCATTGTACAAGGCGTTATTAGTATCTGTTCAAATGCGCAGCGCACATTTCTTGTGGATATCTGATTTGGCGGCGATGGACCCATACTTTATCTTGCCTGTATTGATGGGTGCAACAATGTGGTTGCAACAGCGTTTACAGTCATCAAATACCAAGAACACATCTGGCAATGATGCCATGGCCCAGACCCAGCGAATGATGCGTTGGATGCCATTGTTGTTCACGGTAATGTTTGCGTGGATGCCGGCGGGCTTGGTATTGTATTGGACGGTATCGAACATATTCGGTATTATCCAGATGGAAATGATAAAGCGTAAAACGAAATAAAAATCCCCCCCCGGTTGGAGTGTGCCGAATATACCGAATAAGGCACGCAATTCGTTTAGTTGTTCTAAAACTCCAACCGCTTTTGATTTTATCTCTGGCGGTTTTTTTCATATTAACCAAAGGGGATTTTAATGGGACTGCATATCGCAAAACCGCCAAAGAAACCAACAGGTCGTCCAACACGCGCTGATGCAATTCACGCGGTATACTAGGCGTATCTGCAATTGCAATCAACAATGTTGGTGCTGGAAGATGTGTTTAATCGTGAAAATAATTACAGAATGCGAAAATATCACAACACGTCCACAAAATCATCCATATCGCAACAAATGCCGAAATAATGCCCCCGGCGTTTGCAGATGCCAGCACTGAATTCCAATGGCGCGCTTGGTCATTTCAACACATGTTTTCGCATCTTTTGGGTTAAAATCATGGGGCAGGGCGCATGGCAAATATACAAACCGCCATCCATACGATTGCAGGATTTTTATATCACGCATTTTTAAACTTATTTTTTCAACGCGCCCACAGCGTACAAACTGATACATAATCAGATTGTCGTTTACTGCAACAATTGGTGCAACGTGTTTCCATTTTCCACAGAACACGCGTGGTAAAATCTTTGATGTTTTATCAGAAAATGCAACGATTATCATTTTGTAAATCCTTTAAAGCTCCCCCTTCGTCTGGCGAAGGGGTGGCATGCGCATGCATGACGGGGTAGTGGTTTGTTATTCAATCCACCCACGTTTTGTGCATGCATCGTGTAAAACAGACATTGCAGTTGCCCATTGCTGTGCGGCGCGATTTTCATTCCAAATATATTGATGTGGTGCGCGTCGTTTATCGCCAAATTCTTTCATAACCGCCAGTTGTTCATCTGTTAATTTCCCCGATAAATACAATTTTGTTATCAGTGTTTCAACGTCCAGAATTTCGCATGGCCTGCGCGTTTGGCGCACATGTACGCGGGAAAAACCATTACGTACAGATTTTGAATATAAAAACCAGAACCACATTTGTTCCGCTGATTGAAATTTTTCCGGCATTGTAATTGATAACGTAGATGTCATATTTTCTTTCTCCTTTGGTTTTTTATGTTCAATACACTGATATATAGACTAAGAAAAGATTTCTGTAAAACAGTACAATCTTTGGTTGAATTGCGAATCGAAAAACAAAACAAATTCGCGATTTTTCGTTTTTGTTTTCGAATCGAAAAATTAACCATAATCCCAGTTCGCTATATCAACCATTTGATAAAAAAAAGCGCGCCACATTGCGCGCAAAAAAGAATATAAATAAAAACATTTCATGATATAAACAATCCTTTGCTTATTAAAAATAAACCCCACCAGATGGTGGGGCGTTTATATTTGTCGTGCCACTATATCAACGGTGGGAAGCAGTCACCACCCGTCTGTGGGCAACAGTTAAATCCTTGTTCGCCCATATCGGTGTAAATTTCACCTGTACAGCAACCGTTGCCATCTGGTGGTGTGCCGTCCTCGCACAACAGACCAACTTCTTCCACAACCTTTTCTGTTGACGTACTGGCGTATGGATTTACAACGTGACCTTCGTCATCATATTTAATTCCAATCATTTCATTGTATGCGGTCTGCTGTTCTTCTGTCCTGTTGTCTTTTGTCCCATACTGTTCTTGATACTGTTGCGTTTGATCTTCGCGATATGCATCATATTGCAACGCCTTTTTCGATTGATAGTTTAATGATTCACACAATAATTTCAGTGTGCTATACGAATAACCACCACAACTATTTAATTCCCCCGTGGCACTAGTGCCGTCACTTGAAAGACCGGCACATTCAGGATTGACGCGCCATATTCCGTTGTCTTTGTTGTTACAGAACTGCTGAAATCCGGACGCTGTTGCCCATGAACGTGCCTGCCCAACCCATGATGATATGTCATCCGATGCCACTACATTTGCATTATTAGTGCCATTTGCACCCCAATCACGACGTCTGTTATTTGGCTCCTTTCCTAATTTTTTCAAAGAACAATCTTTTTCATCTTCTTCACATGCAACCTGCAAATCCACCGGTGAATAAACGGTTATACGTGTGCCCGCCGGAATTGTAAATGGCGGTACGGTGTTATCCATCATATCAACCATCAATTTCTGTGCAACACTGTTCCATGCCGTAATAATTTCATTTTTCGCTAATTCCGAAGAACGCATTGTACCACTTTGAACAACTGTATTGTTGTCCAAATCAATCTGATTTACGAATGCATCCGCAACCGGATTAATCAGGTTAATTGTTGCCGGTACAAACGCGGTCAGCATTGGCATGACAAACTGTTCCAGATAATCCGAACTGCCACGCCCCGGTACGCCCACGCGCCCCTGTGCATCGGCTGAAAATGGATCCTGACCTTCTTCAAAGTTAAATTCAACACCGTTTGGTAATATAAACTGATACCATTTGATTTCCATACGTCCAATTGTCTTGTATGGCCCCGGGATTTTGCCTGTCACATATCCCATCAACAATGTACCTGTTGGGATAATAACGGTGCGGCCATTATCTGAATACACATTTCTGTCGACGGTTGCGCGTACCGGCAATGAACCCTCGCTCTTCAACATTTCTATATCTGCGCGTACATCAGATACGATTGTGGCTGGAATCGGTTTAAATTGACGTAAAACAAAGCTGCGGTCATATGGCTGTGTTGAAACAACAGCGGTACCGGTTGTGTCAAATGTGACATCTTTTTTCGTGGTTGGTTTTACTAACCCTTGACCGCTTGGACCGACGCGTCCCATGCCACCACTGTTAGTTGGGGCGTCCAATTGTCTTGCACGATTGACCTTGCGGATTGCAGGTGTGTTTGACAATTCTGGCAATACGCCACCATTGAACGCCGCATAACCAATGTGGTCTGCATCGGTTCCGATTTTTTTGCCGGCTTCATCCGTTATAATGCCGTTATCAGGATTGTATGTTCCTGTTGGATCTTCACAGTTTTTGTCTGAAAATGGATGAAATTTATATGCCCCCCTAGATGGTTTTATCCAACCAATCTGACGCCCCGACAGATTATACCCAGGGAACGCAAAATCTGAACATGCCTCTGATGGTGTTGGTTCTGGCTCTGGTTCAGGGATAACAATCGGTGGCGCGATTATTTCGACCACTTCTTTGATTGGTTCCGGTTCAACAACAGGTTCTGGTTCAGGCTCTGGTTCCGGTTCAACGACTGGTTCTGGTACAACAACAGGTTCTGGTTTTTTTTCTTCTGGCGGCATTTTTGCGCTCAACACAACAGGCACCTTGGTTGTATGCGCTGTTTCTTTTTTTGTGCTTGCATTATGCCATTCGATTAATAAATCTATTTCGACATTTTCCTGTGCTTTTGTTGGTTGATATGTTGCGTTAATTTGACATCCGATGCCTTTGTTTATTTGTTTTATTCCTGTGCATGTTTCTTTCATTGAAAAACCGTCAACCTGTTTGTTTTGACCGGTTGATAGTATTGTGACAGGAATATTTGATACGATACGTATGACTTGTGTTTCTTTGGTTCCAACAACAATATCTGTCCACTTTATTTGTGCGGGTTCAATGGTCAGTTCTGGAATCTTGGTATCAGTTTTTTCGACTTCTGCTTGTGCATCATTGTCGTCACCACTTAATAACAACGTCAGCAGTATAAGCACCACAATAAACGCAACCCCCAGCAACAGCCATTGGATATACTTTGGTGTTGTTTCGCGCAATTCTGAAAACTGCTGTTTTAAATTTTTTTTCATTTTTTTTGAACCCACACTGTGCTTAGTACTTTTTTATTGCATTCTTACAACGTTGCAACTGACGCCACTAAACTTTAACAGCTTGTCGCACAGCGTTTGCGCTGTATCGATATCTGCCAATGGTCCAATGCGCAAGCGGTATTGGCGTGCTGTTTTTGAATCTGCCCCCAGGTCACCGACACCTTGTTCATCAACTGCAAAGAATACCATATCCTTGTATGGCGTTAACAAACCTTGACCTTCTTCGCCACTAAATTTCGCCAACAGATTCGTCCAATAATCATTCAGCGCCTTGACGGACGTATCAGATTTTAATTCAACCGCAACGCCTGATTGGTTGCTGGAAATCAGTGGTATATTTGTTTGCGGTAAATATGCCCCTGCCGTATTACGTTGTGTTGGCAACATGTTAACAACGCTGCCAGATGACGGTGTTGTCTGTGGTATGCCGTATCCTGCCGGCATATAGTATCCGGCGCCTGTTGTCTGATTGACCGTTGTATTGTTGCCAACAAACACAGGTGTTCCTGTATAGTTTGTTCCCATGCTCATCGCGGCCATACTGTCTGTGTATGCAATGTTGTTCAGCGACTGACCTGATAGCATGCTTTGCGCAACGTTTGCCTCTGCCAGTGCCATAACAGATGCTGTGTCTGCGATTAAGAATGGTTTTTCACGTTTTTTGATGCAAACAATACGTTGCCCACTGCGCAGTACCATGTCACCAACTGCCTCTACAATTAACAATCTGCCGTCTTCGCCATCTGTGCGGAATCCAACGGGCGATTCGCCACCTTCGACCATCAGTGATACCACCGGGCGTTGCGTCATCGATATAACCTTGTCACCAAAGTCGATGTATGTAAAGATACGATCGCGCCATACGCGTTCTGGTGCAATTACATAGTCATCTGGATTTGGAACAAATATGTCCAGGTCAAATCTGAATTCAGATGGATCGATTTTCATTGATTTTATCCATCCGTAATCTTCGCCATCGGAACCAACCATTGTGGACGCAGGCGCAGATTTTTGAAATATAGATTTTGCGCCACCTGATGTTGTTGCGGTCGTGCCTGCGTTTGGCAACACACCATTCCCGTCTAATATAACATCAACCTGGGAATATGTAATTTCGCTGGAATTAGATGGTTCTGCACGCAGATAAAATATATATTTGTTTCCTGATTTGCCTGTCACAATCATATTTGTATCAGATCCTTGGTTGCTGCCCACAGGGGACAAAAACATTGTACGTTCGCCCTGTGTTGCGTCAACATCAAATAATCCCTGGTTGCCCATGATTGCATCTGCAATTTGTTCGCCATTTGGCAACGTCAGCATTGTCACCATACCGTTGCGCAACTTAATCGGTATAACCGAACCCGGTGACCAAGACAATTGTGCGTATCCTGGTTTTGTACTTCCGGCTGCCATGTTTGCAGTTGGGTTGTCCCATGCTTCTTGTATACCTGCCATACCTATATCATCGGCGCTGTATGCAGGCATACACAACAATCCTGCTAAGCAGAATATAGATATATTTAACTTAAAGGCTTTTGCAAACATTTTACCAATCCTTCTATTCTTTCTTGTTTATTCCGGCAAATAACCCGTGTCCAACGGATCGCCTGTTTGAAGTGTGTCACCATCCTGTGATGTGACTTTTGTTACTTCGTATTCTTCTACGCGCAAACCTAATGGATTGCTAATGCGGTCTTTCCAAACAACGTTTGCATCTGTGTCTGCGGCTAACTTTATTTTTATTGTATAATCTTTTCGTGGTGTACGTCCAGTATTATCTGAACAAAAATATTGCATTTTTACTTGATATACATCGTGTGTCCTGTCGTCGCGTTCTAATAATGCTGGCGCACCTTCAAATTGTGAAACGCATCTAAATTCAAAATCGGGCATACCACCGGTAATTGCGACAAACATGTTTGTGTTGGTAAAGTCACTGTACACATCGTCCGAAGATGTTATGCGAACAAACCCGTCGACGCCGTTCCATTTCTTGTTCATAACTTTTGCATTTGGAAATATGTCGTTTCTGTGTCTAACATATTCGCGAACAAAGGTTTGTTTATACAAATCAAAATTAGAGTCGTTTGTCGGCATCTCAACCAACTTTACAGTTTGGTTGTCACGAAGTTCTGTTGTTAAAAAGAAAACTTCTGGACGGTTTAATGGGAACATTTTTATAATCGTCATGCCCAGCACCCCCAACACAACCAGTGACGCTGCCAACACAAACGTCATTAGTCTTGATATTAAAATTGGCGGTTCTACGCGATTTTTCACGACTTTCTCCCCCTTGATTATGTTGATTGTAGACAAAAAATGCCAGGGGGTGCAAGTGAAAAATTATCTGAATTTATCAATAAATTATGTTTTGTGTTGCATAAAATAATTCTTGCGACAAAAAACAAAAAGTATTATAATATTTTGACTTGATTTTTCGTATCTTTATGCTATCCTGTCGCCGACTATGTGACGGTATGTGCATGTAAAGTACGGTCTCAGGGGCATAGTTCAACGGTAGAATATCGGTCTCCAAAACCGCGGATGAGGGTTCGATTCCTTCTGCCCCTGCCAATTTTTTTTCAAAACGCACTGCATGTGTGTTTTGAAAAAAGTGGGGCGGTGGAATTGAACCCGAATAAATAAGATGTTGGGTTCGCATACAAGTTCGGTTTTGTAAGCGTATGCGCAACGAAACCGGTACGCGTGGTGAGCGAAAGCGAACATTCCTTCTGCCCCTGCCAATTTTTTTCAAAACACAGCCGTGGGCGTGTTTTGAAATATAGATGATGTATCGTTCGTGGTTGTGGTTAAATTATGTAATTTAGGCAGTTTTTTATGAAGAAAATACTGGAATTTTTTAAATCTGTGCGTCGTGAATGGTTCAAGATTGTGTGGCCGTCGCGCGACAGTGTTATTCGTGCAACAATAATGATATTGGTATTTTCTGGTTTGGCGGCATTGTTCTTTTTTGTTGTTGACAGTGTGCTGAACGCGATTGTTGGTTGGGTTTTCTAATAACAGGCAAAGGAAGCATAAAATGGAAGAAAAAATGCAGTGGTTTGTCGTGAATGTTCATACTGGGTGTGAAGACAAGGTTGCGCGCGGTTTGCGTGAACAGATTGATAAACGTCGTTTGAATGCGCTGTTTGGCGAAATTTTGGTCCCCACGCGTGAGGTCACAGAAATCAAGGCTGGCAAACGTGTAAAAAGTGAAAAGAAATTTTTTCCTGGGTATATTGTCGTTCAAATGGTTTTGAATAATGAAACATTTACCTTGGTAAAACAAATACCTCAGGGTGTTATGTTCTTGGGTGCCAAGAATAAGCCAATTGCGGTTAGTGAAGAAGAAGCGCGCCGTCTGTTAAAACAGGTCGAAGAAGGCTCTGTTGTTACCGAAGATGTTATGTACGAAGTTGGTCAAGAAGTTCATGTTATTGATGGGCCGTTTGCTGGCTTTAACGGTGTCGCGTCAGAGGTTGATAATGTAAAACAGAAGATGACTGTGACGGTTCTGGTGTTTGGTCGTGAAACCAGCATGGAATTGGAATTTGAACAGGTTGAACGGGTCTAGTGTATGAAGATAACAAGGGATGCTTTTGGCGAAATTCGTGTAGAGGTTACGATACAAGATATTCGTAAGGCCAATCATGAATACAAAATGAGTCCTGAATTGTGCAAGATGATTGATGAAAATCGCAAAGCAGTTGTGGATGCGGCGATGGAAATGCACAGGGCGCGCAAAAAGTAAAAAAGATTTTTGTGGTTTTCTGAAAAATATCATGTAAAATCACAGCAAACCGTGGTAGATACGCCATATCGTACCACGACACAAACGAAAAAAACGGAGTGAAAAAATGGCAAAAAAAGAAGTTAAGGGATTGGTTAAATTGGTCGTCCCTGCAAAACAAGCAAATCCTGCGCCTCCTATTGGTCCTGCGTTGGGTGCTGCTGGTGTAAACATCGCAGAATTCTGCAAACAGTTTAACGACAAAACATCTGATAAAGAACCTGGGATGCCAATTCCATGTATTATCACTGTTTATACAGATCGCAGTTTCGAATTTATTATGAAATTGCCACCTGTGTCGTATTATATTAAAAAGGCATTGAAATTAAAGATTGGTTCTCATAAACCTGGTCGTGATTTCGTTGGCACAATTTCTCAGGATCAAATCCGCGAGATTGCAGAGGCAAAGATGCCGGACTTGAATTGCTCTTCCATTGAATCTGCTATGAATATTGTTGCAGGTCAATGTCGTTCTATGGGCGTAAAGGTAGGGGAGTAATATCATGAAACTGACAAAGAAACAGCAGACTTGGAAAAACTTGGACACAGACAAAGTGTATGCTTTGGCTGATGCGATTGATGCATTGCGTGAATATGCGTCCAAAAAGTTTGATGAAACATTGGAAATCGCAATCCGTTTGGGTATCGATGTGACAAAGGCTGACCAGAACATTCGTGGTATGTTGTCTTTGCCAAATGGCACAGGCAAAACTGTTCGCGTTGCAGTATTTACTGAAAATGCTGCGGACGATGCGAAAAAGGCTGGTGCAGACGTTGTTGGTGGTCAAGATTTGATTGACCGTGTTGCAGCTGGTGAAATCAATTTTGATCGCGTTATTGCAACACCAGACATGATGCCAAAAATGTCAAAGATTGCACGTGTATTGGGACCAAAGGGTCTGATGCCGAATCCAAAATTGGGTACTGTCACAAACAACGTTGCTGACGCTGTTGCGACGGCCAAGGCTGGTCAGATTGAATACCGCGCAGAAAAGAAGGGTATCATTCACGCGGGTATTGGTAAAATGTCATTTGAAACTGCAAAGTTGGTTGAAAATGCAAATGCCTTGATTGACCAGTTGAAAAAGGTAAAACCTGCATCTGCCAAGGGTCAGTATATCTTGGGTATCTCTGTTGCGACAACCCAGGGTCCTGGTCTGAAAGTGGACGCAAAATAATTAGTTGCGACCATGGTCAAAATTCTTGGTCGCAAAAACAGATTTCTGTCCAAGACTGATGGTGTGGCAACACTTAATTTCCATCATAGACAAAGAGAAAATTCTTTGGGGCAGGAAACAAAGCCCCACCCGGGGAACCCCGGATGGAAAGTTTAACAAAACAGAAGCTTGAAGGAAAAATAGATGAAACGCGAAGAAAAATCAGATCTGATTTCAGCGTTGCAGTCGTCCCTGAAAGATGCAAACGGTGTTTTCATCATTGAAAACCATGGTTTGACAGTAAAAGAATTCGAAACACTGCGCAACGAATTGCGCCCATTGGTTTCTGTATTCAAAGTTGTCAAAAACCGTTTGATGAAGTTGGCGTTAAAAGATACTGAATTTGAACCTGTATCTGACATGTTGAAACGTCCGACTGCTGTTGCTGTTGCGACAGATGGTTTGGCGGTCACCAAAGTATTGGCCAAATTTGCAGATGAACATCCAAATTTGACAATCATCGGTGGTAAAATGGACGCGGACGTTCTGGACACAGACGGCGTATTGCAATTATCCAAGCTTCCTTCCCTGTTGGAAATCCGTGGCACTATCGCACGTATCTTGGTCGAACCAGGTTCACGTCTTGCGCGCGTTTCTGCAGAGTATGGAAAAAAAGAACAATAAAATCAGAATATTTTTATTCTGACCTAAAACAAAACTTAGGAGTAATAAAATGGCAGACATTCAGAAATTAGTTGAAGAATTGTCAAAATTGACTGTTTTGGAAGCAGTTGAACTGTCCAAAGCATTGGAAGAAACATGGGGCGTTAGCGCTGCTGCTGCTGTTGCAGTTGCTGCTGGTCCTGCTGCCGCTGCGGCCGAAGAAAAGACAGAATTTAACGTTGTCTTGGCTGAAATCGGCGCAAACAAATTGGCTGTTATCAAGGCTGTAAAAGAAGCAACAGGCTTAGGCTTGACCGAAGCAAAAGCTTTGGTTGAATCTGCACCAAAGGCTGTCAAAGAAAACGTTGGCAAAGACGAAGCTGACAAATTGAAAGCAGCATTAGAAGCAGCAGGTGCCAAGGTTGAATTGAAATAATTCAATATCTTGGAACCGATTGGTTCTAAAAAAATAAGTCGCATTAAAGTGTGACAAAACGCCGCCCACGTGGGATTTTTCCCATGTGGGCACAAAGGCGTAAAAGACGTAAGTCAAAATATATACAAGACAAGTGCAGGGCAAAAAGGAGATTGTTAAATAAATTGTGGCAAGATAATAAAAAAATTATCTTATATCTTTTGAAAAAAACATATTCGCAATTTGTTTAAGAATTTTCTTTTTGCCCTGTCATGTTTGCAAAACGCATAAAATAAAGGATTAAAACCGATGGCAGTTATCCAGAAACTTAGAAAATCTTTTCGTAAAAGTATTTTGCAAACTCCGCTTCCTGATTTGGTTGAAATTCAATTTAATTCCTACAAAGATTTCTTGCAGGCAGATGTTGACCCACAATCCCGCAAAAATATGGGATTGCAAAATGTATTCTCTTCTATGTTCCCAATCAAAGACTATGCCGGCATTGCCGACCTGGAATTTGTGGAATATACATTGGACAAACCTGTTTACAATGTAAAAGAATGCATGTTGCGCAACATGACATATTCCAGCAAGTTAAGATTGAAGCTGAGATTGATTTTATGGGACGTCGCCGAAGATGGCAAAAAGACTTTGCGCGACATCAAAGAACAAGAAATATTTATGGGCGAAGTGCCGTTAATGACAGAGCGCGGCAGCTTTATCGCATCGGGTGTTGAACGTGTTATCGTTTCCCAGATGCATCGCGCCCAGGGCGTTGTGTTTGCAACAACCAAAGAATCAAAAGTTGCTGGAAACCCAATCACATATACTGCGCGTATTATTCCAGAACATGGTTCTTGGATCGATTTCGAAGAATCCAAGGGCGTAATCTATGTTCGCATTGACCGTCGTCGCAAGATTCCTGCGACTGTTCTGTTGCGCTGTTTGCCAAGTGCCGACGATGAAAAGAAATGGTTGGCAGACCCACGCAAACCATCAATCCGCGGTATGTCTGATACAGAAATCCTGTCGGCATTTTATAAACGGATTCCATTATCATTTGATGGTAAATTCTGGACGGGCGAAACATCTAGTTTCGAAGGTTTGGATAAATACCGCTTGAACTATGACATTATCAATCCAAAAGATAAAAAAGTCATGGCGTCCAAGGGCGATCGTCTGAACGCGAAACGCATGAAAAAGATTATGGACACGTCCAAGAAGTTTGGTATGTTGCCAGAATCTTTGATTGGTGAATATTTATTCGATCCTGTTATGTCTGGCGACGAAGTTGTATTCCCAGCAGGTACAGAAATTACCGAAGAAGTTCTGAACGATTTGGACAAAATGAATGTCAAAGAAATCAGTTTGATTTCTATCGATAATGCCACAATTACTGCACATATGCGCAATACTTTGATGGCAGACAAAACAACAAATCGCGAAGAAGCATTAATCGAAATTTATAACATCATCCGTCCGGGTGAACGTCCAACACTGGAAGCGGCAATTAATCTGTTCTTGCGTCAGGGTTTTGAACCTGCGTACTATGATTTGTCTGCGGTTGGTCGTTTCAAGATGAACAAGCGCTTGAAAATTGATTCTGGCAAAAGACCAGAAGACGAACGTTTGTTGACCAAATCTGATTTCTTGGCGGTATTAAAGACATTAACAAATATCATTGATCGCAAAGACACGGTTGATGACATTGATAATTTGTCAAATCGTCGTGTTCGCACGGTTGGTGAATTGTTGGAACAGAATTTCCGCACTGGTATGGTTCGTATTGAGCGCCTGGTTCGTGAAAGCCTGTCGTCACCAAACATTGCAAACATGCAACCCCAGGATGTTATCAATGTAAAACCATTGATGTCTCTGGTGTCTGAATTCTTGGGAACATCACAATTGTCCCAGTTTATGGATGCATACAATCCATTGTCTGAACTGGAACACAAACGTCGTATTTCCGCGTTGGGGCCAGGGGGACTGAACCGTGACCGCGCAGGTATTGACGTCCGTGACGTTCATCCAACACACTATGGTCGTTTATGCCCAATTCACACCCCCGAAGGTGCGAATATTGGTCTGATTAACCACTTGTCATCATATGCGCGTGTTAATCCGTATGGATTTATTGAAACGCCATATTATGTTGTCGAAAACAGCCGTGTCACAGACAAGATGGTCTATCTGACCGCGGACGAAGAATTGGGTCACAAGATTGCCCAGGGTAATACCCCAACAACAAAAGAAGGTCATTTGGGCGAAGACATGGTGACGGCCCGTGTTGACGGCGAATTTACCATGGTTCCAAAAGAAGAAATTGACCTTATTGACGTTGAACCACGTCAGGTGGTATCAATTGCAACTGGTTTGATTCCATTCGTTGAAAACGACGACGCGAACCGTGCATTGATGGGTTCAAACATGCAACGTCAGGGCGTTCCATTATTGCGTGTTCAGGCACCATTGGTTGGTACTGGTATTGAACGCGAAGTGGCACGTGACTCACGCACGGGTAAGGTTGCAAAACACAGTGGTATTGTTGAATCTGTGGATGCGAACCGTATCGTGGTAAAATGTATGAACAGTCGCAACGTTGTGACAGGTGTTGATATCTATAACCTGGAAAAGTTCGAACGTTCTAACAGTGAAACAATCATTCACCAGAAACCATTGGTAAAGGTTGGCGATCGCATTTCTGCGGGCGACATCATTGCCGACGGTTCATCTATGAACTATGGTGAATTGGCGTTGGGTCGCAATGTATTGGTTGCATTCATGCCATGGCGTGGATATAACTACGAAGACTCTATCGTTATTTCTGAAAAGATTTCACGTGATGACGTATTTACATCTGTAAAAATCGTTGAAAAAGAATTCAAGGTTCGCGACACCCAGTTAGGGCCAGAGGCATTGACACGCGACATTCCAAACGTTGGCGAAGAAGCGTTAAAGAATCTGGACGAATCTGGTATCATCTATGTTGGTGCGCGTGTAAAACAGGGCGACATCTTGGTTGGTCGTGTGACACCAAAATCTGAAACCTTGTTGACACCAGAAGAGGCGCTGTTGCGCAACATCTTTGGTGAAAAGGCGTTGAACGTCAAAGATACATCTTTGCGTGTTGGTCCGAACGAAGAAGGCACAGTTATCGGTGTAAACGTCTTGACACGTCATGGTGTTAAGAAAGACGAACGCACCCAGATGATTGAACTGCAAAAAATCGAAAAGATTAACAAAGATCGTGAAGAAGAAATTGCAATTATCGAAAAGGGCTTTGCCGACCAGATATTCCAAATCGCAGAAAACCTGGTTATCGAAGCAGGCACAGGCAGCTTAAAACCATTCGTTGGTAAAAAGTTGACCAGTGAAGTATTCGAGGGCATCAAACCTTCTGACGTTAAAAAGTTGGTGGTCAAGAACAAAGAAGCCCAGGCAAAAATCGATGAACTGCGCGAACAACATGTTTTGAAATTGAAACAGTTGAACGAAAAGGCGGACGCCGAAGTATCCAAGGCAACAGAAAGCAATTCTTTGAATGCCGGTGTATTAAAAGAAGTAAAAGTATACATCGCACACAAAATGAAATTGCAGCCAGGTGATAAAATGGCGGGTCGTCACGGAAACAAGGGTATTGTATCCAAGGTCGTCCCTGTCGAAGATATGCCACACTTGGCGGACGGTACACCGGTTGATATCGTGTTGAACCCATTGGGCGTGCCATCACGTATGAACATTGGTCAGATTTTGGAAACTCACCTTGGTATGGCGGCGCGCACATTGGGTGCCCAGATTGGTGCAGTTCTGGACGAAGTAAAGGCAAAACGTGCTGTCACAGATGATTTGCGTAACATCATGGGACAGGTTTATGGTGCCGATGTCGCTGAAAAACTGGAAAAAATGACCGATACAGACGTACGTGCCCAGGCAGCATTACTGCGTGACGGTGTTCCAATGGCGACGCCAACATTTGACGGTGCGACATCCGAAGACATTCGTTCAATGTTGAAATTGGCGGGCTTGCCAGAAACAGGTCAGTTTGACTTGTATGACGGAATGACTGGTGAAAAGTTTGCCCGTCCGGTCACAGTTGGTGTTATGTACATGCTGAAACTGCATCACTTTGTTGATGAAAAGATTCACGCACGTTCAATTGGTAATTACTCATTGGTCACGCAACAGCCATTGTCTGGTAAGGCCCACATGGGTGGCCAGCGTTTGGGTGAAATGGAAGTGTGGGCGCTGGAAGCCCACGGTGCCGCCCACCTGTTGCGCGAAATGTTGACGGTAAAATCTGACGATATCACCGGCCGAAACAAGATGTATGAATCCATCATCAGCGGCAGCAATGATATCCAGACCGGCACACCAGAAGCTTTCAACGTATTCGTTCGCGAATTGCGTGGATTGGGTCTGGCAATGACACCAAAGAAAGTAGATTAGTTGTTAGCATTGGTGTGGGGCGTATCCCCACACCCTAACCACTAGCCACTAACAACTAAAAACTATCTTATAAGGAGCAAAATATAATGAGCAATATGTTGCAAAAGATATTTGGACAAATTGAAACCAAGGAACAGTTTGACGCCCTGCGCATCACAATTGCATCCCCCGAAGAAATTCTGTCCTGGTCCCATGGCGAGGTTAAAAAACCAGAAACCATTAACTATCATTCCATGAAACCAGAAGCAGAAGGTTTGTTCTGCCAGCAGATTTTTGGTCCGGTCAAGGATTATGAATGTGCATGTGGTAAGTATAAAAGAATCAAGTTCCGTGGCGTTGTTTGCGAACGTTGTGGGGTCGAAGTTGGTTCGGCATCTGTTCGTCGTGAACGTATGGGACATATTAAATTGGCGATGCCTGTTGCGCACACATGGTTCCTGCGCGAAGGTAAAATCGCAACATTGTTAAACAATCTGCCACAAAAGAAATTGGAACAGGTTATTTCATACGATGCATACATCGTAATTGAACCAGGTTTAACAAACTTGAAACAATACGATGTCATCAGCGAAGATGAATATCAGGCCGCGGTCGAAGAATTTGGTGCAGACGCATTCCATGTTGGTATTGGTGCCGAAGGTGTACGTTCCATTATCGCAAATTTAGACATGGGCGACGAACGCACACGTCTGCGTGCAGAATTGTCAGAAACCAAGTCTGAAACAAAGCGCAAGGCATTAATTAAGCAGTTGAAACTGGTCGAAGCTTTCTTGGATTCCAAGACAGACCCTGCATGGATGATGCCAGATATTATCCCGGTAATCCCACCAGATATGCGTCCATTGGTGACGTTAGATGCCGGTCACGTTGCCGCATCCGACTTGAATGATTTGTACCGTCGTGTAATTATTCGTAATAATCGTTTGAAACGTTTTATGGAAATGCATGCACCAGACATCATTATCCGCAATGAAAAACGTATGCTGCAGGAAGCGGTTGATTCATTGTTCGACAATGGGCACAAGGCACGTCCAATGGTTTCCCAGAATCGTCGTCCATTGAAATCATTGTCTGATTCTTTGCGCGGTAAATCTGGTCGTTTCCGTATGAACATGTTGGGTAAACGTGTTGACTATTCTGGTCGTTCGGTTATCGTGTCTGGTCCAACATTGAAATTGCATCAGGTTGGTTTGCCAAAGACAATGGCATTGGAATTGTTTAAACCATTCGTATTTGCACGTTTGATGGCGGGCGATTATGCAAACACATTAAAGACTGCACGCAAAATGGTTGAAAACGGCGAAGATGTTGTATGGGAAATCCTGGAAAAGGTTATTCACGAACATCCAGTATTGCTGAACCGTGCGCCAACATTGCACCGTTTGTCACTGTTGGCATTTGAACCGGTCTTGATTGAAGGCAAGGCGATCCGTCTGCATCCATTGGTATGCTCGGGCTTTAATGCTGACTTTGACGGTGACCAGATGTCTGTTCACGTTCCTATTTCATTAGAGGCACAGTTAGAAGCACGTACATTAATGTTGTCATCAAACAACGTATTGTCACCTGCGAACGGTGCGCCAATGATTGTTCCATCACAAGACATGGTTTTGGGTGTTTACTATATCTCTTTGATTAATGGTGAACACAATGAAAAATCACCACGTTTTGCGAACATGGACGAAGTAAAATTGGCGTTGGAAAACAAGACAATCACATTGCATACACCAATTATTGCACGTATCAACGGCAAGACATATCAAACAACGGCTGGTCGTATGATTTTGGGTGAATTGTTACCAAAATCTGACAATATGCCATTTGATTTGGTTAACAAGGTTATGCCACGCAGCGCAATTAAATCATTGTTGGCAACAACATACGAACGTTGTGGTGACAAGGCCATGATTCTGTTGGCCGACGCATTGAAAGATACTGGTTTTGAACAGGCGGCATTCAGTGGTATTTCCATTGGTTATGACGACATTGTCATCCCAGACGAAAAGAAAGACATTATTGCCCAGTCTGAAAAGGCTGCTGAAGAAATCGAAGAACAATATCAAAACGGTTTGTTGTCTGGTGGTGAACGTCACAATAAATTGATTGACTTGTGGCATGGTACAACAGATAAATTGGGTGACATGGCGTATGCTGCGCTGGGTAAATCAACTGGTGACAAATGGAATTCTGTATACATGATGGCTTTGTCCGAAGCGCGTGGTTCCAAACGTCAGATTCAACAGTTGGCAGGTATGCGTGGTATGATGCAGAAACCAGACGGTTCGATTATCGAAGTTCCAATTATTTCGAACTTTAAAGAAGGTTTGACCATGTCCGAATACTTTACGTCAACCCACGGTGCGCGTAAGGGTATGTCTGACACGGCGTTGAAAACAGCTGACGCGGGTTATTTGACACGTCGTTTGGTTGAATTGGCACAGAACACGGTTATCACAGAACATGATTGCGGTACCACGGAATTTATTACTGCAAAACCTGTGTATACTGGTTCGACATTGTCTGTTCCATTGGGTGATGTTGTATTGGGACGTACGGCAGCACATGATATCGTGCATCCAATTACCAAGGAAATTATTGTCCCAGCAGGCGAATTGGTCACCAAGGCGGCGTCCAAGGCGATTAATGAATCTGGTCTGCCAAGCGTTGATGTACGCAGTGTTCTGACATGCTGTTCAGATGGTCTGTGTGCGAAATGTTATGGTATGGACTTGTCACGTAATGCATTGGTACACGTCGGCGAAGCGGTTGGTGTTATCGCAGGTCAGTCGATTGGTGAACCCGGTACCCAGTTGACGTTGCGTACCTTCCACATTGGTGGTGTTGCATCTGGTGGTGCCGAAAGTCACTTTATCGAAGTACCAGTTGCAGGTACAATCAAATTGTCCGGCGTTAACACAATTAAGAACAGCGCAGGTCGTATCGTTGTATTAAGCCGTAATGGTAAATTGGCGGTTGTTGACGGCGAAGGCAAAGAATTATTCAGCAGCAGCCTGCCATACGCATCTATGCTGATTGTTAACGATGGCGACAGCGTTGAAAAGGGCGCGAAAGTGGCAGAATGGGATCCATATTCCAACACAATTATCGCTGAAAAAGACGGTATCGTTAACTTTAATGACCTGATTGAAAACGTTTCTTATCAGGAAGAAGTTGATTCTATGACTGGTATCGTTTCTCGCAAGGTTATTAACTGGAAAACAAACACGAAAAAGGCGTTGAAACCGGCCATCACATTGGTCGATGCCAAGGGCGAAGTTATATCTTTGGGCGGGAAAAAGATTGCAGAATATCTGTTGCCAATTTATTCCGTGCTGAACGTTGCCAATGGTGACAAGGTTGTTGCCGGTGACATTATCGCCCGTATCCCTGTTCAGGCAAAGCGTACAGGCGACATTACCGGTGGTTTGCCACGTGTTAACGAATTGTTAGAAGTTCGTCGTCCATCAAACCCTGCACTGTTGGCTGAAATCGATGGTACAATCGATTTGGAAGATGCGAAATCGAAAATCATTATTCGCATTGAACCAGACGATGGTACTGCTCCTGTCGAATATGCTGTACCAAAGGGCACAAACCTGTTGGTTCGCAGTGGTGATGTCGTTAAAAAAGCGGAAAAACTGGTTGACGGTGATCCTGTTCCACAAGATATCTTGCGTATCTTGGGGCAGAAGGCCTTGGCAACATTTATGGTTGACCAGATTCAACAGGTTTATCGCTTGCAGGGCGTGACGATTAATGACAAACACATTGAAATTTTGATACGTGAAATGACACGTCGTGTTGAAATCACAAACCCAGGTGACACAGGCTTCTTGATGGGCCAGGTTGTTGATCGTGTTGATTTCGAAGAAGAAAACGCTCGTGTTGCACGTGATGGTGGCAGACTGGCAGAGGCTTCTCAGGTCTTGGTTGGTTTGACCCGTGCATCATTGACATCACGTTCATTTATTTCGAACGCATCGTTCCAACAGACAACCAAGGTATTGGTTGACGCTGCAATCAGCGGTTCAACAGATAAATTGGTTGGTATTAACGAAAACTTGATTGTTGGTCGTTTGATACCAATTGGAACAGGTGCATATGTACGTCGCGTTCGCGAAATTGCCAAAGAAGAAGAAAAAGCAGAAAAATTGGCACGCGAAGGCAATGGCCAACAACAGTTGTTGGACATCTAAAAACACTCCTTGGCATGAAAAGACATGCCAAGGAAAGTTTTTCTTGCAAATGCTGTGGAATTGAATAGAATATAGCAGTCATAAATAAAAAGGATAGTAAAATGGCAACGCCAAAAAGTAAAACAAGTAAAGCACGTTCTGCACAACGTCGTTCACATGATGCATTGTCTGTAATGCCATGTGGTGTATGCAAAACATGTGGCGAAAAGAAACGCCCACATCACGTTTGTCCTGCATGCGGTGCAAAATAATTATTAACCTATTATCATAGGAAACAAGGGGGCAGACTGGGCGCGTTTTGTGCCTAATCTGCTTTTTTTATGAAATGTCAGACGAAAATAAAAAGATAATTGCGATTGATGCCATGGGGGGGGACAAGGGACCAAATGCGGTTCTGGGTGGTATGAATCAGTATTTATATCAAAATGGCGAAGGAAACGTATTCTTTCGTTTGTTTGGTGATGAAAAAAAATTGCGTAAATTATTGGCAAAATATCCACGTGTTGCCCGTAATACAAAAATTATCCATGCGCCAAATGTAATCAAACCCACGGACAAGGTTATGGATGTTCTGCGTCATGCCCAAGATACGTCAATGTATATGGCGATAAAGGATGTACGCGAAGGTAATTCTATGGCGGTCATCAGTGCAGGGAACACTGGTATTTTGATGTCTTTGTCAAAGTTAGCGCTGAAAACAATTGATGGGATTTCGCGCCCTGCAATCACAACTATGTTGCCGTCTGGTGCCGGTGACAGCCGTGTGGTTGTGCTGGATTTAGGGGCAAATGTTCAGTGTGATGAAACAATCCTGTTTGATTTTGCCGTCTTGGGCAGTGTTTATGCCGAAGTTGTCGGTAAAATGCCACGACCAAAATTGGGTGTGTTAAACATTGGTTCTGAAGAAACCAAGGGGAACGAAACATTGGTTCATCTGAACAAGATTCTGACAGAAAATAAAGATAGTTTGCCCTATGAATATATCGGCTTTGTCGAAGGTAATGACATTGGGGCAGGGCGGGTTCAGGTTGTCGTCACTGATGGCTTTACCGGGAATATCGTATTAAAAACAGTCGAAGGAACCGCAAAGTTAATCAAGCGCGTTGTCGTAGAGAACTTTAAAAAATCTGTACTGGCAATGATTGGTGCGTTTTTCTTGATTCATGTGTTCAAACGTTTAAAGCACAAAATTGACCCACGTTCATATGCTGGTGCAACATTTTTGGGGCTTCGTGGTTTTTCTGTCAAAACGCATGGAAACAGTGATGCGCTGGCATTTGCAAATTCTATTGCATATACGGCAAATTTAGCGGGTGCAAATTTGAATGGTATGATAGAAGAACGTGCGCGCGCCTTGGCGGAAATACGTGCCGGAATCAAGACCGAATAATTAAGTTCTTTTGTGTCGTAAAATACCGCCTATCCCATATTGGCGGTATTTAATTTATAATATCGTCGCAAAGTCCCTCTTTTTATGTTATAATGACCTTGAATAATATATAGAGAGAGAATAAAACATGAAAGTCGCAATTATTGGTTTGGGGTCGGTTGGTTCTGCTGTTGCAACCGCTGTAAAGAATACTGGTTTAGTGCATGAAATTGCCTTGTTTGATCGTGATGGGATTCGTGCACGTGCAACTGCCGAAGATTTGGGGCATGCAACTGCATTTTCACACGATGTAAAAATTACGGCAATAAACAATTATCGTGGCATCCGGGGCAGTGAAATTGTTATTGTCGCCGCTGGTGCAAATCAAAAACCGGGGCAAACGCGTACTGATTTATTACACGCCAACACGGCGGTTATTAACGATATTGTTCCGCGTGTTATGGCAAACGTAGATTCCAAGAATGTCAAATTAATTGTTGTCACAAATCCGTTGGATGTTATGGTTATGGTTGCGCAAAAATTATCAAAATTGCCACCTGCGCGCGTTATTGGGACAGGAACAATGTTGGATTCTGCGCGTTTGCGTACAATTTTATCACGTCAATTGTCGGTATCGACGCAGTCTATTAATGCATATGTCTTGGGCGAACATGGTGACAGCAGTATGATTAACTGGTCGTCTGCATGTATTGGTGGTGTTGATTTAAATACGTTTTGCCGTCAGACTAAAAACTCATTGCCCGCCACAACGCGCAAGACCATAGAACATCGTGTTCATAATTCTGCATATGAAATTATCAGGGGGCGTGGCGCAACATGGGATGGCATTGCCGGTGCGGTTGCAGACCTGGTTCGTTGTATAATAAATGACGAGCGCCGCATCCTAACTGTCAGCACTGTTGACGGTGTTATTGTAAAAGATACGGCGTTATCTATGCCACGTGTTGTTGGAAATGCAGGTGTCTTGGCAACTTTGACGCCAAAGATGGATAGTTCAGAGTTGGGCGCCTTGCGTCGCAGTGCAAAAATAATTCACAAGAATTATACGATGGTAGAGTAAAAAAAACGCCCAACTGGGCGTGTTTTTTACCGTGTTCTATTTTTCAAATCACGCAGAATTCGATTTTCTGCCTTTTCTTGCATTTCTATCTGACGTTGTCTTTGTGGGACTTTTTTTGTCCGGCGTTTTTTTTGCAAATCAACTGTCGGATAAACGCGTAATTTCCTTTTTGGCTTTTGTCTTATCTGACTTTTCATCTTGTTTTTTAGTGTCATCGGCGTCAAAACAAAGCATTGGTGTTCAAAGTTATATCCGGCATCAAATCCAGTTGCCTGGAAATATGCAACCCACCAAATAATAGGTTTCAGTTTTTGTTCTTTTTCTACTGGCAAGATTGCATTTTTTTCTTTGGCGTCAAGGGCATCGTCGATTGTGTCAAGTGATACAATTACCATGTCTGTGTTGGCGAATTTGGACATCGTCAGTGCCAATTGTGTGGTGTCCATATATGTTAACACGCCATTGCAGTACGCAAGATCTGCTTTAACCGGTGGACATTTTTCAATCGGTTTAATTTGCAGTTTTCCTTGTTTAACTAAATTGCGTTGTGCCTGACTTGCTAGGATATATTTTTCTTTTTCGACACCACTTGCATCGATTCCCATTTTTTCGGCTTCCAGCAACAATTGACCATTCGCGGCACCGCAATCAAAAAATGTTTTTGGCATATGGTTTGTGTGTTTAGAATAAATTTTAACCAGTTCCTTGACAGGAATAGTGTACATAATCCCACGCTCGCCATTTGGTTTGCTGTATGGGTACCACACAGGGTATTTTAAATCATAGTAATCTTTTTTCATGGTTTTCATGTTATCATGGTTTGTTATCTTGTCAATTGATAAATATTCAAACAAGAACCGTCGACAATTACTTGACGACGGTCGCTCCCTTCCTTCTGGATAACCAGAAACTATTTGTCCTGATATGCGCACTGCCTGTGTTTTATGCAGCTTTTGCGATATTGGACTGAACTGAATTATCTGCATTGTCCATGATTTTCTTGGCTTCTGCAAATACCATTTCTTTTACGCGTAATGACAATGTTTTTGTGTCCATGCTTTCTGCAGAAATGTCAAAATTATCTGTGCGGATTTGCAGAGAAACATATGCGCCAACCAAAGAAGTGCGTTCTAAATCTTCGATAGAGCGTGGCGTATTGTTCTGACCGATTTTTAATTCGTCTGCCAGTGATATAATTTGGCGATCTTCGTTAACCCAAACGGTTGTTGTCAGGACTTGGTTTAATGCAATCATAATTTCTTTGATATTCTTTGGCATGCGCGTTTCCCCTCCTTTCTGGGCGTATGTTGTGATGTTTTTCTTGTGTTTATTGTAAATACGGCTGTATTTACAAAAATCAAAGATAGACATCATTTGTTGTTTTTTGTTCTGCTTAAAAAATCCAAGTTTTCTGCGGTTTTTTAAGCTTTTTTATTCTTTCTTCCTTGTCTATACAAATATCTTAGAACAAAAACGAATCGCAGGTCAAGCATAAAATGTATTTATTTTAATTTTGTTTGAATTTTTTTTACCATAAATTCCCAAGGTGATTTTATATAATGTCATTGACAACCATAAAATCCCATGCTACATTCAAGTCGAAGCAGGAAAGGGAACCGCAAAAAAGGACCTCTAAAAAGAAGATCATAAAATGTCATTGTTTCTCTCATCTTATGAAAATCGTTTGGATACCAAGGGGCGAATTTCTGTGCCGGCCTCTTTCCGGGCTTCGGTATCAAATGAAAAATTTCCAGGCGTTGTTTTATATCGCTCTTTTACAAATGATTGTATTGAAGGGGTGACTATGTCACGTATGGAACAAATGGCGTCTGCAACCGATAAAATTGGCGTTTTTGACAGTGGTTTGGATGATTTGTCTGCGATGCTATTTGCAGATGCGCGTCCATTGGCATTTGATGTGACAGGGCGCGTTATAATTCCGTCTGATTTGTTGTTTCATGCTGGTATTACGGATAGGGCGATTTTTGTTGGGCGTGGCAACAGTTTTCAAATCTGGAATCCTGACGCGTTTCGTGTGGCCCAGGAACGTGCATTAAAGAATTTACGTCACGCACGTCCAAATTTAAAAATAGGCGAATAAATAATCAGTTTCTTTCTTGGTAAAAAAAAATCCCCCGATTGGGGGATTTTTTTATCCGTTTACAATTTCCAAGATACGTGCAGGAACCGCGTCGATTGCGATGCGTTCTTGTTCCATTGTATCGCGATGGCGCAGTGTCACAGTACCGTCTTCCATTGTTTGGTGGTCAACAGTGATACATACTGGTGTTCCGATTTCATCGTGTCTGCGATAGTTTTTACCGATGTTTCCAGAATTTTCCAGTTCGATACGTCCAATTGCCATTTTGCGCAATTTTGCAACAATGTCGTTTGATATGTTCAACAATTCTGGAACATTGCGCGCCAGTGGAATGACAGCCGCCTTTACTGGTGACAGTTGTGGTTTCAGTTTTAATACAGTTCGTGTTTTTCCGTCACCCAGGTCTTCTTCTTCATATGCTTCTATCATAACTGCCAGCATTGCACGGTTAACGCCCATTGCTGTTTCGATTACATACGGCAAGAAGTTTTGACCACTCTGTGGATCAGAATAAGACAATTTGGTTGTACTGTCTTTGTTTTCCAAAACGTTTGCGTTGATTTTAAAGTCTTTTTGACCCTTGGTATGTGACCCCAGGTCAAAGTCCTGGCGGTTATGAATACCTTCAACCTCATCAAATCCGTCTGGGAATTGGTATTCGATATCGACAGCTGCCTTGGCATAGTGTGCCAACTTTTCATGTGGCATAAAGCGTAATTTTTCAGCAGGAATCCCCAATGCATTAATCCACCATGCCATGCGTTGTTCCATCCACATTTGGTGGAATTTTTCGTCATCGGCTGGGTTTACAAAGTATTGCATTTCTGCCTGTTCAAATTCGCGCATACGAAATACAAAGCCGCGTGGGGAAATTTCGTTACGAAACGCCTTGCCAATCTGGGCGATACCAAATGGCAATTTATGTGGTTTTGCATCTAACACGTTTTTAAAGTTAGTGTATGTTGTTGTCGCTGTTTCTGGGCGCAGATATGCATTGACTGCACCATCCGCAGTCGCACCGATTGACAGTCCCATCATTAATTGGTATGCACGTGGTTCTGTGATTTCTGTGCTGCCACAGTTATCACACTTTGTCTGGTCTTTCATCTTGTCTTGGCGCATACGTGTGCCGCATTTTTTACATTCGACCAACGGGTCTGAAAATCCAGCCTCGTGTCCAGAATATTTCCACAGCAAACGATTAGAAATCAGTGCCGCGTCCAGTCCTTCAATATCATCACGTGAATAAATCATGGCGTTCCACCATGCGTTGCGAATATTTTTCATCAGTTCGACGCCGTATGGACCATAATCGTATGCGCCGCCCAATCCGCCATAGATCTCAGAACCTGTAAAAATAAAACCGCGTCGCTTGCACAGTGCGACAATATCATTAACTGTTTTTGCTGGCATATCTTACCCCTAAATATTAATTTTTTTATAGAACAGTGATATATTATACTGATTTTAGTATTTTGCAACATAGAATTTGTTTGACAACCCTAAATTTGTGTTTTAGTCTTTGCGCACTATGACATACCAAGAAGCCCTAAAAGTACTAGAATTATCGCCAAACGCCACGCCTGATGAAATAAAGCGTGCCTATCGTCGTATGGCGCATAAATATCATCCGGATAAAAATCCAAATGACAAAGCTGCTGCGGATCGTTTTCATCAAATAACTATGGCGTACGATGTTTTAAATGGGCGTGGTAATCAAACTGCGTCGTCATCTTCGTATGCAAACATGGCAGATTTTGCAGAAAAAATGCGTGATCATACGGAAGTGACTATTTTAGCGATGGCTTTATCTGGTGCAGAAAAAGGTTCTTTTGTTGCATTTACAACATTTATCAAAATGGCGCAAATGCGTGCAGAACGCGAATCTAAGGCCAAAATTCAGGCGCAATTTGAACAGTTGAATAACATGTTATCAAGTATTACAAAAATGCGTAAGTTTGCAAAGTATTCATATATGACTGGTATGGCGTGCTTGTTATTTATGCTTTGTTATAATTTGGTGTCAGAGCCTGGCATGTATCCCGGCATTATTGTATATCCATTGGCTGGCGTATCTGTTGCGTCTGGTGCGATTGTCGCGGACAAAGGATTAAAAAAGATACGCGACAGTGTCCCCACCCTCCGCACAATATTTGAAAAGGTTAGATAGATATAATTCTCGCGTTGCCAAAATTGTTTGCACAGCTTAGATGTTTTATTGTTTTATGATGCGTCTCTGTATATGTCGTCGTGCATTCCTCCGCCACTTTTTTACAGGAATCAAAGAGCAGAAGATTCTTAGTTTCAGATAGCTTATCAGATTAAAGGCTTCTGGTTGTTGTCTTGTTTTAGATTTTAAACCCTGGTATCTTGTTATATTTTTTTTGATATTATTATGATGTGCAACCAAGTCTATTACAAATTCGCAATAGTCAAACAATAGTTTGTTGTTTCCATTAATTTCTACGTGTTTTACTGGGGGGCTAGAGTAAATTTTATTTAGAATCTGGTTTATTCTTGTTGATAATTGATACCTTTCCTTGGCGATTTCGTGTAATTTTTTTCGTTGTTTTTTTACTGAGTCATAGTGTGAAAAAATTTCATTTACGATTGAATGTGGTGTTTTTTTGCAAAAAGAACTTCTGCCAGAAAACGTAAATTTTTCTTCTGTGTATATATTGTCAATTGTTATATAACCATTGCCACCAAAGTGGTCATAATTATAAACAGGTATCCCCATAGCAAGAGAATATTGTACAGTTTTGCCTATAGTTATAACGACATCGTATTTTGATAATAGGTTCGGTGTAATGTCGACACTTTGTGTTTGAGAACCATATATTGCAATATCAATATTTTTTTGTTTAAGTAATTCTATCGCTTCAAAAATTTCTTCTGGAATATGATTTGATACAACCGCTATTTTTTTTGGCGTATCGTTTATCGTGGTTTTATAGTTGAAAAAAATGTCTGGTGCAGTATTGGGTAAAACCTCTATCTTATTGTTTGGTATATCGTATTTTTCGCAAAATAGTTCTTTCGCTTCTTGTGTCAATGTTAAACACAAATCAATATTTTCCCAAAACCATATTGGACGCTCTACAAGTAAAATACGACTAATGCAGGAATTGATTAGATACTTGTATTTTATGCCACGTTTTATAAGATATGGTAATATCGGCCAATGATGCGCCCATACTAAATCAAAATATATATCCGTAGGCATTTCCGACACATTAAACAATTTTATATCATTTTGTTTTAAAAAATTTTTTATTTTATCATTTGTGACAACACCACACATATATACGTTATACCCAAGTGTGTTTAAATACTGTCCCAGTTCAGCGGAATATTTTACGCCTCCATGTAAACCATCTGCATACATAAGGGTTATTAGTGCGTTTTTCATTTATTGTCTTTACTTTGCGTGTTTTGTACGATGAACAAACCCAACTGGCAGAAATCCAAATGCTTCAATACGGTATTTTGATTCTGCGGCACCACCAAACGTGTCAGCGACTTTGTATATTTTTATAATTTGCAATCCAAATATTCGTAATCTGAAAACAGGTTTGTAAAGTAATTTCTTTTCTGGTATCTGTGGCATCCTATGGGACCATTTTTTTAAAATGGGCAACAATTTTTCATCTTCAATATGTTGTAATAAGAATTCTTTATTTAAAACCTTTTGCGCGACAGATTTTTTAATAAAAGGACAACCTAATTTTAGCGCTAATAATGGTTCATGATACATTAAATGACAGCGATCAGTTAAGTATTTTTCTGTATCTAAAAAAGAAGAATATTTATAACCTCTGTGAACAATGCGATTTGTCAGTTGGAATTCATATTTCGCACAAATAACGGCTTTGTTGTTTTCGTGTTTAACGCTGCAAATAAAATCTTCAAAAAAATTCTCTGTTGCAACACGTTGTGATAGGCCTACAAACCATGACTGAATGTGTTCACAGATATACTTTTCGCCATACGAAATCATGCCTGTTAAATCGACTTCACGAGATTCCAAATCTTTCAGAATTGGTTTGGTGTCAAACAGTGGTCCCAGAACGGAATCGTTTACTAAATAAATCCAATCGTATTTTTTTAACAGTTTGTTGTCGCGCGCCCAAATGTATGCGCGTTTATATGATCCAAAATCATATTCATTGTGTCGTTCGGCATGCGCGTATAAGACATGTGGAATTTGTTTTATTTTGTTTAATTCGGTTTCGCTTGCGTCATTGTCCATAACAAACACAATATCACCCAACTTTGATAGTTCTGATAAGTAGTGTATCAGTGTATCGTCAACGATTCCATCTTTGTCATAGGCTGCAAACAAGAATAAGCGCTTCATCATAGTGACCCCATAATAAAAACAATCGGTATTTTTTCTTAATACCATAGCCTGCTTTTTTGATGTATGCACTAGGACACTGTTCTTATTTTGTCTGTGTTGATTACTTAGGAACATAAACTTATAAATAATGATTGATTTTTATTTATGAATCGTGTCATAGTTGAAATCTGTCACTGAATTTTACACCAGAAAACAATCACAAAACAAAGGAGAACTCTACATGATTACACACGACCAGATTTGGGGCGCGCTGGACGCTATTGCTAAAACAAATGCAGTCAGCCCGTCAAGAATGGCGTTAAACAGTGGCTTGGATGCAACTACTTTTAATAAATCAAAGCGCGTGAATTGTTATGGTAAAAATCGTTATCCGTCACTGCGTACCGTGACCAAGGTTTTAAACAATGCAAATATCACAATGAGTGAATTCGGCAAAATCTGTGATGAACTCGGTTGTAAAAAATAATGGTGGTGTTTACAAATAACTTCTACTACAGGTTGAATTCTTGGTTAAAAACAGTACTGCGGATTAAAATCTTTCGACTTTTATTGTTTAGGTTCGTATAATTTTTAACGTCAGGTTTCTGTCGGGATAAAAGGGAATCTGATGGGGTTTGATAGACCTAAACTGCCTGGCACAAAAGATTTTTTTGCTTTATGTCGTTATATTTTTATCCCCTGATTACGTATGTAATCGGGGTGCCATTGTTATATACAACACGACCCCGTCGAAAGAACAATGGAATCAACGGCAGTACGATTTATCAACATCCTGACTGCACCTAAGATAAAAAAACCGCCCAACCGGGCGGTGTGGTTTTTATTTGCCCAATAATTTTAATATTGTATCGACTGTTTCTGACATATATGTATCCAAGCCAAAACTTGTTTTATATTCAGATGTGTCTATATCGTTAACGCGATATTTTACTTCAATTGCATTGTTCGCTAAATTCTTGGCAGAAACAATCAAGCGAATTGGTGCGGCTATCAAATCTGCATCTGCAAACTTTTCACCGGCACGTGCATCACGATTATCTAGAATAGTTTCAATGCCCGCAGACTTTAAATCGTTATATATTTTTTCCGCCAATGGCAATGTCTTGCCCTCTTTATCTGGCAGGCCAATTACTTCGACTGCAAATGGTGCTGTTGCCATATTCCAAATTGGTCCTTTGTCATCTGCGCTTTCTTCCATAATTGCCGCCATTGTGCGACCGACACCAATCCCATAACAGCCCATAATCGGATTTTTTTGTTCGCCATCTGGAGAAGTATATGTCAAATTCATAGAAACAGAATACTTGGTTCCCAATTGGAAAATATTACCAATTTCGATACCGCGAACTTTATTCATCTTCTTGCCACACTTTGGGCAAGTTTCTGTTTCTTCGTCAATCAGTTCTTTATTTGTTTTAAAACCACATTCACATAAAAAGATTGTATCTTCGCCCATGTCGTTTATCAGCTGAAATTCATGCGCGACACTGCCACCCATATCACCAGTTGATGACAATACGCTGACAACGTTTTTCAGACCGCAACGTGAAAAAATACGTTCGTACGCATCGTGACAGCGATTATAATATAATTCCAAGTCGTCCTGGGTTTCATGGAATGAATATGCGTCTTTCATAATAAATTCGCGTGTACGAATGAGCCCAGCGCGCGCGCGCAATTCGTCGCGGAATTTTGTCTGAATTTGATAAACCATAAATGGCATTTGGCGATACGTTTCCAAAACAGACTTAACATAATCAACAACAACTTCTTCGTGTGTTGGATTTAAAACATAGTCTGTTCCGGAACGTCCTTTGAATTTTGCCAGAACATCAACTGTATCATAACGTCCGCTTTCGCGCCAAATATCTGCGCCAGATACAACAGGCATCAAGATTTCTTGTCCGTCAATACCATCCATTTCTTGTCTGATGATATTTTCAATGTTACGAACAACACGCCACCCCAATGGCGACAATGTATAACCGCCTTGGAAGGTTTGATATATATAACCACCTTTTACCGCCATTTTATGACCATGTGTTGTTGCGCCTGCAACATCACCAATCAAACGACGAACGCATAAATTTTCAATTTTCATATCCTAAATCTCTTTATTTTTGTTTTTATTTTTTATCTTTTAATTCCATGTATTTATCTGAAACGATTTTGTGCAGTGTTTCAGCAATCTGCTTTCTGTCCATACCCGCCAGGGGCGGTGGTGGCAATAATGTGATTTCAACCGTAAATCCACCCAGCATCATAATATGAAACACTTGACCAAACGCACTGCGTTCACGCTTGCACAATGGCCCCATGTCCATTTTTTTATTGTCAAAATACGCAAAGTGATCTGCCATGGTTTGTTCATCAATTGGACTGCCGTCTTTGTAGCGATAATGCATCGCCATTGGCTGAACCGTGACATTGGAATTTTCAACAAAGTTAAACAGTGTGCTTTTAAACGGTTTGACATACGCACCGTTTGTTGTTGTTCCTTCTGGAAACAGTATCATTGGATATTTAACATTCTTGACCGTTTCTTGCACAACGCGCAACGCATCGCGTGCGTGTGATGGACGGCGGTCAACAAATATAACGCCAAATTTTTTTGCAACCCAGCCGACCAATGGCCAGTGTTCCATTTCTTTTTTTGCAATAAAACTGCCGTGGAATGCGGTTGGAAATGTTGCCAATTCGAACACAGATATATGATTAGAAACAATCATCAGCGGCCGCTTATCAGACAGCGTTCCATGCACAACGATTTTTATACCCCCCAGTTTTACCAAGAACCACATAAATATCGGCATATATCGTACCGACCATTTGCCACCACTGGGCAACAAGAAAATGATAGGCAACTGCACAACCACCGCAATCCAAAATAAAACAAACTTTATCGTGGCAGTTGTTGTGTTAAAGATATTTTGTTTACGTAATTTTGCCATATATATTACTCTTCATTATCTGCTTTGTCTGATTCTTCGACGTATTCCGCATCCGCTGCATCTTCGCGCAACAGGAAATCTACAAATGCGCGCACAACCTTGAATGGTCCAACCACAGGCAATGTCATAATTTTACCAACGGTTTTCATAATGTTTTCTTTGTCATCATCTGGATTGCCCAATGCGTTTTCACGACCCAAGAAATGTTTTTGATACGCAGCATTCATCTTGCGTGTTTCAACCATAACAAAAACATCATACGAATTAAATGGCGTGTCAACGAATACGCCCTTGCCAAATGTGGCGCCCAGACGCAAGTACCCTTTTATCAAAGGTGTCATTTCTGCCTTGGCATCGGCCTCATCAACAAATTCACGAGGCAAGATATTCATGCGTGATAGTTTTGGATTTGCCCCGTCTGCGAATTTTTCTGGCAATACAGTTGCGCGCAAACGTAGCGGTGTTAAATGGTTATAGCACAAATAAGATATCGCCTGGGCAGAACGTGCAGGCTTGGTCCCCACAAATGACGCGACCCCGAATAAGACGCCGATTTTACGGCGCACAATCAGTTCGCCCAAACCAGCCCACAACATACGCATAACCAATGCATTGTCGCGATATGATTTTTCAACGCATGCACGTGACATTTCTGCAATATTGCCACGATACTTTTTTATCTTAGATATATTAAATTCATTTTCCGTATAGAAACCACCCATTTTTTCTGCGGCATTACGGTCGATGATACGATACGTTCCGACAACACGTCCCTGATGAAAAACAGCCATATATTCTGCGTATCTGTCATATGCATCATACTCTTCGCCCAACGCGCGTTGTTCTTCGGTCGCACCGGCACCTTCTTCTTCGACAAATACAGCATAGCGCAACTGACGCACCTGTTTGCGTTCTTCTTTGTTGCGAGTCAAACGCACTTCAAAATCACGGACTTTAATTGCCATTAGATATATCCTTTGATAAATTATACAGGCAAGAATACCAAACAAACCGACAATTGGCAATCGTTTTGTTTACAAATTCAATAACAACACGCCGCCCAAACGGACGGCGATATTTTACCACAGTTTTACACGTTCGCCGGGTAATATATACATTGGCGCATCAGAAGTTATACCAAATGCGTTGTACCACGCGCCGATGTGCGGCAAGATTCCATTTACGCGATTCTTGCCCAATGAATGTTCGTCAACTTTGGTTAAACGCAATTCTTCGTCTGCACGAATATTTTGCGCCCATGCGCCTGCATATGCAACAAAGAATCGCATATCAGATGTCAGACCGTTTACATCATTAGACGGTGTTCCAAATTTTTTATATGCATCAAACGAAATCGATACGCCACCATAATCCGCCAGGTTTTCCCCCAGTGTAAATTCGCCGTTGGCATTAACTTCGTCGTTAATCTTTATGCCATTGAAATATTCTTTCATGACATTTGCACGTTCGTTAAATCTGTTTGCATCTTTTTCCGTCCACCAATCTTTCATATTTCCATCTTTATCAAAGTGACGTCCAGAATCATCAAATCCATGCGTCATTTCGTGACCGATAACTGCACCAATCGCGCCATAGTTAAATGCGTCGTCCGCCCCCATATCAAAAAATGGGTACTGCAAGATTCCCGCAGGGAAACAAATTTCATTTGTTGATGGGTCGTAATACGCATTAACTTCGTGTGCGTTCATGTACCAAATTGTTGGATCTTTTTTTTGACCGATTTTTTCAATCCAAAACGCATCTTCGAATTCTGCAACGCGCACCATGTTTGACCATAATGAATCGTCTTTGATTTCCAGTTTTGAATAATCGCGCCATTTATCCGGGTATCCAATTTTTGCCTTGAATGTTGATAATTTTTCCAGCGCTTTTTGTTTTGTTGTATCAGACATCCAGTCCAAATTTTCGATGCGCAATGCATATGCCCGTTGTAAATTCTTTACCAATGTTTGCATGCGTTTTTTTGCGTCAGACGAAAAATATTTATCAACGTACAGTCGACCAACCATTTCGCCCAACGAACCGTCAATCATTGATACGGCGCGTTTCCAACGTGGTTTTGGTTCTTTTTGTCCTGCCATTGTACGATTATAAAAATCAAAAGATATATCATATGTTTTGTCGTCCAGAACAGTATCTGCGCCACTGACAATACGATATTTCAAATATGTTTTAATTAGTTCAAAATCTGTATCGTTCATAATTGCAATTGATTCAGCAATTGCTTCTGGCTGTGCCATGTTGATATGCGTCGCGTGTGACGCACCGCGTGCATACAAATATGCATCCCAATCAAAACCAATGAATTTTGACTTTATTTCGTCAATGCTCATCTTATGATAATTCGCGTGCGGATCGCGCAGTTTTTCTTTTGGGTAAAACGATTTTGCCATACGTTCTTCGAATTTATACAGTTTTTCAACATCAGCGTCGATGCCGAAATTTGCCATTTGCTTTTTTATAAATTCTTTATACTTTTTGCGAATTTCAATTGTCTTGGCGTCCGCGTCAAAATAATAATCACGCGACAGCCCCAGTCCTCCTTGACCAATATTGTACAGGAAATGTTCGCTGTCCATCTCATCCAACGCAACACCATCACCCCAAAACGCAGATGAAAACTTATGCATGTTGCCTAAATATTTTTCTAGGTCATCACGCGTCAAATTATCAATTTCAGCCAACAGCGGTTTAACAGGTTCAACACCATCGGCATTTAACTTTTTTTCATCCATGGCAATATTATATAGTGTGCCTATTTTGCCAGTGTCTTTTTCTGCAATTTCACGCGTGCGTTCTAAATTTGTATTTCGCAAAACTTCGAATGCGCCATATCTGGAATAATCGTCTGGGATTGGATTTTTAACCTGCCAACCACGCGTTGCGTATTCATAAAAGTCATCGCCTGGTTTAATGCTTGTATCCATATTTTCAATTTTTATTCCTGTGTTCATTGTTTTTCCCCTGTGTACAGAATGCGCCCAAATCATCGCAGCGACAACCGCGACAACACCAACAATATTCCAAAATTTACTTTCCATTTTCTTTACTTTATTAAGCTTAACATTATGTCATCTAAAATCAACATACCTGATTTAGTTGTCATAATGCGATTGTTTTGTATTTTGATTAGTTCTGGATTCTGATGAACCCAATCCATATCAATAACGTTTTTTATTGCATCTGTCAATTCGCAACCGCAAACCGTTCGCATAGCTGTGATTAAAATTTCAACAGCGCGCGTATCATCTGATATTTTTTCAAATTGCGCATTGTTGCCCCGCTGTTCATACCATTGATTATCAATGTATACGCGTCCGGCGGCACCATTCCCAATCCCAACATACGGCATACCATTCCAGACATTCTGATTGTGTTTACATTCGTGTCCGGTTATGGCATAATTAGAAACTTCGTACCGTGGCAATTTTAATGTATCACCAATTGCAATATACATTTGCGCCATGGTATTATTGTCCGGCATTTCCAAGTTCATTTTGCCAAAAGGTGTGTTTTCTTCGATAGTCAGTTCATACATTGAACAATGCGATAACCCCAATGCATTTATTTGATCGCATGTTCGTACAACATCATCAGGTGTTTCGTGCGGCAATCCATAAATAAAGTCGCCTGATATGCGAATTTTTTTCTGATTTGCAATATCTATTAATTTCAACGCGTCGCGAACGCTATGTCTGCGTCCCAAAAATTGCAGTTTTTTGTCATCTAAGCTCTGAACCCCGATTGACAGACGATTTACACCTAAATTTATAAAATTCGCCAAACGCGCATTATCCAATGTTCCAGGATTTGATTCCAGCGTTATTTCTGCATCTGGCATCAGGTTAAAGTTTTTTCGGATTGTGCGCATTATCGTATCGAATGTATCGACCGACATCAAGGACGGTGTTCCGCCACCAAAAAAAACCGTCGGCACATCACAATGTCCCAGCCTGTCGCCCCAATTTACAATTTCCCTGCAAATATCATTTGTGTATTTACCCCAGTCTGGCGACGCGCAGGCGTGTGAAAAAAAAGCGCAATAGTTGCATTTTGACATGCAAAATGGGACATGAATATAAATATTATGTGCAACGGATTTCATATCGTGCATATTTTACAAACTGATTTCGTTCACGCAAGTGATAAATGAAAATGCTTTTCAATAATATTTTTTTGTGTTATAATACATGCAACGTTATACGATGAAGGCAAGGACAATTTCATTTTTATCGGGGATTTTTGCGCCGTTGGTGGCATTTGCTGCAAACGAAGGGGTGCCGACATATTATCAAACATCATCTGCGCCAAACGCAAATCAATCCGGTTATGGTCGATATGCAGACCAAGGTTATACAAAATATGTTGGCAAATCTGGCAACAAACAGGTTGTTGGTTCGCGGACTTATTCATATCAGGTTCCGCGCGCACAAATGCCAACAATATCAGGCACAATGACAGCCAATGGAATCGCGTTGCCCACAACGGCAGAACCTGCCACGACCCTGTATGCAGAATATGCGCGCAGATTTGCAGACTTTGAATTTGAAACAGGTGTAAATTCCATACTGGAATGGGACGACATGATTTGGAACGAAATTCATGTTGGCGCCCGCCATAATTTCAGCCTGCGCAGTTTTGACTTATCTGTATTTGGCGAATATGCCTATGGCAGCATGTCGCATGGTGGTTTATCCATGGACTATGACCTAAAACCATTTGACGATGCAGACCCTGCGTATGGAATATTTACAATTTCAATGGGTGATCAATCTGGTCGCAGCAACTATTTCCGCTTTGGCATATCTGCACATCATATTTGGGACATCGGTGGTTGGAAATTGTCGCCAACATTTGGTTATGAAATATTTAAGCACAACCTGGAAATGTCAAATCACTATTACCCGAATCCTGGTATATATTTGCCTTTGATGACAGATTTGGGCGAATATGTTTTTGGTGACGAACTGGGGAATTATTATTCTGTCCCTGTGGGGGTAGAGGCACCAGATGACTGGTACCAGGTTTGTATGAGTCCAGAAGACATTAAAATTGTCACAAATTCACCATCTGGATATTACGAAGGATTTGGTGTATTGGGCGATTCGCTGATGACGGGCGACTATGAAATTGCGATGGGGACAATACCGTGGGGGGTTAGTGCCGGCGAATGTGTTATTATCGGCGGCGACGGTCCTGTTATAGTAGAAGGCACAACGCACAAATACAACACAACATGGTCTGGGTTCTTTGTCGGACTGGAAGTTGAAAAACAAATGACGCTAAAAGACAAGTTGCGTTTGTATGTTCAATTTGGTCTGCCAAAGTATTCGTCTGAGGGGATATGGCCAAATCGTACCGACTGGCAACAAAACCCATCCTTTTTAGATGAGGGCAGCAATGGCGCATATTCATATTCAGCAGAATTAGAGTATAATTATAAGATTTCCGATCGTATGCAATTATCATTAAAGGTTGATACAAACTTGTTCCACGTTGGTAAAATTGGTGGCGAACTATATATTGCAGAATACAGCCAATACGTCATGGACGAAAATGGTCAATATGTGATGCAGGAAATTATTGGCGAAGACGGAAATGTATACTATGTCCCGTTGTTGGAAACCGTCGCGGCATACACAGAAAAAGTTAGCGACTCATTAAAGCAGGCAACATGGCAATCATTTGGTTTGCACTTGGGCTTTAAATACGCATTTTAATTAAACTTAGGACGCTTGGATGAAAAATCGAATGATATCATGGCTGGTTGCCACGCTGTTTGCGGTCCCTTTTTCTGCGTTTGCAGACAAGGGCGCGTTTGATATGGATCGCTGGTATAATATGTTGGATTCCGTACGCACGCGTGCAGCGTCAGAAAACATTTCAGACACAATGATTAAATCCACCCTGCATTCTCCTGTCTTTATTCCATCAATTGTAAAAAGCGATAAAAATCAATCTGAATTTAAGTTAACTTTGAATGATTATCTGGCACGTACTGTGAACCAAAACCGTATTGCCCAGGGAAAAAAGATGCGACAAAAATACCCAACAATGTTAACACGTGTTGAAAAAAAATATGGCATTCCACCACATGTTGTTTTGGCATTTTGGGGCATGGAATCAAATTACGGTGATGTAAAGGCACGACATAAATTAACCGATGCTTTTTTAACATTGATGTATGACGGGCGTCGTGAAACATTTTTTGGGAATCAATTAATTGCGTTAATGAAGATTGCCGATAAAAATTCGTTGGACATAAACAAAATTTACGGCTCTTGGGCGGGTGCAATGGGACACTTTCAGTTTATTCCAACTACATTGGCACAATATGGGGTTGACGGTAATAACGACGGTCGTGTTGATATAATAAACAATGTTGGCGACGCCATGCACAGTGCAGGAAACTATCTAAACAAACTAGGCTGGGACAAAGGGCAACGCATTGTTAGACGCGTTGTGCTGCCTGCCGATTTTGATTTAGGGCTGTTGGACGGCAAAACAAAAAAGTCTTTGCCCGAATGGTCAGCGATGGGAATCACAAATCCAGACGGCTCACAGTTGCCGCAAACAGACATGATTGCGGGGCTGGTTGCAGACGTTGCGCACATAGAACGCGTCCGTGACGAAGCCAAGACGATTGCCACACCAGATGCGGACATTGCGCCAATGCCAGTTATAAGCGCATATTTAACATATCCTAATTTTTATCGTATTAAACGTTGGAATAATTCAAACTGGTATGCGATTGCAATTGCAACACTGGCGGACGAATTGCATTAACCGCAAAAACAGTTTACATCATATTCTGATGGCATTTTATTCGTGTTCGCATAAGCCTAATGCTTGATTTTGTTGCTTTGTATTGGCGCGGTTTATAATATCGTTCTGGCTTTTTTCTAATATTTGTTTGTATTTCGATTTAAATTCAAAAACTGTCACCCTGGTCAGGTTTAATATCATTTTTTTAAACGCTTTTTGTTTTTTTCATCTTAAACTCCTTATTTTGCATTTTCTAAAATACCAGATATACTTTTGTCGCATAATTTTGCATAGATCGGTTTATCTAAACCGTATGCCTTTATCAGGTTGCTTGGTTTCTGATTGCACCATAAGTCATGATAGGAAACAATACCGTTCTTAATCGTTTTTATCAGACCACTGGGCAGTTCGGCACGTCCGATGCACGAAGACAGGTAAACAAAACATTCGTCGTTGTTAGCCAGATTTTCGCAAGCTAAGATACGGGCATAGACATTAAGGGTCAAATCTGCCTTGCTAGCATCCTTTGTCCATGGACTGCCACCACCAATCGGACAGGCGGTTGAATAAAAGTCACAGGCCAATTTACGTCCTGTAATGCCACAGTCTGCGATGGAACCATGGTATGTGTAACGTCCGGTGCCATTTATGATAATGTGCGCTGGCTTCTCGCCTAGGACAGAAATCACAAATTCCGTCAGATCTTCATCGTGCAGCATTGGTATTGCCACGATAGCGGTTTCAATCTTATCGTCATTCAATGTGATTTGTGTCTTGATATCTATGCCAAGATTGTCGGATTTACGGGCTTTATCGTACAGGGCTTTATTCAGCTTTTTTGCTAGGAATAATTCCCTGTTTATCTTTCCTTCGCCTTGGCAGGCATATCCAACGAAAACACCTTGATCGCCCCAGCCGTCAGCAGCAACACCACGATTGATATCTGCGGATTGTATGCCGATCAAATTGGTAACATTTATTTGCGCTGGGTTAATGGCCAATTCGCCCCATATTGATGTGTACCGGTCATCATAGCCGATTTCAGCAAGGGCAGCCTTAACATAGGCGGTCAAATTGCCGAGTGGGGCAGAGGTAGTCACTTCGCCCCCAAGGACAACATTGTTGTCCTTGATCATTACCTCAACGGCATATTTGACTTGTGGGTCTTGTTCTATTAACCGATCCAAAATGTAACTGGAAATATAATCGGCGACTTTATCTGGGTGTCCCAAAGACACTGCTTCTGCTGTTCTTTGCATAATTCACTCCTTTGGTTTTTGCAGTAAGAACCAAAGGTGGATTCATGTAGCTACCAACACAGGCAGAATTGCACTGTGCAAAATGCGGCATAAAGTATAGGAAAATTTGCATATAACAACTCCTTGTTTAGTCCATTTAGAGGTAGGACAAGTCAGGTTAAATCCACCTTGATTGTTTTATATTATACACGGTTTTTAGAAATAATCAAGGGTGTAAAAAATGGTGTTTCGAAACATACCGTATGTCAATGGTATGTTTTTATGGTCAATTTATATCGCTTTTTTGGTGCCTTGGGGTAGTTTTGTTAAGGGGTATTAATATCCCTAAAAACAATAAAAATCCGCAGAAATCTGCGGAAAATTCGTGGCTCGGCGCGGCTTGTTCGTGCTGGCACGAAAATCCAACAGAATTTACAATCATTACTAGACTTTGTGAAATCTTTCTAAAAGATTATGCAAATGCACCATATGTTGTAAACAATAGGATTGCGAATTGAAAACATTCATGGCACAATTCAAGAAAGAAAAGGACAAGAAATGGCTGAACGTGCAATGTTCAAGGGTGTAATAAACCTGATTATAAAGCAAGACGACCGGGTCTTATTATTCTTCCGCAACGATGGTTTATTTAATTATGATGGTGGTTGGTGGGTCTTGCCGGCTGGACACATTGAACAAGGCGAAACTGCCATGGCAGCAGCCATACGTGAGGCCAAAGAAGAACTGGATATCGACATTGCGCCCGACGACATCAAGTGCGTACACGTCACCAGCAATTTGGCCAGTCGCACAGAATCTTTTGATTTCTTTTTCGAGGTATCAAAATACACCGGCACAATTCGTAATTGCGAGGGGGACAAGTGTGCAGATATGCAATACTTTACATTGGATGAGCTTGCAAATCTAAAGAACGTTGTTTCAACCACACGCATATCATTGGCTGGATTGGCCCGTGGCGAAATATATTCAGAATGTAAATCATATCGCAGTGAATCAAAGGATACAAAATGATAAAAGACATCAGTTATTCTGCATATATTTTGCCGGTGCGTGATGGACAGGTTGCGCTATTAAAATACGGCGAAAACGGATATGGACCAATTGGCGGACGACTGGATGATGGCGAAGATTTTTTGACTGCGCTGCGGCGTGAACTGACCGAAGAACTGGGCGAATCTGTATCTGCGCTGGCAGACAGTGCGATTGAAATTCCGGTGCCATATGCATTTCGTCACCCAACCCCCGAACGTGCGCAAAAACGTGGCGCATGGGTCGAAGAACATCGCTTTTATATCGTTCACGTCCCAGATGATATGGAATTGAATTTCTGCGAAAACCGCCCCGAAGAAATATCGGTTGCATGGGTTGCCCCCGACGACTTATTAAACCCAAAAATCACACCATTTGATGATATGCGTGAATTTTTTATGTCGCACATCCTGCCAAACTTGGGTTGTAAATTTTCAATGAGTTTGCGTCCCGAATACTATGAAATGGTGCGTTCTGGTGAAAAGGATATCGAACTGCGTCTGTATGATGAAAAACGTCGCAGAATGCACAACGGTGACATTATTCTGATATATGACGCGCAAAATCGCAATGATTATATTCGTGCCAAAATCATGCGCCTGCATATCGCGCGCAGTTTTGCAGACCTGGCGACAAAAATCAGCATGCCCCGAACCGGTTTCGCATCGCTAAATGCACTGATGTCTGTTGTTTCAAAATTTTACGATGCCGAAATGGAATCTAAATACGGTATTGTGGGGATAGAATTAGAGGTTATAGGCTAAGCCATATTCTGTATCATTCCCCCGTTATATTTTTATTGCCGCCAAGAATTCATCTTTGGTGTATTCGGTGTTTGGTTTAAATTGTTTCATGACACCTCCATTAACTACATACCATGGGCGTGTGCCAACAACTTTTATAATATTGCCATCTGTATACAGGCTATTCTCTTCGGGCAGGGCGACAACAGGTTCTTTTGTTGAATATTGTGTTAAATAATCTGTTGCGACTTTGTGTTTTTCGGCATATTGGTTTGTATAGTGTGCTGTAAAAGAACAGCCAAACAACATATCAAAACCACCCGTGTCACCAAAATTTAAATCGTTTGTATCCATATACAGACATGCATCAATATCTTTACCAAAAATAATTGCGCCGGCACTGCCACCATATACAACCCCACCATTGTTCAAATATTCTTTTATCTGTTGGAATGCACTGCTGTCCTTTAATCGTTGCAACAGGTGATATGTATTGCCACCGCCAATAAAGACGGCCGCATAATCGCCCAGGTTGTGTTTACATATTTCGTCTGCATCATGCACCATAACGAATTCGCCATGTTTAATATTGCTAAATTCGTCGCCGTTTATCCACTCCAGACACCCGTCATACCTGTGCGGTTCCATAGCCAATGGGATGTATAAAATGGGCTTTGTTGGGTCGATTAGGCTTTCAAACAGTTTATTTGAAATAATGGTTTGTTCGTCGCTGCCACCACCGCCAAGTATTATATGCATTATTGTTTCCCTTTGTTTAGTGTTTCTATAACCCAATTTTTTATAACGGTTGGATACAGTTTTGTGTCGGCCAGTTCCGATATTTTTACTTTTTCAAATCCGATTAAATCTTCCTGGCTGGTAATGTTTTCGGTGTTTATATCCACACGTTTAACAACCTCAATCCCGTACAGGAAATTTCCATTGGAATCATAGCCCTGATTTTCAATAGCCAATAAGATGCCATCATGAATAGTGATGTCAGATTCTACAACACCCATTTCTTCATTCAGTTCACGTGTAATGCACTGATTCAATGTTTCGCCAATTTCCAATCCGCCACCAGGCAAGAAATAATAACCGCCAGCCAAGTGCTTGCATAAAACGATGCTATCACCTTGAACAATTAAACATCTGCTTGTTGTTTGTGTTCGCATGACTATCCCCCCTTGATTTTATCTTATAGTCGTGTGCTTGAACCACTGTTCTTGGAAAGCGGTTTTTTGTTCAATATATTCGTTTGTTGGATTTTGTCCATCTGGTACAACAATCAGTTTATCATCGTTGTCATTTGTGCGATGAATAATCGCAATGCATTTGCCGGTAAAGGTTGCCAATGGCGTATCAATACCCAATACATATGCGTCTAATTCTTCACCGTCACCCGATACTGTGTTCGGAATAAATCCATAGTTCACTTCGTATGTAAAACCATGCTTTGGATGTTTGCTGCCCAGTGGTCTGTCCATTTGTACATTGACGATTTTACCCAGAAAATCACGCGCATTGACGATGTTGGAATTTGCGGACATGATTAAATCCTTTTTGCAAAAAATGATATAATCCAACTATATATCACCAAACTTTTGTTGTCAAAATAAGTTTTTACAAATAAGCAAAGCGGACTCGAACTAAGAAAAAGGTTAGATTTCTAGCCTTTTTTATTATGCAGTTCGATAATGCCTGAAAAATAGCCCGTTTTACAACCAACAGTATCGAACTCTGAAAAAGCTTGGAAATCCAAAGAAAAACCGCCCTTTTTAAGGACGGTGTAAAATGTGGCTCGATATAACTTGCACCTATCGGGTTGAAAAGCCGAATGAATTCGCGCACTTTGCCACACTTTGCAAAATGGTCTTAAAACAATAAAGTTGACAAAAACAACAAGTTTCTCTATAATGAATGGGAAATGACAAGAAATAGTTTGCATTTTAATCAGATTTCAGAATGTGCGCAGATTTGCGTACGTGGTTTTTATTACGCCTATTAACCCCTTATGGTGTTATGGGTTTGATTGGCTTTGGCACCATAAGGGGTATATGTCAAAGCCAATTTTTTATTCATAAAACTAACAAAGGATTAAGTAATGAAAACCAAAGAACAAATTATTGATGAAATTCTGGACAGGGGCATAATTGTCGACATCTTGCCCTCACGTGCAGAATTCAAGAAAAAACTGCTGACAGAAAAACTGCGTTTTTTTATTGGGGCAGACCCGACAAATACGTCGTTGCACTTGTCGCATGCGAAAAACTTTATGTTGTTGGAAGAATTCAGAAAACTGGGACACGAAGTATTTGTCTTGTTTGGCGACTTTACCGCATGCATTGGTGACCCCAGCGACCGCAATTCTGCCCGTGCAAGATTAACACCGGAACAAGTACACGAATTTTCCGCTGACTGGGTACGCCAAATCTCACCAATTATCAACTTTAACGACCCAAACAATCCGGCCAAAGTGGTATTTAATGGCGAATGGCTAAACAAACTATCTATGCATGATTTGATTGAATTGACTTCAAACACAACTGTTCAGCATATGCTGGAACGCGATATGTTTCAGAAACGCATGGCTGAAAACCGACCAATCCATCTGCACGAATTCCTGTACCCGATTTTCCAGGGCTTTGATTCAGTTGCGTTGGATGCGGATGTTGAATTGTGTGGCACAGACCAGACGTTTAATGCGCTGATGGGGCGTACTTTGTTGCGCAAATTAAAGAACAAGGAAAAGTTTATTGTTTGCAACAATTTGATGGAAAATCCGGTGACGGGTGAATTGATGTCAAAATCGCGTGGTACAGGCGTTTTCTTGAATGAAACCGCAGATACCATGTTTGCCCAGATTATGGCGCAGCCCGATGAAATGATACGTATTTTGTTGGTGAATAATACTCGTGTTCCATTGTCGGAAATTGATGCGTTGGATATTGACAACGAGCCAATGCGAGCAAAACTGTTTGCTGCCCAGAAAATAACAGAAATCTTCCATGGTGCGGATGCGGCTGTTGCAGCATTGGAAAACTGGCGCAAAACTTTTTCAGAACACACTTTTCCAGACAATGCGCCAGAAATAAAAACCGATCAAGAATCATTATCCGTAATGGAAACCTTGAAATTAGGTATGCCGGATGCATCAAACAGTGAATTGCGCAGATTGATTCTTCAAAACGCAGTCACAATAAATGATGACAGGGTATCTGACCTAAATCAAACATTCATTACTGATAAACCGTTATGTGTGCGTGTCGGTCGCAAGACTTTCTTTAAAGTCCTTGCTAAATAAGTACATTTACTCGATCTAATAAAAAAGGTTAGATTTCTAGCCTTTTTTATTATGCAGTTCGATAATGCCTGAAAAATAGCCTGTTTTATAACCTATATTATCGAACTGTGAAAATCCTCAGAAATCCAAACAAAAACCGCCCTTTTTATGGACGGTGTAAAATGTGGCTCGGGCAACTGGACTCGAACCAACGACATACGGATTAACAGCAAGTTCTTGATTTCAGGTCTTTTTTTTACGATATGTCGTGTTGGCCCAGATTCCCGCCACTTTTTGCACACATCTGTGTATGCGCCGTATAGCTGTTTTTTAGTATGTAGCAATTATGTAGCAAAAAAATTGCACCCCCGTATACCCACAAGTGTCTTAATCCATTGCAAATATGAAACAATCATGGCACAATACAACAACGCAGGTGTGCCATGAAAATTTTTGTAACAGCAGAATATTTTGATAAATCACAAAAGAGAATCCGTGAACTAAATGAAAAGTTGGTGCAGATACGACACGACAAGACGGCAGCATACACGGAAGATACAAATACATGGCATGATAATTTTGCCTATGAACATTTAACCCGTGAAGAAAAACAGACCGAGAAACTGATTGCTGATTTGACATCAGACCTGGACAATATGCTTGTCGTACCAAGGAATAAGCCGGCAACCACAGAAACAGTTGGTCTGTATTGCTGGGTATGCGTGACCCAAGAAAACGAAAATACTGGCGCAGAAACAGAATGCAGGCTGGGGATTGTGCCGTTGGGGGCAGAAGACATACCACTACAAAAGTACGCATATAATATGCCACTGGTTCATCCTTTGGTCGGGTTATCAGTTGGGGATGAAATAACCGTTCGTGTGCCATCAGGTGAAATACATATGACGATTCAAACAATTGAATCAATGAATTTTTAAATCCCAGGATTGAGTTTATTCAAGAAAATGTGCATTTTTCTGAAAAATATTGACAAATAAACTTGACTTTGCAAAAGCATGTTGTATGATAAAGTGCAATCAAGGACAGATGATGCGAGTCATTTTTTTTCTTTATAAACCTGATTGCGCCTGTATTTTATGGCCTAGGGGGACTCGCCAAAAATCTTACAGAAATTCAATAAAAAACAACTCTCTATGCAAGAGAGTCGACTTCTTTTATATCATATAGCAACACAGGGAGAATGTGATGAACTTTGAAGAGTTAAGGGAAAAATTTACAGTCAGCAGACATGTTAGATCAGATGAATATGAAAACAAGAAAAATTACTTGATCAGTAAAGATGTCGATCCTGTGGCAAATACGGAACAACCAAAGCTGATATTTGCAGCAGGTCAGCCAGGTTCTGGCAAGACGGCCATGATTACAAGAATTAAAGAGGACTTCCCAGCAGAAGAATTTGTTGTTATTGATATTGACGAATACAGAAAAATACATCCAGATTTCGATGAAATTAAACAATATCGAAATGATGTGATTATGTTTACAAATGGCTTTTTGTTCGATATGGAGGAAGATATTATTCTGGCAGCAACCGCACAGAAGAAGAACATAATATATGTAGGAACCCTAAGAGATACAGATTTTGCTCAAAACTTCATTGTAAAACATGCAAGGGAACAGGGGTATCTTGTAGAGATTTATGCAATGGCAGTTCATCAAATAGAAAGCCTAATTTCTACACAAGAAAGATATGAAAAACAATTAGATTCCAATGCGCCTATTGTTCATTTTATTGATTTTGGTTTTCATCAATTTGCCACATCAGGTTATGAATCAACATTGGCATTATTTGAGAAAGAGAATGTATATGATTCAATCAAGGTATTCGTCAGAGGGGCAAAAGATGGTGAAGTGCCTGTGCCAGTAGAAACATATGCGCCAGTTGTGGATTGTATTCAAAAAAACAGAGGGAATATAGAAAGTAAAAATGACTTACGTGTTCGCTTAAACAAACTATTAAGCAAACGGATAAGCCGTAACGCTTCTGAACGAGAGATACAAGTATTAAATGATATCCTAGGATATCTGGAGGAATTATGAGAAAATATCAACGCATCCCAGTTGAAGAAATAGTAAAGAACAGCGATAAAACAAGCGTAGACACACCAAAATCAAGCCTACAATCACGAAAACAGAAAAGATAATAAACTATAAGCCTTTTTATGATGGATGATTTTGGTGAGATTATGGGGAAGTTTACAAAACACTTTTAATGTCCTTGACTTTTTTTATATGATTTTTTACTAATTGAGAAGATGAAAGGGGAAAGTGTGTATAACGTTTTGGATTTATTTTGTGGTTGTGGGGGAATGTCAAACGGGTTTGAGCAGGCCGGCTATAATATCCTGTTGGGAATCGATTGTTGGGAAACCGCGTTAAAAACATTTAAGAAGAATCATAAAAACGCTCACACGCTATTAGCAGATCTAGCGAACTTTGAACCATCTAGCTTGGAATTAGATAAGAGTGTCGATGTGATTATTGGCGGTCCGCCATGTCAGGGATTTTCTCTTGCTGGGAAAAGAGATGTTAACGATCCACGAAATAAATTATATCAGGCTTTTGTAAAGACTGTTGCGCACTTCAAGCCAAAAGCCTTTGTTTTAGAGAATGTCCCAAATCTAGTGTCTATGGGCGGTGGGATAATTAAAGATTCTATTTTGCATGACTTTGAAAGCCTGGGATATAAGGTTGTCTACAAGGTGCTTACAGCTTCGGATTTTGGTGTGCCACAGCGTCGCCGTCGAGTGTTTTTTGTGGGCCTTTTAGAAGAAGATAAGGTATTCACTTATCCAGAAGCCAATCAAAAAGAAGTAACTACATATGAGGCGTTGTCTGATTTGCCAGAGGAATCATTGATAGATGGAGCGAAATATGTCATGCTTCCCATGTCCGCTTATCAATCAGAGATGCGAACAAACAGTATTGGTGTTTTTAATCATCAAACATCAATGCATTCAGAAAAAACCAAACAAATAATTGCTTTGGTGCCAGACGGTGGAAATTATAAGGATTTGCCCAAAGAACTACAAGGTACCAGAAATGTGCATATAGCATGGACTCGTTTCAATTCTGCAAAACCAAGTAATACAATCGATACAGGACATAGACATCATTTTCATTATAAATATAACAGAATACCAACAGTAAGAGAATCTGCTCGTTTGCAGTCTTTCGCAGACGATTTCGAATTTCTCGGCAGCAAAACAGATCAATACAAACAAGTTGGCAATGCCGTACCACCAAAACTGGCTAAAAGTGTTGCCGTACAACTAAAAGCCGCGTTGTCATGATATATAATACACCTGAAGAATATTTTTATAGAATACACCATGTGAGGCCTCGTTTCAAAAGCAATGTTGAGGCTGTGCTGGTTTACATGTCAACGATAATATCTTCAATAGGGGCTGGACGAATTGCTGAAGTCAATGAAACTTTGACGGAAGAAATACGAAGATTTCCTGGCAATATAACATATACAAATAAAACTATTCAAAACTGGCGAACGGAAATTGCGGCCCTGTTTTCTTTATACTATGAACAAGATGGTTATACATATAGTACAGATTTAGCAAAGGATCTTAGCGAAAATCAAGATTTAACCAAATTTTTTAAATATTTTATACATACCTTTCAATATCCGGGTGGGCATTTGAAACCCAAAGAAATATTACAAATGAAAGAACTGAGGATAAAATTTCATCCGGGGGCATTTATTGTTAAATTGTTACGATTTCTTGAGAATAACTATGGTAAAGCTGAGGCTTGTGTAAATAAAGCTGAGTTATGTCATTGTGTATTTAATGATCTGAGAATAACAACAGGTCAAGTTGACACAGCTGTACAGTTGGCAGCAGAAATAATTATGAACAATAGAAAGGCCAATATGGAATACAACTGGGATGGGGATGTTACAAGATATGCAGGAGATGTTCTTGATTATATGGTGTTGGCGAATTTGTTAAATAATTATGGTAAGGATTTTCGATTAAAAACTTCTGAAATGCGTGCATTAAATATTTTAGAAAAGCAGACTTATTGTGAGTTTTATACAGGGTGTACCGATACTCGATGCATTGCAGCAAGGGAAAGCGATTGGGTTAAATATGTGTCTTCGTTTGTTGGAAAAAATGTGTATAGTACGGACATTTTAGCGTTCATATCTGAAAATGAAGCTGAGTATAAGGAACTGCAAAAGAGAACTATGTATATTCAGGCTTCCGCATTCCCCGAGAGAAGTGCCAAGACAAAAGATATTGGTGATTATGGCGAAAGTTTAGTTTATGGGCATGAATGTATGTTCTTAAAGCAAAATAATAGGGAAGATTTAATTCACTTGGTAAAATGTATACCAAATCATTTCGCTGTCGGCTACGATATACAATCCGTTGATGTGGATGAATTGAAAAAGTATATCGAGGTCAAAACAACGATTAGTACATCAAGTATAGATACCAATAAGTTTCATCTAACTCCAAATGAAATGAATTCGGCGCAGACTCTGAGAGATAGATATTTTGTATACAGAATACAATTAAACAAACACGCAAAAGATGCAATCAGGTTGAATATATATCAAAATCCTTTTAGATTGATTGCTGACGGTTACTTAGGGTTAGATGCAAAGACCGGGGATATGTTTGGTATAAACAATTACAGAGGAAGAGAGGAGACCTTATTGAGATGGCAATAAAAACAGTTTCTTTATTTGCAGGGTGTGGCGGAACGGACGTTGGCCTAGAAGGCGGTTTTGAATTCTTGGGTAAGCGTTATGCAAAAAATCCACTTAAGATTGTTTATGCAAATGATTTTGAAAAATCTGCGTGTAATTTATACAATAAAAATTTTACACATAATATAGATTGTCAAGATATTAAGTTGGTGGAACAACTGCCGCAACACGACCTGTTGGTAGCAGGCTTTCCTTGCCAGAGTTTCTCAATATTGGCGCAAAATCCCCCACGTCTGGGTTATAAGGACGAAAGAGGAAAATTATTCTTCGAAGTAGTTCGTTTTCTAAAAAAGCATCAGCCGAAATATTTTATATGCGAGAATGTAAAGGGGATACTATCTGCCGATAAAGGTAAGACTTTTCCATTGATAGTAGGTGAATTGGCAAATGCTGGCTATACAGTACAGTATCAGGTGGTTAATTCTGCGGATTTTGGCGTGCCGCAGAAACGTATGCGAGTGTTTATTGTTGGTGTAAGAAATGATATTAGTATCCCTTATGTTTTTCCTAAGGCGATAATCACAAATAACAGATTTGCCACTATTCGGCAAATACTAGAAGAACAAATAGATGACAAGTATTGGTTTTCAGACAAAGCCGTAAAAGGAATGAAAGAGTCTAATAGAAAAAGTAAGAGTATTATGAATAAAGGTAGAGCGCAAGATTTGGATGCTCCTTGTAATACTGTTACGGCCCATCTATCAAAAGTTTCTCTAAATGGAACGGATCCTGTTTTATTGATGGATTCAAAGTACAGAAGATTTACCCCACGAGAAGTTGCCAGAATACAAGGGTTTCCTGAAAAATACATATTGGAAGAATCGGATGCTAATGTGTATAAGGCCCTAGGTAACGCCATATCGCCAGTAGTTGCGTGGCATATAGTTAAGGGGATATGTGATATAGAAGAACAGTTAAGCAAAGAGACAGGCGTAGGAGAATAATACATTTTGTCACTATACTATAAATGTATTTATAATATATATGTTTGAGCAACGAGATCATTTTTAAGTTGTAGATTTTCTATTGTTGGCCAGTTTTGTGCGGCCTAGTAATGACCAAAAACATTATTTGTTGGATTGTTAGAATTTGTTGAAAATACTACTTGTATAAGGGTTTTGCTGATTTTTGTCTGCATTTAACTTATTTCATAAATAGTCACGATTTGTATGGTCTTTGCATATAAATATTTACTATTTGGAAAATTAATCCGAAAGTCAGCGATTGTGAACAGATTCTAATATATATCAATAACGCTGGTGTTATTGAAACAACAGGTATTAGAAATGGCAGAAAATAGTAAGTTTCAGCAAAAAATCAAAGAATTGTATCCAGAAGAAGTGTTTTCTGAGAAAGAAATGGCCAAAATGGAAAGAGATGTAATCGATTTCTTTACGCTATTAGCAACAGAATATAATAAGCAAGAATACAAAAAATCGTTACAGAAATGATCGAAGCACCATAAGGTGCAGATCGTTTCTGACAAACAAAATAAATTTCCAAAACAATAAAAAAATTGCGTTAATTCCGAAAGATACACGTAATAATATCGGTATGTGAAAACTAATAATAGGAGAATTTAAATGGCAGTAAAAACTTTTGATCCGTATGCTAAATGTGAAAAAGCAGTAATTTTTGCACGAGTTTCAACCCAGCATCAACACGACGAAGGCTCGTCCATAGATGCACAATTGGAAACTATACGTGATTATTGCAAAGCAAAAGGTTTTGAACCGATTAAAGAATATGTTTTAGCAGAATCTTCGACACGTGGTGACAGAAAGCAGTATCACGAAATGCTAGATTTTGTCGAAAATTATAAAGATAAAGTAGCTATTGTTGTTAACTGCGTAGATCGTTTACAAAGAAGCTATAAAGATACGCCTGCGCTGGATGAAATGCGAAAAGCAGGTAAGATAGAAGTACATTTCCTGAAAGAAAAACTAGTATTAACAAAAGATAGTACAGGTATGGAGATTATGTTCTGGAATATGTCTGTACTGATGGCAAATGCGTATGTTTTAAGTATGGTTGATAATGTAAAGCGCAGTCAAAGATATAACAGATCCCAGGGGAAGTTTCAGAACTTTGCCCCAGTAGGCTATATGAACTGTCAAGATGATAACAAAAAAGCGACTATAAAAATAGATCCGGAACGTGGGCCATTGGTCAAAAAGTTGTTTGAAGAATATGCCAAGGGTACTGAGACCTTGGGTAGTTTGGCTAAAATGGCAGAGGAAATGGATTTAAAAAGTCGTCAAAGTAAAAGCGGTAAAACATTATGCAAGCAACATATAAAAGAGGTGTTAAGCAATCCGTTTTACTACGGAATGATGAAGTTTGAGAATTCGTATATTCCACACCAGTATGAGCCGTTAATAGATAAAACCTTATTTGATATTGTTCAGGATGTGTTACAGGGTAAAAAGAAGCATAATTTTGCTATGGGTGGTCCTGACAAAGATTTTCTATTTCGTGGGTTGGTAAAATGTGGTCATTGTGGATGGGCTATCACAAGTGAATATCATGTGAGCAAAAATGGACATAGAAATAATTATCTCAGATGTAATAACCATGGCAAAAGCAGAACAGGATGTCCGCAATGTACAATGAATGAGAAAGATCTATTAAAACAGTTGGATGAACAGATATTATCCAAGATACAGATAGACGACGGCTTTGTAGAAACAGTCAAAGAGGGTATAAAGGAACGCATATCAGAAGAGAACACAGTCAATCGTGCTAAGAAACAGTCAATTCAGGCACAAATACAATCGCTAAAGGGTAAAGAATCAAAGCTGTTTGATGTGTTTTTAGAGGGCAAATGTACTCAGGCTATGTACGACGCTAAGAAGGCAGAAATTAAAGAGCAGATTAAAGAACTGGAGGATAGACTCGAACTATCACCAGAAGCGGGTAAAGAGGCTGTAAGTGCGATGAATGCTATATTACAGGTTGTTAGTGTGGCACGAGAAATAATGAATAGTTCGGTAAACTCTAAAAAACGCGAGTTTTTGAGATTGATATTATCGAACTGTGTGCTAACGGACAAAAGCGCTTGTTTTTACTTGAAAAAACCCTTCGAAAAATTGCTTTTTACGAAGGGTTGTAAGATGTGGCTCGGGTGTATAAGCTTCAGTCGTACAAGAGATGTCTTAGATTTACTTAGCCTTGGAAGCAATATTCAAAAAATCCTTAGCCGTATACAAGCATAAAACATATCTACAGCTTTACACCAATCCACCTGCCGACACCAA
>JAZRPS010000016.1:0-19363 GCA_045649345.1 Candidatus Enterousia sp. | reverse complement strand
TAACAGCTTCCTAACAGAATGCCAAAATGCAGCTAACGAAGCTATGATTAAAGTATGTGGAGATACTGAAGATTGCTCTAACCTTACTATCGATGACGGTATAGGTAGTAGATCACTCGATTATAAAATTTGTGAGTATACAAATGGCAAATTCACCAACAACTGCAAAATGAACGTGGATCAAATACAAGACGAAGAACTGGGCAGAAACGATGAAGATGGCGAAAACGCTGAAGATGGCAAATCAGAGATTACCAATTTTGCAGGAAAAGTTGAAGGCGAAATTCCATGGGATTCAATAAGCTTTATCGGCACAGATGGAGAATTATTAAGCCAGGCAACAATAGATAATAAAGATTTTGAACTGACAGAAAAAGCGGAAAACGAACTGAATCTTTTACGTAATAATATACAGATTGCAATCGAAACGATAGAAGCCGACCCAAAGGTTCAGTTCTGTATGACTGGACGTGAAGTACAGGGCATGAAAACGGGTACTGGTAAAAAAGCAACGCGCACAAAGATGGGTGAAAAAAGCAAAGATGCCGAAAGCAAAGATGCCGAAAGATTCCCAGGTCTAACAGGACAAATGCGCGCAATAATTGCAACCGCCGCATTAAAAAAAGCCCAAGACAATTATAGCGATAAGTACGATGAAATACAGGATAAAATTACACAAGATTATATAAAGATTGCTGAACGCATAGCAGAAAATATGAAAGAAAACTCCAAAGATTTCCGGCGTGAAGCGGCGCGTCAGGCATGTATTAATTATGCAAACGGGGCTGTGCTTGGGCCAAGCCTGATAAGATTGCCTGTTCCAACCAATCAGACAGGATTGGAATTGGTCGGTTCTGCTGTACGTGATAGCAAGGGTTATAAAGAAACAGTCACGTCGACATTTAATTGGAATGATTTGATATGTACGCGATGCGTGCGTTCACAGCGTTGCACAAAAATGAAAAATAACCGTTACTGTAAAAACTGGGGCGAAACACAAGAAACATGCAAAGACATTCAGTACTAAACAGATTTTTTTACCCCCTGATTGCACTGTCCATTTGCGGAAATTGTTTTGCGGTCACGCATCGTGCGCCTGTATCAAATACAACACGTAATAATGTGACAGCAACAAAACAAAATGTTTCGAATCGTGGTCGTTCTGCAACCCCCAGTAATTCCACAGCACCCAAGACCGTAAATCGCGGTCGTGCAGCGACTGTATCATCGACAAAACCGGTCGTTGCCGCGCGTGCCGGCGTAAAACAAAATGTTGTTGGCAACGGCACAAAGATTACATCAGCGACAAAAAGCAACCTAGTTAGCGAATCATGCACAGAAAAATATAATGGATGTATCGATTCGTTTTGTATGATTGAAAACGAGGTTGGCGGACGTTGCAACTGTGATAATAAAATTTTTGAACTTGATAAAATTTTGGCAGAAATTGAAGAGATAGACCTACAATCTTATCGCCTGGCGACAACTGGGGCGAAAAAACCACAAAATGCGAAACAATCAAGTTTTAATCCCCCAGGAAATTAAGCACCGACACCTAAACAAAAATGTAATCCCCTTCGCTGGCGAAGGGGTGGCATGCGAATGCATGACGGGTTAGTGGTTTGTTTGGTTCGCATTGCTCTCACTGTATAGCCCCACTCCTGCCGTCGCAGGAGTGACTACGCAGTGCCGCAAAGCGACAATGTTTTTAAAGTTCCCAGAAAATTAAACACTAATAAAAATCCCCCATTTGGGGGATTTTTTATTCGCATGCGCCATATGATTTTGCCACGGTATAATTTTCTATACAAACACTGCCCGACGGTTTACACGCAGAATAAACCAATTCTGTCGTTGCCCCACCCACAGGTCTATAATTAAACTGTGCATTCTTGCAATCGTTCATATCGTGATACATCGCACACATATCTTGCCATGATTTACAATCGGTCACCTTGGCTGTCGGCGCAATCGTATCCGGCAAACGCAAATTCCATTTCACATAAAAATCCTTTAACGTTCCAATATGGTGCGTTTTTCCAAAACCAACCTGTTCCAGGTTGTCGCCAACACGACAATTAATATTGCTTTTTTCAACATAGGCTGTAATCGCAGTTGCCAATCCCCCTGCCCCGGCACCAATCGCCGCACCAACACCAACACTTTTGCCCATATTGCCTTTTTCACCTTTTAAAATTTCCAATTGTGCCAATATAGATCCCAATGGCGCAATTTCACGCTGAATCTCTGCCAGGGTACGACAACCTGTCTGGGCATTACATTCAACACCCGTACCTGCAACAGACGCCAAATTCAGCGGTTTAAACATGCAACGTCCTGCATCTGAACCCGTACTAACAGAATTCAACGCCTGATTAACTGCATTTTGAATAGCTTTATCTACGTTCGTATTCGCCACCCCTGTTCCGGTTTCAGTAATTGTTGTTGTGACTGTCACCTCTGTCTCTGTTTCAACAAAGGCAGAATTCATTGACGAACATTGTGAAATTGCTTCTTGATATTCTGCATAAACACTTTGTAAATCCAAAATATCATTACATTGCGACACCGTCACCATTTCACCAGTTGTTGAAATTTTATCTGTCAAAAACTGATTCAATACACCAATCTTGCCAGAATCTCGAATTTGTTCAGTCAGCTTTTTCAGATGTCCATCATTCGAACAATCAAACGCACGCGCACCATGCCCTGCGATTGCACCAACACCCGCGCCCAACACCGTACCACCACCAATACCAACAACGGCCGCCGTATTCGTATCTTTCATTAATGAAAATCCAAACAAGTCCTTGCTGCAATTAAAAGCCTGCCCTGTTTCTTTCCAAACCTCTGCCGGTCTATCATCACCGACGGCGCCAAACAGCCAACTATTCACAATCGGCTTATCTTTATTATACGCACCAACACGAACAAGACATGTCCCTGTTGCCGCATCCCAGCGTGCATAATGCCCACGCGCACCATCAACACCTGGATTGCCATTATTAACCTTTACACCCAACGGATTTTGTTTTATTAAAATCCCCCCCTGTTGTGAATTGTATGCCCCCACAGGACTGTTAAATTCACGCGTCACCATACCAGAATTACTTACCGCATCAAAAGACGCCCCATAAGTATTCTTATCCAGCAACCAGCATGTGTTTTCTGCCTGATTTGGGGTCAACCCAGTCTTACGCAAAACAAACGCATAATATTCCGGCTGAACTACACGGGAATTAAAGTCAATCCACACATCCGCAGAAGAACGATAGACATTTCTACAATCGCGTCTAACCTCTGCTACACATTTTTCTGTTTGATTTATACATTGCCCCATACCATTCACAATGGCATTACGAAAATCTTCGTTAAACAAATCATTTAAACCATTCGGCAACGCGCCGTTATTAACACAATTTAATACATCAGCCATACACATTTTAACCGTATATTCTGAATTTTTGACCCCACCATCTGGACATTCTGCCCCCGGCTTTGGCGGTGTTGGTGTATCAGGTTCATCAGGTGTCGGCTTGTCCGGAACATCTGGTCTTGGCGCATCTGGAACATCTGGTGTTGGAACATTTGGATTCCACTGTGACGGGATATCCGTTGAAACATTTCCAACAGACACAATCGGCAATGTTGGCATAGACGGCATACGTGCCTGTGTCACACCAGCCCCAGAATTCATTGTTGCAGAACGCGCACCTGCCCCACCACCATTACGTGCCGTTGCAGCATCAGCCCCCGAAAACAAAGCACACACAGCCAGCGACCCAACCGACAACCCAAACAATCTAAACAAGCCAGACATAAAATCCTCTCCTATGCTATCCCTCATATTATGCCATAAAAACAATAATAAAAAAAGCACTTTTTCATACGGCACTTATTTTTACAATTGACAAATTCATAATATTGTCTATAATAAATTTAATGATAAAGGCCTTAAAAAATATTTTTACAAACAAACATGCCATCATCTGGACGGTGGGCTATATATTCATATCTTGGGCAATTCTGTATTTTTTATTTAATTTCAATATTTTCAACACCAATCAATGGCATCATCTGATGAACGCACGTCTACATGGATTCGCCGGATTTGTTTTTGGGATTTTAATTTTATCAGCCTTGCCGTTATACATTGCAACGACCATACTTATTATCCGCAAAAACAACCCATTGATAACAATTCCAATTCCTAAAATCACCCTGCCCGGCCTATCAAAAAACAAGGGCAACGAAAACACACCTGAACCGCAACCAGAATTATCAGAACCGGCGACAGTTCAAAAAAACCCAGAACTGCCATCAGAACTGCCACGCGAACTACATAGCGCATTTTTACGCGCACGTGAAAACGCGATTTTATTCCAACGTCCAGGACAGACAACATCAAATACCAATGAAGCAAACAACGAAGCCATACCGATTATGGAAGCTTTGCCACTGCCGTCAGATTTTGACATATCCTTTGATGACACACCTGGTTTTATCGACGACACCAACGCCAGCATACCAACATTTACAGACATCAATTTCGACGACACGCCCAACACACCAACATTCGAACCGGACACACAAGATACAAACAATGACATATACGACTCAAAACTGGTACAACATCTGCTACAAAACAATATTACATTTGACATTGACCAAGACATCGTACTTACACCGAAGTACGCAATTGCGATTCATGAAGATAACGACTTTTGGGCAACAGATGATACAAACTGGTTTGCATCTGGAAAAGTCCGCCCATCCCCAATTAACGCTGTAAAAAATTGCGCCCCAGCGCACAATTTGCGACCTGCAATTTATTTAGGCGCAACAAACATCCTGGATATAGATGAATTAATTTCAGACTGGGAATCAGACGGCATTACCGTCATAACAGACTTAAATAAAATCGAATAATAAAATAAATCAACCTTGTATAAATAAAAGATAATGGTATAAATGCGGAACGGTTCCGACAACGTAGTGTACAAACGCTATCAACTATTCCCCTTGCTATGTGTTAAATAAAAGATAATGGTATAGGTATGATTAAACCCGCAACCGTAGTGTACAGACGCTACATGAGGTTGCGGGTTTAGGCATAGATATGCCATTAGATTTTATTTAGAACCGGCCACGGAATTTAATCATCCCAGTATGTGATGTATAATCTTCGTGTAAGTCAAGGTCATACATCGCTGTGATTTCCATTCCGTTGTACAGCGCAGTCAATCCGATACCGAATTCACCGCCCAAGCGTTTCAGACGTTCGCCTGCAACCTTGTAGGACGCAACCCCCGGCATTGTGACAACTGCTTCGTCACCATCTGCGACAAAGTCATATGTGACTGCTGCGCGCAATTCTGGACGCAGTTTAACCGCCCAATCGTTTTCGATTGTGAATGCATACTTCATACCTGCAACGCCGGTCAAGAAGTCAGAATCCATGGAATCAACACTGGTTAAACCATTGCTGTATGAATCCTGGGCGATATGCAGATAGCGTGCGCCAACCTCTGTCGTGATGCCTGATGCAAAATCATAACCTGTCATGATTTGTGCGCCATATGAATCAACATCATATGTTGCAACCAGGCTGTTGCCGAACATTTTGGTATCTTCGGTATATTCTGCCATTGTGTATGCCAATGTACCGTTTACGAACCAATTTGTTGGCTTGTACTGACCATATACGAACAGTGTGTTTGCATCAATATCTGTATGACCACGACCAACTGTGTGGATATCAGAATTGTTATATGCGAAACCTGCACCAACCTTGAACGCAGAATTAATCATAGTATCTGCACCCAGCGCGAATCCACGTGTATAACCATGGAATTGGTCTGCATACTTAGACTTGTTGAACAATCCCTGCGCCCAGAAGCCATTTGATTTTGCCTCATCACCACCTGAACGTCCAACAACTGGTGCGGTCCCAGACATACGACCTGCGGCAACTGCCAGCACTTGATTCTGAACAGATGTTGCAACAGATTGCACAACTGGTTTGCCATCTGGATTTGCCTTGGCAACTTCTTTTTCAACAGTTTCAACATCGCCAGAATTCAATATCTGCTGTGCAGCCAAAGAAATCTTTTGAACATTTTTATTTGTTGAATTTGCCAACCCAGAAATCAGACCTGCCGCCTGTGTTGTCAAACCTGTATCTGCTGCGATATCTTCAACCGCCTTGGTTGTGATAACGATACCATCTGCGCCATTGTTTTCAACAATATAAACATCACCAGCGTTCACCGTTATGTCTACATCTTTATTGAAGATTTTGTATGTACCAACAGAACCGACATTCAACTTCAACAATGCATTTTCACCTGCATTAACAGTTCCATACAAGCGCCCATATGGACGACCACTTGTAATAGATGCAATAACAGTACCATCAATATTCATTGTGTCTAATTGAATAGTAGATGTTCCAATATCCATTGTTGCACCTGATGCCAATGTCAAAACCCCATTGCCCAAAACATTACCACCAAATGTTGTAACACCAGAATCAATATCGATACTTTCATTTACATTCAATAACCCACCAGTAAATGTTGCATCGTTTGCAACAATACGATCGACATAAATACCACGCTTTGTATCAGCGATATTCACTATACCATTGTCGATAACCAAATCATTCAATGCAGCATACATCGTACCAGAAGTATCATCACCTTTATCAACTATCGCCGTAGCATTCCATGTTGCACCATCTTTCAGCGTCAATTTAGAAGAAGATACTTCTAAATACGATGCGTCTGGTGCTCTTCCTGTACCATACGTTGCGACAGTATTACCAGTCCAAAAAGAATCTGCACCAGCCAATGTCACATCAACAAATGCATCAACTTTTGAACCTGATGTTTTTTTGTCATAGTTAAAGTTAATATCACCCAGCATTTTAACAACACCTTCACCAGATTTATTTATATTCACCTGGGATTCACCACGTGCCAAAACCGCATTCGTAGCTTTAATTGTTGCATTGCCCTGAATATTTACAACCCCCTGACTCATTGCTGAAACAGCAATTCCATCATCAGCAGCATTAGTAATAACTACATTATCACCTGTAATGTTTAACGTAGCAGAATCTGCATAATTATGATTCTCTGCCAACACGTTATTACCCGCATGAACCGCGCCTACGTTATTCGCATTATTATCAATACTAATCTTCTGTCCCTTTATATCAACCAAAGACCCAGCATACAACGACATAACTGCATAATTATCACCCGCAGAAATTTCAACACTTTCTGCATCCGCATGACCAATAGTCAAGCTTGCACCCTTATCTGCGCGTGCACCTCTACCTTCAACCGCAGAAATTTCAATTTCCTTGACATCTTCTGTTCCAATATTAATGGTTGCCAAATTACTAGCTAACACACCATCAGTTTTGGATTCAATCTCAATATCAGAACCTTGGATATCAATCGACGAACCAGCTGTTGTTGCAAAAACCTTACCCTTTATATCAAAGTCATCACCAGCAGTAATATTCACAGCACCCTGATCCTGTGCAGTGATATTCCCCGCTATTTTCCCTTCTTTTCCAAATGTCAAATTGATTGAACCACCCGGCAATTTTGTACCTTCGGCACTAACCAACAAATCACCTGTAATTGATGAATCTGTGCCATTCAAGCCAATATTAACCTCTGACCCCTTAGCTGCATTGATATTTCCAACAATTGTTGTTTTAGCAGTATTACCTTCATTTTGGTTAATATTAAAGATCAAATTAGATTTACCGCCATAAACGTTATTATAACCATGAATATCTCCAACGATATCTAATGTATCATTTGCAACTAAATCCAAACGTCCTTCGTTCCCTGTTATTGCGGTGGCATTGGATTTAATCGAAACTTTATTTGCATAAATATTCAATTCTTGCGAATCTGCATGAAGATTATCATTACCACCTGTCACATAGATTGCGGTATTTCCTTCTTCTGCTGCACCAGAATGTATCAGATTAACTTCACCCAATGGATTAGCTTCAGTTCCAATATTCAACTCAGCAAATCTTGACAACAATGGATAAACACCACTTTTATCCGACGACAATGTCAAAACAGTATTTTTGTCACCCTGAACAAGAATACTTGGCACCACGTCCGCATCTGTCTTTGACTGAATACCCACAAATAAATTCTGCGCTGTAATTTTACCATTGGCACTTGGTTTAACAATCAAAGCGTTTGTATCTGTATCATGAGAAAACGCCCCCTCGGTCATATTCAAAACACGCAACAATCCTTTTGGATCACTATCTCTCCCCATTTCGTCTATACGCTGATTAGTAACATAATTAACAGGATCTGTTGCCGAACCTGTGTACTCAACCACCTCTGCCATTGCGGGCATAACCGCAAAAATTGGCAAAACGCTGCAGACCTTTACCAAGTCCGCCAAATTTTTATAGTTTGACATGAAACATCTCCTTCTCTTCGATGTACTTTTATTCATAGCATATATTTTTATTTATTCAAGTTGATTTTTTCAAAAAATTCAACCCAAACAAAAAAATATGCCACCAAAGAAATTTGGTGGTCGGGTGGGTTAAGAAAATCGTAAAAGAGTAAACGACCCCGCCAGTCTTTGGGAACCCCCTGTTTTATAACTGACAGCCCCCCGACCATACATGACGGGGTTTTAACAATATAAACGGCGCAATCACGCGCCTATATTGTCGCGGATTCAATGCCTGCGATTCGTTGGCATTGCTCTTTCACGGACTTTCTTACGGCCCCGAACCCAAATCCCTTTGGATTCTGAAACGATTATAAATCAGATACACTTTTTTTTCAACAATAAATACAAAAAATCGGGACGCAACGCGTCCCAAACTGTTGCATATCAGCATAATTACCGCGTATGCGCCCTGATTAACGAACGACGAAAATCTGCTTTCTTGGTAATATCATTTGCAAACCACGCCGCCCCATATCGACATGCGCCACATAAACTGCCCGATACATGCGCGCCCAACCACGCATCATGCATCGGCAATATATTCCCTGTTTTTTTATCACGCTTAACCAAGTTCCCAACAACAGCCCAACCATTAAAGTTCATTTGTGGATTTTTTATCACCTTACCGGCACCTGGGAATTTATCTTTTTGAATCAGCATTATCACAATCGCCACCAATTCATCCCCTGAAAAACCAGGTTCTTTTTCCATATTCTTTTTCAGTTGCTTTAAATCGATTTCGTTCGTTTCAATCTTATATCCATGAAATTTTTCCGCGTTCCATAACCCAAAATCATAGTTATAAAAAATCAGACCATGATAATTTTCACCAAACAACTGACGCATTTTCGAATCGGTTAAAATTTCTTTTTTTGGCTTTGCAATTTCAGACACACGCTTTTGCCCATCTGCAACATCAAAAACGTACTTTCTTTCCAATGGCGTCACAATTGAATAACCCTTGTCCAGCTTTACATCTTTCTTAGATTTTTTTTGTTCTGTCATGGCTTTTCCTTTTGGTTTTATGGTTAAACTCTCTCCTAATTGTGCTAAGAAAAAATCCCGCCAAAGACGGGATTTTTTATCATTAAACGCGACGTACTTTTTTTGGACGACAACCATTATGTGGTATACGCGTTGTATCTGTAATGGACTGCACAATCAGACCAGCATTTGCCAATCCACGTACAGCAGATTCACGACCCTGACCAATACCACGCATCAAAACATCAACTGTTTTCATACCCATTTCGGCGACTTTTTTACCAACAGCGTCTGCAACAATTGTTGCCGCATATGGTGTGGACTTTTTTGCGCCCTTAAAATTATTTGCCCCAGCAGTTGCCCATGTTAACACGGCACCAGACTGGTCTGTGATTGTAATACGTGTATTGTTATTAGTCGCAACAACATGTGCAATGCCATGCGATACTTTTTTTACAACTTTCTTTTTAGCTTTTGATACTGCCATTTTATTTTAACCTTTTTTCGATGTCTTCAATTAACTACGGTGTTAATCTCTACCTTATTCCTAAATTTAAGATAGCGTTGCAGATATGTGTGTTGGGCGACGGGAGTGTACAAACGCTACATGACCAGAGCCCAACGCGCATAGATGCTGCGCTAGATTAAATTTATTTACCCTTGGTTGAAGAACCTGCAACCACTACACGCTTACCTTTACGTGTACGGGCATTTGTTTGTGTACGTTGACCACGAACCGGCAAACGGTTGCGGTGACGAATACCACGATATGCCTTTAAATCTTGCAGACGTTTAATGTTCATTGCAACTTCGCGACGAACATCACCTTCTACTTTAAAGTTTTCTTCGATATAATTAGAAATTTTGATAACATCCGCGTCTGTCAAATCTTTTGCGCGCAAACCGTCTTTTAATTTCAACGCTTCACAAATCTGTGCAGCCTTGGCTGGACCGATACCGTGAATATATTGCAACGCAATTTCAATGCGCTTTTCTGTCGGAATGTTAACACCTGCTATACGTGCCATTTTTCATTTTCCTTTTTATTTTACTTTACACGAAACATAGTCCACCCACGTTTCGCACCCCAAACCCAAAACACTAAACACTATGTCATGGGCTATTCTTATTTCACCGAATATTCTATACAAAATCCGGCAAAAGTCAAATCTTGTTTTGTTTCACGCCTAACCGCGGAAACGACCCTTCTTTTGTACTTTTTTAATAACGCCACTATATTGTTTTGCAACCAAGTATGATTGAACCTGATTCACAGTATCCAAAACCACACCCGCCACAATCAATACACTGGTTCCACCAATCATCAATGGCATACCCAAATGAGTATTCAAGATAATCGGCAACACACAAACAACTATTAAGTACGCAACACCAATCGCCGTGGTACGCGATACAACATTATCTAAATACTTAATTGTCTGTTCACCCGGACGAACACCTGGGATATAACCACCAGCATTTTTCAGATTATTACTGGTTTCTTCTGAATTGAATATAACCGCCGTCTGGAAATACGCAAAGAACGCGATCAAAACCGTAAACAGAATGATATATGACCATGTCCCATACGTAAAGAATCCCATAATCGTCTGAACAGTTAAATTCTCACTCTGAACGAAACGTTGAACAAATGCAGGCAACATCATAATAGACGATGCAAACACCGGTCCCATAACACCAGACATATTAATCTTGATTGGCAAATAAGACGCATTCGTATTCATAACACCATTCGCCATAACCTGACGTGGATATAAAATCTGAATGCGACGCTGTGCCTGTTCAAAGAACGCAATCAGTGCAATAATTCCAACCACGAACGCAACAATCAACGCAATCATCGCTGGTGAAATTTGCCCCACAGATCCCAATGACAACAACTGTGCGATGCCACCTGGAACTTCTGCAATAATACCAGCAAAGATTAATAATGATGCGCCCTGCCCAATACCACGCGCAGTAATCTGTTCTGCCAACCACATGACAAATACAGTACCACCAACCAACGCGATAATCGCAGACAATTCAAACGCAAAACCAGGATTCACAACCGCGGCAACCCCATTAACCGGCGCCATCATTTCCAGACCACGCACAACCGCCCAGCCCTGAACAACAGCCAACAATACCGCCAGATAACGTGTATATTGGTTAATTTTAACGCGCCCAGATTCGCCTTCTTTGCGTAATTCGCCCAAAGACTTACTTGTTGCACTTAACAATTGCAATACGATTGATGCCGAAATGTATGGAAAAATATTCAATGCCAAAACAGACATACGTGACAAAGAACCACCACTGAACATATCAAACATGCCCATCATTCCGTTATCACCCTGGAACAAATGTAACACAGCCGATGCATTCACACCCGGCAGTGGAATAAATCAACCAATACGATAAACAATCAACGCACCCAATGTAAACAAGATACGTTTTTGCAAATCACTAAGATTACCAAAAAAGTCTTTCAAGAATTTCATGATACGAACTTTTAACCATTGACAGACATCTGGTTCCCCAGATGCCTGCTATCAGTTTTTTTAGTTGTTTTTAATAGAGCCACCGGCTTTAACAATTGCTGCTTCTGCTGCCTTGGACCACTTGTCCGCAACAACATTAACCGCTGTCTTAATTTCGCCTTTGGCCAAAACCTTCAAACCGCTCATCTTGCGATTGATAATTTTTGCAGCCAACAAAGAATCAATTGTGATAACTTCTTTTGCATCAATTTTACCTGACGCGATGAATTTTTCAATATCACCCAAGTTAATTGTCACATATTCTTTGGCAAATGGATTATTGAAACCAAACTTTGGGAAACGACGCAAAATTGGCATCTGTCCACCTTGGAATGTTGCCTGCTTGCGTGAACCGCTGCGCGCCTTTTGACCTTTGTGACCACGACCTGCTGTTTTACCAGAACCAGATCCAATACCACGACCAACGCGCGTTGCACTTTGACGTGCACCCAAATTATCCATCAATGCATTTAATTTCATTTCTTTTTCCTTTTGTCCTATAACTACAATCTATGTAGTTCTTTGTCGCACGAAAACAAGATGTATTTCCGTACTCGGTTAATATATTTATTTTACAACTTCGACCAGATGTGAAACCTTGGCAATCATCCCACGAACAGATGGTGTATCTGTCAGTTCTTTTGTCTTGCCAATGCGCCCCAAGCCCAACGCCTTCACAATTTTAACTTGTGATTCTGGACGGCCGATAGTGCTTTTAACTTGTTTTACAATTACTTTTGCCATAATTCAAACTCCGTTTATTTTATCTTTGCCCAGATTATTTTGCGTCTGTTGCAACAGGTGCTTCTAATTTTTTACCATCACGACCTGCGATGATTTCTGCAACCGTTTTACCACGACGTGCCGCCACTGTTTTTGGAGAGTTCATTTTATTGAACGCCAAGAACGCTGCACGGATCATGTTGTTTGGATTATTAGAACCCTGTGATTTAACAACAACGTCCTGAACACCCAAGCATTCAAACACTGCACGCAACGCACCACCTGCGATGATACCTGTACCTGGAACCGCACTACGCACAACCAGTTTACTTGCACCATATTTCGCAGCACTATCGTGATGCAATGTACGACCTTCTTTCAAAGGAACACGCATCATTTTTGCTTTTGCTGCTTTTGTCGCTTTCTGTACAGCAGATTGTACTTCCAACGCCTTACCTTTACCGAAACCTACGCGACCTGCCTTGTCACCGACCACAACCAAGGCCGAGAAAGACATATTACGACCGCCCTTTACAGTTTTGGATACACGGTTGATAGAAACCAATTTATCTACCAAGTTATCCGTCTGCAATTTTTTATCATCAAAACGTGCCATTATTATACTCCGTCTTATTTAATTTTAGATTCTAACGCCACCTGCGCGGATTGCTTCGCACAGTGCCTTTACACGACCATGATAGCGATAACCACCACGATCAAAATAACAATTATCAGCAATTTTTGCTGCAACTACGCGTTCAGCAAATACTTTGCCAACCAGTTCGGCACCGGAAACATTCCAACCCTTACCTGCAAACGCTTTTTCTTTCGATGATGCAGCACAGATTGTGTGACCCTTGGTGTCATCAATCGCCTGAATTTCAATATGGCGACCAGAACGGAACACTGACAAACGAATTTTGCCAGGATTTTTTCTTTTCAACGCACCGCGATTTGCCAGTGTGCGTCTTTCTTCTGTAGACAAATGTTTCAACATTTTCTTTTCCCTTTTTTCCGATTCCCGTAACAGCGGAAATCAAAGTTAACTATTATTTCTTCTTACCTTCTTTACGGCGGATTTGTTCACCCTTATAGAAGATACCTTTACCCTTATATGGATCTGCTTTACGAACCTTGTGAATTTTGTCAGCAAACTGACCAACCAAGCACTTGTCCATACCCTTTACAGTAAATTCTGTTGGTGCAGCACCCATTTCAACAGTCAAGCCAGCTGGGATGTCCATGATAACATCATGCGAATAACCCGCAACCAAAACCAACTGAGTCCCCTTAACAGATGCTTTATAACCAACACCTTTCATATACATTGGCTTTTCAAAGCCTTTAGATACACCTTCGATCGCATTACGAACATTGCGTGCCATTGTACCCCACATCGTACGTGATGATTTTTCTTCTGCATCTTTTGGATTAATAACAACCTGACCATCTTCGATGACAATATCTACCAAGCCAGCATTCTTTGTATCTAATGGTAATTTCAATTCACCCTTTGGTCCTTTTACGACCAACGCGTTGTCAGCAATTGCTACACTAACGCCTTCAGCTATTTTAACTGGATATTTTCCTGCACGAGACATAACTTAATCCTCACTTTATTAAATAACCTTACACAATACTTCGCCACCGACATTCATCAAGCGCGCTTTGTGATCAGTCATAACGCCATTTGGTGTAGAAACAATCGCAATACCCAAACCATTCAAAACCTTTGGCATTTTTGCACTGCCTGAATAAACACGGCGACCTGGCTTAGATACAACTGAAATTTCTTGGATTGCACCGTTTCCGCCAACATACTTTAACTCAACAACCAGATTTGAACGATGTTCATCAATCTGTTCTTTACGGAAATCAGTAATAAAACCTTCTTCTTTTAATACAGCCAAAACTGCCGCACGCAATTTGCTGTTTGGAACGACGATTGTTTCTTTACCTGCATTTTGACCATTACGAATGCGAGTAATCATATCGCCGATTGGGTGTGATAGTGACATCTTTTTTACTCCTTGACATCGCAGGGCAAACGCCCTGCACTGTTTTCTACAACTGCATTGTCCACAGTTGGGTTCTTCTTATTTTACCAGCTAGACTTACGTACACCTGGCAATTTACCTTCACTTGCCAACGTACGAACCTGCTGACGACACAGACCGAACAAACGCGAGAAACCACGTGAACGACCTGTCACACTGCAACGATTGCGCAAACGTGTTGGGTTTGCATTACGTGGCAATTTTGCCAACTTCTTCATTGCATCAATTCTTTCTTCTGGTGTCGCATCAACAGACATTTTTGCCTTGATTGTTTCACGCTTTTTTGCATACTGCGCAACCAGCTTTTCACGTTTATGTTGTTTATTGATTAACGCTAATTTAGCCATTTTCTTTCAACCTTTTTTAATTATTTCAAAACCAATGGCAAGCCGATTTTAGACAGCAATGCACGTGCTTCGTCATCTGTTTTTGCTGTTGTTGCAATGACGATATCCATACCACGGATAGCATCGATTTTATCAACAGAAATTTCTGGGAATATTAAATGTTCTTTGATACCGAATGCATAATTACCACGACCATCGAACTTTGACTTTGACAGACCACGGAAGTCTTTTACACGTGGCAATGCAACTGTAATCAGTTTATCCAAGAAATCATACATTCTTTTACCACGCAAGGTCACTTTTGTACCAATCGGCTGACCTTCACGCAAACGATATGTTGCAATTGATTTTTTTGCACGTGTGACAACAGACTTTTGTGCCGCAATCGCTGTCAAATCAGCAACCGCTGCATCCAATTTCTTTTTATCAGAAACAGCCGCACCAACGCCCATGTTCAAAACAATCTTGGTCAGTTTTGGAACTGCCAACGCATTTTTGTACCCAAATTCTTTTACCAATTCTGGCACAATTTCTTTTTCATAAATTTCACGCAATCTGCTTTGCATTTCTTTTTTCCTTTTGTTGTGTCCCCGTAACAGCGGGCAACAATTCACCTAAATCTTATATTTCCGCACCAGATTTTTTTGCAACGCGAACTTTCTTACCATCTTTCATTTCATAGCCAACGCGTGTTGCTTTCTTGGTTTTTGGATCAACCAATGCAACGTTGGATACATGAACTGGCGCTTCGCGATCAATAATATGACCTGGCTGTTCTTGTGTTGGTTTGATGTGCCATTTACGGCGATTAACACCTTCAACAACTACACGGGATTCTGCTGGGCGTGCTTCCAGCACTTTGCCTTTGACGCCTTTGTATTTTCCCGAAATAACTACGACTTCGTCGCCTTTTTTGATTTTCATGATATAACCTTCTATGTTATTTTTAGATTACTTCCGGTGCCAAAGACACGATTTTCTGAACATCGTATTTACGACGAACTTCACGGGCAATCGGCCCAAAGATACGTGTTCCAATTGGTTCAAAGTTGTTCTTGTTAATCAAAACAACCGCATTATCGTCAAAACGAATAATAGAACCGTCTGGACGTTTTACTGGAAACTTTGTACGAACGATAATTGCACGCTGTACTGTACCTTTTTGAACTTTACCACGTGGAATGGCTTCTTTAATAGCAACAACGATTTTGTCGCCAACGGTTGCATAACGACGATGTGAACCGCCCAAAACCTTGATGCACATTGCTTTACGTGCACCACTGTTATCTGCAACTGTCATAACTGTTTCATTTTGAATCATAACTTTAATCCTTTTCCTGCAAGTCGGGCAATCCCCAACCGCTTTGTTATAGGTTCCGACTGTCGCCTTATTATTCCCGAACCGACCTCAAAGAACCTGTTGATTATTAGTCAACTACTTCTACTGCACCGTCTTTGGAAACACCAACGCGTCCCTTTACAACCCAAGACTTTGTCTTAGAGATTGGACGATGTTCTTCAATTGCAACGATTTCACCAACTTTATATTCGTTGTTTTCATCGTGCGCTTTGTACTTTTTATTCTGCTTCACGAACTTACCATACAGCGGATGACGGAAACGACGTTCCACTTCTACAACGACAGTTTTGTCGTTTGCTGTACTTGTAACTGTTCCTTGCAGTATACGTCTTGGCATAACTTCTATCCCTTATACTGTTGCTTAACCCACGGATTTTACGTATTTTTTGCGCAAAACCCACGGATTAAATCCTTGTTTTTATTTTTCTGACCCTGCCTATGATACCTAAATTTTTAGAAATCTCAACAAAAATCAGCAATTCATCATTATTTTTTTGCCGCGTTCAGTTTTGTCTTTACACGTGCAATTTCACGACGGGTCTGACGCATAACATGTGTTTTTGGCATCTGACCTGCTGCATGTTGAAAGCGTTGGTTCATTTGTTCTTTTTTCAAATCAGCCAATTTACTTTCCAATGCTTCTGTCGTCAATTCGTTTTCAACTTTCTTTTCTGCCATTTTAGCTACCTTTTTTGCTTATTCTGGGCTTTCGCCCAGGATTGCAATTTAATTAGTTAACTTTACGTTCAACAACTTTTGTTTTGACTGGCAGTTTTGCCGCCGCCAATGCGAACGCTTCGTATGCAACTTCTGGTTTTACACCGTCCAATTCGAACATAATACGTCCTGGTTTAACACGGCAAATCCAGTATTCAACAGCGCCCTTACCTTTACCCATACGAACTTCGGCTGGTTTCTTGGTAACAGGAACGTCTGGGAAGATACGAATCCACAATTTACCCATACGACGCATATGACGTGTGATTGCACGACGCGCTGCTTCGATTTGACGCGCTGTTACACGTTCTGGTGACATAGCCTTCAATCCAAAAGAACCAAATGCTAATTCACTGCCACCTTTCGCAACACCGTGAATACGGCCTTTGTGCTGTTTGCGAAATTTTGTTTTCTTTGGCATTAACATAATACAAATCCTTCAATTTAATAATTGTTAAATTATTATTTGTGCTTTCTTTCGCTGCTGCCGGCATATTCTGTCGGACGCGCCATTTCAGAAGCCAATTTATCTTTATTAACAACATCACCAGTATAAATCCAAACTTTTACACCGATAACACCATATGTTGTTTTCGCCTGAATTGACGCATAGTCAATATCTGCACGCAATGTATGCAATGGGATACGACCTTCGCGGATTTGTTCGCTACGTGCGATTTCGGCACCATTCAAACGACCAGAGCACATAACTTTGATACCCTGTGCGCCTGCTTTCTGAGCATTCTGCACAGCTTTTTTCATCGCGCGTTTAAAAGAAACACGACCTTCGATTTGCTGTGCGATATTCTGCGCAACCAACTGCGCATTCAGGTCAGGACGGCGAACTTCGTAAATATTTACGACAACCTCGTCATTCTTAACCAGTTTTTTGATATCATTACGCAATGCTTCGATATCTGCACCGTTCTTACCAATAATCATACCAGGTCTGCTAGTATGAATAGTCACGACAACCTTTTTGGCAAAGCGTTCAATAACAACCTTGGCCAAACCGGCTTTCTTTAATTTCTTTTCAATAAATTTGCGAATTTTGATATCTTCGGCCAATTTTGCACCGTATTCTTTTTTATTCGCAATCCAACGTGAATCTGTAATCTTATTGATAAATTCACGCAATGAAATTGGTGATACTTTCTGTCCCATTTCTTTTTTCCTTTGACTTAGCAATGGGGCGTTCTTGAAGCCTTCGCTTTATTCAGGAATTTTCATTCCATACCGCCCCATCACGACTTTATTATTTTGTTGCTTCTTTTTTTGACTTTTTCTTAGAAGGTGCTGCGCCTGATTCCAAAACGATTGTCAAATTTGAGAAAGGTTTCAAAATTGGACGTGCACTGCCACGTGGTCCTGGCATAATACGCTTCATTGTCAATGCTTTACCACACCAAATTTCTTTGACGAATAAAGTATCAACTGGCAACTTTTTGTTGTGTTCTGCATTTGCAACCGCAGACAACAAAGTTTTCAGCACTTCGCCAGCAACGCGTTTCTTTGAAAATTTCAAGACATCAACAGCGCGTTCTACTGGCAAACCACGAACCAAGTCGCATACCAGATTCAGCTTCTGATGGCTAACGCGAATCATTTTATTAAATGCGCGTGCCTGATTTTCTTTAATTCCATATCTTGTCGTTGTCATAACTACTTACCCTATATTATTTTTTGCCTGCTGCGGCTTTCTTGTTAGCGGCATGACCTTTAAATGTACGTGTTGGCGCAAATTCACCCAACTTGTGACCAATCATATCTTCTACGATAGACACAGGAATGAATTTATTACCATTGTGTACTTCAAATGTCAACCCAACCATCTGTGGTATAATTGTGCTACCACGAGACCAAGTTTTAATTGGTTTACGGTCATCTGTTTCAATTGCCTTGGCTGTTTTCTTCAAAACAGAAGGATGAACATAAGGACCTTTCCATACTGAACGAGACATCATTTACTCCGTTTTTTACTTATTATTTCTTTTTCGCCAAATGTCTGCTGCGAATAATCATCTTAGCAGTACGTTTATTGCTACGGGTACGATATCCCTTGGCTGGAATACCTGTACGTGATACCGGTTCGTGGCCCTTAGAGTGACCATTACCACCACC